>JAZODE010000078.1:0-32748 GCA_045596885.1 Victivallaceae bacterium
TCAAAATTGTCAAAGCGCCCTCTTCTTCGATCTGATAAAGGGAGCGTTTTCGGCTGTTACCTTACAGGTAGCAACCTCAAACTACCCTTTACAGCTCTTTGCGAATGGCATCTTTGTCATTTTTTGAATGACTTTTGAAATTACCTCCTTTCAAGTGTTAAGTTCGACCCGGCGCCTTTCTTATGGATCATGGAAAAAGAAGGAAGTTCCGCAAAACTCTCTTCAGATGCCGGGAATTTGTCGCTGCAAATCTTGATTTTTGCAGAAAAAGGCTATATATTATGACAAGTAGTTTCAAAAGAGAATGTCTGCCTTTTGAAAAAACTGCATAATATGAACATTTCAGGAGATCATGCAATGAAATATCATTTGCTGCTGCCCCCCGTAGTGCTTGCTTTATGCGGGTGCCACTCCGATTCATACTACCAGGAACAGGCGGTGGAATCGGCGCGGAAATTTATTTACAAACACGCCAGAGAACTTTCGGCGGAGCAATTTGCTTATGTCCGTTTGACTCCCCCTGTTCTGCTGACCGGTCCTGTGCTTTCAAAGAACAGTGAAAACGCCGTTGAGGATTCTCTTGCAGGCGGCGAAAAAATGCAGATCTGTGTGACATGGCATGTGCCGGATCTGGCAACAGATTATCTTGTATTCGGCATATCAGAACCCCGTATGGCGTATTGGCGTCCCCTTAAATTGATCCGGCGGCAAATCGGTAAACTTGACGGGAACGCTCAAAAGGCAATGAACAAGGCACGGAAATATGCCATGGATGCTTTGTATCAGCAGTTGACTGCTGCAGATCTTAATACTGTGCGTTTCACCCAGCCTGAACTTGTTCAGACATCTTTCGCACTTGATACAACAGGCGGGAACGGCATTTCAACGCCCCGTCCGTGGACAAAAAACAGTGTTCCTGCTGCAGATGGAAAAGAGTTCCTTCAGCTTTCTCTGCTCTGGAAAATCAGCAAAGACCGTTATGTTGTTTTTTGCGGAACCGGCAGAAAAGACTTGCATGAGTGGGAAATCGCCATGGCTGGAGTCGTCGGAGAAGCTGAACTCAGGAGTGTTACTGTGAAAAAGCTCAAAACTTCAAAATGTTTTCTCTTTCGGGGAGAATCGGCTCCGGAAAATAGGGAAACACAGAAGAAAAACGGCTCAGGAAAAATAACCGCAGGGGGGAAATGATATGCGCAGTATGACCGGATTCGGAAAGGCTGACGGACAGTTCGGTGAAAGCCTTTTTTTTACAGTTGAAATATCAAGTGTCAACCGGAAACAGCTTGAGGTACGCTGTTCTCTGCCCCCCGAACTCAGCGGGATGGAAAGTTTGATCCGCCAGAAGGTCGGTTCCTTCATCAGCCGCGGTTCTGTCAGTATCAAGGTCATGCTGCGGAAAAACGGCTTGGGCGGACAGAAGATCGACACAGCACTTTTGGGGGAACTGGTCGCCGTCGCCCGGAAGATCAGGGTGGAAAACGGTCAGAGCCCCGATGTCAATGTTGAGGAGCTTATGAGTCTGCCCGGGGTGATCGCTTCAGTCTGTGACAATGCTGATGCTCCGGGACTGGCTGAGGCTTTCGGAGCGGCGCTCAGCACCGCCGGAGCCGAGTTTTGTGCCATGCGTTCCCGTGAGGGGGAAGCGCTTAAAACTGACTTGCAGGAAAGAACTGTTCTGCTTGAGGAACTTCTCAAACAGATCGAACCTCTGGCTGCCAAGGTGCCCGAAATCGCCAGAAAGCGTCTTTACTGCAAACTGGCTGCAGAAAAACTGCAGGTCGAACCCAATGACGAACTCTTTGCAAGAGAAATGCTTTTCTATCTGGATAAATCGGATGTCTCCGAAGAGGTCACCCGTTTGAAAAGTCACTTTGTCCAGCTGCACAAGTTTTTTGAGTCCAACGAACCATCAGGCAGAGGAATGGATTTTCTGCTGCAGGAGTTCTTCCGTGAAATCACGACTCTGGGCAACAAAGCGCCTTCTCCGGAGCTTTCCGCTTTGGTGGTGAAATTCAAAACGGAGCTGGAAAAACTTCGTGAACAAGTTCAGAATGTGGAGTGAAAAAGCTGAATTATGAGATGCGGCAAAAAATCAAAAAAACTTTCCTGTGTCATTTCTGACCTGACCCGTTCTTATGAAGACGGATTCGGCGTAAATTATACCAATCGGGATCATTTGCCCCGGCGTTCCGAGGTCGTCAGCGTCACCGATAAACTCCTTGAACTGCTTTTTCCGGGATTCGATCAGAGATTCCGGGGAGAGGTGGATACGGAAGAATTGGTGGAAATTTGTTTCGATGAACTGGCAAGCCAGATCTGCCGGGCGCTTCACCGCAGCAGCACCAGCTCATGCGGATGTGATGAAGAAGCACGGTGCGAAGAAGCGGCATTCATGCTTCTTTCAGAGCTGCCCAATATCAGGGAAATGCTCAAAGAGGATGTGAAAGCTGCCTATATAGGCGATCCTGCCGCTGCCAGCTGTGATGAGGTCATATTGAGCTACCCCGGTTTGAAAGCTATTGCCATTCAGCGTTTGGCACATGTGCTTTACGAGGCAAAGATCCCCTTCATCCCCCGCATGATGACGGAATATGCACACTCTGCCACGGGAATCGACATCCACCCCGGCGCCCATATCGGCAAAGGGCTTTTCATAGATCACGGAACCGGCGTGGTGATCGGCGAAACCGCCGTGCTGGGGGAAAAGGTCAGGATCTATCAGGGAGTCACTTTAGGCGCTGTCAGTTTTCCAAAAGATGCCTGCGGCGCATTGATCAAAGGGCAGAAACGCCACCCCACCATCGGCAACAATGTGATCATTTATTCAGGCGCTTCTGTGCTGGGGGATATCACCATCGGCGACAACTCCGTCATCGGCGGCAATGTCTGGCTGACTGAGAGTCTTCCCGCCGGAACCAAGATCACCGCTGCCATGCCTGAAAACCGTAAAAAATTCAATGGACAATCCAAATGAGCTGTACTGAAAATTATCTTGCTCTTCTGAAAGAGCTTGAGTCGGTCAAAAGCGCCGATGTGAAGCTGCTGCCGGTTTCAAAGACCGTTTCCGCAGAGGTCATCAAAGAACTTTACGATGCCGGAGTCCGGGAGTTTGCTGAAAACCGGATAGAGGTCCTGACGCCCAAAGCAGAGACTCTGCCCAAAGATATCTGCTGGCATTTCATCGGCAGACTTCAAAGCAACAAGGTAAGAAAGATATTGAAGGTCGCCAGTGTCATCCACTCTGTGGATTCCATTGAGCTGCTGCAGCGGATCGACCGTATCGCCGGGGAGGAAAATTGCGTTCCGGAAATCTATCTGGAAATCAGCGTTTCAGGCGAAGAGTGCAAAGGGGGATTCCCTGTTGACCGTGCCCTTGAACTGGCACAGGCAGCTGTTGAGGCAAAACATATCAAGCTCACAGGACTCATGACCATGGCGCCTCTTGAGGCTTCTACTGAGGAGTGCCGCAAGGTTTTTACCGGGTTGCGGGAGTGCCGCGATATGATCGAAGAAAAATTGAATGTGAAACTTCCCGGACTTTCCATGGGGATGAGCAACGACTGGCGTGAAGCAGTTGAGTGCGGCTCCACGTTGATCCGGGTGGGAAGTTCCATCTTTCACAAAATATGAAATACCGGAAGATCCTCATCGGGATCATTATTGTCTTGATTGGAGTCTTTATGATCGTCCGTTTTGCAGGGCGTTTGGCTGACAAGGTCATCTTTCAGCCCCCCGCCGATAATTATCCTGCTCTTTCCGGCGTTGAGATGGTTGACATTGGGAACGCAATGAAGATCGCAGTGCGTTTGACGCCCCCTGCCGCGTCTGACGGTTTGGTCTTTCTCCATTGCCACGGCAATGCTGAAAACTTGCGCACTCTGGCGTGGCGGCAGGAGTGGTTCCGGGAGAGAGATTATGGCTTTTGCGCCTTTGACTACGAAGGATACGGGCGCAGCAGCGGGAAACCTTCTGAAAGCGCTGTGCAGAGAGATGTGCTCCGGGTGTGGGAGTATCTTACAAAAGAGAAAAAAATTCCCCCCTCCAGAATCGTGATCCACGGTTTTTCTCTGGGGACGGGGGCTGCCGCATTTCTTGCGTCCAAAGTGGAAGGAGCGAAAGCGCTGATCCTTGAAGCACCTTTTACCAGCACCTACGCTGTGGCAAAGATGCAGTGGTTTCCGGGGGACAGATTCCGCAATATTGAATGTATCACAGCTGTCAAGTGCCCTATTCTCATCATACACGGCGACAGGGACCGGATCATCCCCTTTTCCCACGGGAAAAAACTCTACGAAAAAGCCCCGGCACCCAAACGGTTTCATCACGTTTTCGGCGCGGGGCACAATAACATCATTTCCACTGCAGGCGAAGGTTACTGGAAGTTGCTTGCAGAGTTCCTCAAATAACTTTTATCCTCTGCAGTTGACCCATCCGGCGGCAATGGCACAGCACCAGGTCACCGAGAGGATGACCCACAAGATAACACCGTGGATCACGGGTTTGAGCCCCAGTTCTTTGAGCTTTTCCCGGCTCAGATTGGAGCCGATCAGGAAAAGTGTGGTGATCATCACGAACTTTGAAATGTTCTTCAACCACTTGCCTCCGTCGGTCACACAGGCGGCTGCTTTTTCATTGCCCAGAAGATCGGGCAGCCAGGTGACGATGGCGGCGGCGATGAGAAATCCGGGGATGAACCACGGCACCTTGAATTTGACTGCCCGCTTTTCCCCTGCGGCAACAGGAGCCACGAAAAAGGAGAGAAAGAGCGTTACAGGGACGATCCACAAAGCACGGGCAAGTTTCACCGTCGTCGCCACTTCAAGAGCTTTTTCGCCGTACTGGACTCCGGCGCCCACAACGGAACTGGTGTCGTGAATGGCAAGGGCAGCCCAGTAACCGAACTGGTTTTGCGTAAAATCCAGTGCGTGTCCCACCGCAGGAAAAACCAGCAGCGCCACAGCGTTGAGGGTGAATACTGTGGCTGAGGCAATGGCTACATCGTGTGCCTTAGCCTTCAGAACGGGTGCTGCAGCGGCAATGGCACTGCCGCCGCAGATAGAGGTCCCCACGCTGATGAGATACATGGTGTCACGGCTGAGTTTGAGCCATTTCCCTACCAGTACTCCCAATCCGATACCGGCACTGATACCGATGATCGTATAAACGATGCCGTTGGCGCCCGCTTTGAGGACTTCCATAAGATTCATGCCGAACCCCATACCGACGATGGTGGCGCCCAGCAAAGTGGAGGTGAACTTTGAAGTGTATTCTTTGAAGGGATTCCCCCAGGTGACGGCAAAGATGATACCGGCTATAACAGCCAGTCCGGGAGCGTAGTCTCTGGCAGGTTTCCAGAAGCAGGGAACGGCAAAAAATGCCGCCGCCAGAAGCAGATAAACAGTTTTTCTGATGATCTCTTTCATTTTTATATCCTCGTATTTTTCAGTTGACATCTGTTGCCGGGTTGGCGCATCTGGCAATGGCGACTCTGCCGCTGCGTGCCATGTCGATGACCTCAAAGTCCCGGATCAATTCCATAAAATCGTCAATGCGGTCGCTTCGTCCTGAGAGCTCCACCGCAATGGCGTCACGGCTGACGGAAACCACACTGCCGTTGAAGATCTCAACCAGCTGCAGCACTTGAGAACGGGATTCCGCAGTGGGAGTGCGGAGTTTGACAAGAGATATTTCACGCTCCACAAAGCCGCCCCCTGTCAGGTCTGAGACTTCCACGACCTCCACCAGTTTGTTGAGCTGCTTATGGATCTGCTCAATGACAGAAGCGTCACCGGTGGTGACAATGGTCATCTTTGAAAAGGCGGGATCGTTGGTTTCATGGACCGTCAGAGAGGAAATATTGTATCCTCTGCCGGAAAACAATCCGGAAACCCGTGAAAGCACGCCGAAACGGTTTTCAACGAGAACGGATATGGTATGTGTTTCTTTCAGATTTTCCATCACATTTGCTCCTGAAGATGTTGACTTGAAACGATTCACCTAATATACACCTTGAGGAGGATTTTTTCAAGTTCTCGACCAGACAGCGGAGAAAAAAGAACGGATGTGTTCCACTACTGCCGACAGGGAAAATGTCTGTTTTGAAAGAGAGCTCTGAACAGGGGAAAGAGGCTTTTTTTCTTCTTGAACAAATGGGACGGCAGCAGGGAACCGGTGTGGATTTTCCCGGGCTTCTGCCAATTTTTTCAAGAGATGTTTTTTGCGGGCAATGATGTATTTGAAAGGAATGATTTTCAAATTTTCCGCTCTGGTGTGGAATCCGGGTGTATAGAAATGGGCGCCCAGAGCAGCAATATCTTTGAAAGAAACCGGGCGCTGGATGCAAACGCAAGAGAGGACATAGTTGCGTATCCGGCTGCGTTTTTCCCGGTCGAGGGGTGCTTTTTTAAGTGCATGGCACAGCTTCTTTTTGATGTAGCCTGAGCGGAAACAGTAGGGATCGCTTTCAAGAAAAAGCAGCGCTTCCCCGACAGCATCCGGATCACCCTGAGCCACGGCGGCAAGAAATTCAGGGGACTCAAAGAGGTAAAAAGGAGCAAACTGCTTGAACTGCTCCTTTTCAAAGTGATAACATTGGCTGAAGAAATCTCTGTCTTCATCGTTCTGCATCAGAAAGACTGCTTCCCGTATGCGGCGCCGGGCAAGGGTTATTTCCCCTGCCATCCAGAGCAGTTTTTCTTTTTTCAGACCGATGAGCATAGAGTTTCAAATCAGGGATTTGAGCAATTTTATATCCTCTTCGGGCAGTGCTGCTGCGGCGACCAGAGAGGAGATCATGGATTTGAAAACATCAGGAGGCAGATCTCCCAGCTCTTCGTACTCCCCCGATTGGCGCAGAGCGATGAGATCGTCGATGGAAATCATCTCAGGAGCCGCCAGATTGAATGCGCCCTCAGGGGACTCCGACCAGAAGCGCATGGAAAGGAGTGCCATAGGATTGTGGTTGACCAGAATAAAACGCCTTCCGGTGCTGTTTTCCAGATAGACGGTGCCTTGACGCATTTCAAAAGCCATGATAAAAACTCCTAAAATTATTTACATTCAAAGATAATAAGCTGCTTGTCTGCGGCAAAGGATCTGATGGTCTGCCATGCGGCATTGCGGCGATTGGTGTCGAAATTGACGAAAATATCGTCGAAAACCACCGGCAGCATTTCTTCATCCTGCCACAACGAGTCGATGAGAGCCATGCGCAGCGCCAGAAAGAGCTGTTCCCGGGTGCCCCGGGAAAGCTGGGAGGCGTTTTTTCCCTCCGGGGAATCAGGTGTTGCCACTTTCAGCAAATTTTCCCTTGCGGAGTTGTAAACTCTTGTGTAGACGCCGCAGGTAAATCGTTCCAAATAGAAAGATGCCTTTTTCAAAAGTTCGGGCTGTCTCTCTCTTTCGGCGCGTTCCACGGCACGCTCCAATATGATCCTTGCCGCGGCGAGAACCAGATACTTTTCAGCTGCCGAACGCATTTTTCCACGCAGCTGTTCCCGGATATTCACTTCCACGGCGGTGTCAACTCCTTTGAGAAGCAGAGCTGCTTCCCGTTTTTCGGCGCCTGAAAATCCGATTTTTTCTTCCCGCTGGATCTTCAAAGACCGGAGCTTTTCTTTCATCTTGAGTATCTCTTCTTCACTTACGATTGCCTGACGGGAGTCGGGATAAAGCTGCTCAAGCTCTTTCCGGCGCTTGGAAAGAGAAAGTTTTTCACTTTCATACCGGGCAAGTTCCATGGCGGCATGGCGGCACAATGCTTCATTTTCCAGACGCTTTTTTTCATGGAACTTTCTGCGTTCTTCAAAGGCACGGAGCTTTTCATCGTGGAGCTTACGGCGTGCTTTGTACTCAAGAAATGCGTTGTCAAGTTGGTTTTTTCGTGCCTCAAAAAGTTTCATCTGTTCCTCATATTCCCCCAATCGTTTCTGAAAGAGCATCAATTCATTGAGAAGAACGGGCAGCTCTTTTTCTTCAAGAACGGGATTGAGGGCAAAACGGAAGAAAAGATCCTGTTTCGCCTTTAGCACTTTGTTTCTTTCAAGCAGATCCTTGTATCCTCTGATAAGGGGCAGGGGCAGGGTAAGGAGTATCAGCACTCCCCAAACATTGAGCAACCACTCTTGGGGATAAAGTGCTGCAATCAGAATTACAGATACGCCGGCAAAGAGACAGATCCCCAAAGTAAGGGAAAGATTTTTCCGGAGATTTTTTTCGATTTTTTTCCCTTTTTCAAGGAGCGTATTCCACGTTTCAAGTTCACGCTCCCCAAGGTATGCGGCACGGGAGATGTCGCATTTCCCTTCAAGAGCGGGGGCGGCGGGGCGCTCCGGCGGCGGAGAAAGTGTGACATTTTCAGGCTCCGGCGGAACCTGGGGCGCTTTTTCTTCAAAGGGGGGGAGCGCCTCAGGCACAGGTGCCGGGAGGGGACGGGCAGCAAATTGAGCTTCATCTTCTGCAAGTTTGCGGCGGAGTTTTTCTGCGTTCAGAGCTTTTTCGGCACTGTTGATCCGGGTTTGCAGTTCATCGATCTCCTTCTGGAGCCTTTGCGCTTCTGCTTCAAACTTTTCGGCTGAAAGGACCGCTTTTTCATAGGCAGGCATGGCTTTGGCAGATTGCGCAAGGCGTTTTTCGCTGGCGCTGAATTCGGTGGAAAGCTGCTTCAAAAGGTGGAGCGTCCCCCGCTTTTTGAAGATATTTTCAGATTCAGTGACCAGTGTATCCTGGATCTCAGAGAGGGAAACGCCGCCATTGCTGAGGGCGTTGCCATAGAGACGGTGGCGTATTTCAGGATCATCAAGTGTCCCGAATGCTGTCACTTCATCCAGAGTCACGGCACAGACATTGCGGTAGAAAACTTCGGAGATCTTTGTGTAACAGCTGATGTCGGAAACCGTTTCGGCATCACCATTTTCCGGAATGATCTTCAATTTTCCCCTGAGACCGTATCTTTCAAGGCGAAGCGGAGTTCCATCTTTCAAAGTGACCTCAAGAAATCCGCCGTAAAGCCCGGAGCCTTTCAGGGCAGGGTAGGGGTTGAGCTTGCTTCTTTTGTCGGGGAATCCCCAGAAAATGCGGCGGATAAATTCAAGAAGAGTACTTTTGCCAGCCTCATTGTGCCATGCCAGATGGTTGACTCCCGGAGCAAGTTCAAGATCGAAATCGTGGAAGGTCCCAAAGTTGTCGATGTGCAAACGGCGTATTATCATTTGGGGGCTCCCTGAGCAGTCAGCAGTTCAGCCAGCAGGGCGCTGCCTTCTTTGCGCAGTTCTTCAAAGCGCTCCTGCCGGATAACGGGGAGCTCTCTGAAAAGGGTACGCATTTCATCATAAACGGATTCAAGGATCTTCTCTTCTGCGATCTCTTTTTCTGCCGCTTCAAGTTCAGCTGCCTGAACAAGAGCCGTTTCCGGAGGAAGGGGCGTGCGGGTCAGAAGGATGATCTCTTCAAGATAGGCGCCGGGGCAGCTGCTCTCAACGGCATGCTGCACCATATCGCGCAGTTCCTCTGCGTTGCAGAAACGCAGTTCGGAGTCAAGTGTTGAAACCCCTGTAAGTTTCAGGCGGAAAAGAAGATCGTTTTCCTTTTTATATTCAGAAACAGCTTCAACTGTTTTGCTGAGCATTTCATCAAGATCGGTACAGGATGCGGTGTTGATCTCAAATGTCTGGAACTCCAGAACAGAGGTGGGATGAAAATTCATTTCAATGCCGCCGAAACCGTCGCAGTCCACCACATAGCAGCCTTGAACCCCCGGTTCGTGGATATCTTTGCCCTGAGTACAGCCGGAGTAGACGATGTAGGGCTTTTCGTGGAGAATGCGGCGGCTGTGGACATGTCCCAGAGCCCAGTAGTCAACGGGCAGAGCCAGCAGCTCTGCCGCCGATGCCGGGGCGGCGTGAAGATCGCCGCACAAGTTGGCGTGGACACAGGCGATGTGCATACCGGGAGCTCCTTTCAGAGCTTCCCCAGTTTTGACGGCAAGATTTTCAAGGACATTGAGGGAATCATGTCCGATGCCGCCTACAGTCGCAACGATCTCTCCTGCTTTACAGACAGAGTGACATTTGACCTCACCTGGATGGAAGAAAATCACATTTTCAGGAAGTTTTACCGACTCCGACCATGCCTGAGGCCAGGGATCGTGATTGCCGCTGCACACCAGAACAGGGATCCGGGCATCGTTGAGTTTTTCGAGACCTTTTCTGAATTCCAGACGCCCCTGAAGAGATGGAGCACTCCGGTCAAAGCAGTCCCCTGCAATAAGAAGAAAATCCACTCTTTCCCGAATTGCTGTCTCAACGGTGTTGTGCCATGCAAGAAAGGGGGTTCTTGAAAGAGTTCCGTCAAGGGCAGGGATCCTGCGGCTCAAACCGGTGAAGGCTGAGCCGATATGAAGATCTGCGCAGTGAAGAAAACGGAATCTGCTTCCCATACGCCAATCAGATCAAGTGCGCCGCAATGGAGCGTTTTTCGATTTCCCGTTTGGCTTCATCGCCGGTTCTTCCGGTATAGATCTGACGGGGACGGACCAACTTGGTGGAATCGCCGATCATCTCTTTCCAGTGGGCGACCCATCCGGGCAGACGCGCCAGAGCAAACATGACTGTGAACATGTTTTCAGGGATACCCAAAGCACGATAGAGGATCCCGGTGTAGAAGTCCACATTGGGATAGAGCTGACGGTCAACGAAATAACTGTCCTTGCGGGCAGCTTCTTCAACACGCCGTGCCACATCAAGAAGAGGATCCGTATAGCCGGTCAAAGCCAGATATTTTTCGCACTCAGCTCTGGCGATCTCAGCACGGGGATCGTAGGTTTTGTAGACACGGTGTCCGAATCCCATAAGGCGGAAAGGACTGCTTTTGTCTTTGGCAAGACGGATGAATTTTTCCACATCTCCATCCTCCTGGATCATGCGGAGCATTTCGATGACCGCCTGATTGGCTCCGCCGTGAAGGGGACCAGACAGAGCGGAAATACCTGCCGAAATGGTGGCGTACAAATTCACCTGGGCACTGCCGATAACACGAACGGCTGAGGTGGAACAGTTCTGTTCGTGGTCGGCGTGGATGATGAAAAGCGTATTCAAAAGCCGCACCGCCTCAGGACTGATCACATAAGGACGCACCGGAGAATCAAACATCATATTGAGAAAGTTGGCGCAGTATGAAAGATCCTGCCGGGGATAGACCACCGGCTCACCGATGGACTTCTTATAGGCAAACGCCGCCATGGTACGGACGATGGAGATCACACGGGCACAGGAGTCGTCGATGTTATCCGCCATTGATTTCAAGTCCACCTGAGGATAAAACGCCGCCATGGCGTTGATCATGGTGGAAAGAATGCACATGGGGTGGGCGCCCTGAGGAAAGTTGTCAAAGAAGCGCCGCATATCCTCGTGGATCATGGAGTTCAAGTTCAGCTGGCGGGAAAAGTTCCGCCGCTCACTTTCACTGGGCAGCTCTCCGTGGACAAGCAGATAAGCCACATCCACGAACATGACCTTTTTGCAAAGCTCCTGAATGTCATACCCCCGGTAGCGGAGGATCCCCTTTTCACCGTCGATAAAGGTGATCTGGCTGTAACAGGAGGCGGTGTTCATGAACCCCGGGTCAATGGTCACACAAGAGGTATCTCGTCGCAGACCGGAAATATCGATTCCTTTTTCACCTTCACTGCCGATGACAAGCGGCAACTGGATCTCCTTGCCTTCAACGGTAAGGAGCGCGTAGTTTTTTGAAGTCTGCGTCATGGTACACCTTTGCTATATATGTTGGACAAAACAGGACAAACTCTATTAATATACATTCATCAGGGGATTTTGTCAAATCCCAAAAAGAAAAAAGCATGAAAGTTCAGTTGCTGTGGATCCGGTCGTTTTCCAATTTCAACGCTTCGAGTTCCATTGCAGCTTCTTCCCAGTCTGTTTCGCATTTGGCAAGTGCTGATTCAACCTCAGCAAGCTCTTTTTTCAGTGCGGCAAAGTCCACCTTGCCGCCGCCGGAAAGTTTCGCCACCAGAAAAGTTTTTCTGTCTGAAAGCTCATCGTAAAGTTTTTCCAGCTTTGCCACTTCATCTTTAGCTTTTTTCAGTTCGCCCTGAATGGCTTGACGGGCTCTTGCACGCTCCTGACGGCGGAGTTTTGCGCTGTCCTGAACCGGTGCACCGTCGGAACGGACCTGAACTGCCGCCGGGATCAGAGAAGCAGATTTTTCCAGATAGTAGTCGTAATTGCCGTAGTATTTTTTGATGCCTTCCGGTTCCAGAGCAAGAATGGTCGTTGCCACGTTCCGGACAAATTCGATATCATGGCTGACGATACACACTGTTCCGGGAAAGTCGCAAAGAGCCTGCTGCAGCAATTCGCGGGCGCTCAGGTCCAGGTGGGTGGTAGGCTCGTCCAGCAGCAGAAAGTTGGGGGGATTGACAAAGATCCGGGCAAATTGCACTCTGATGCGTTCGCCGCCTGAGAGGACGCCGCAACGCTTTTCTGTGTCATCGCCGGAAAATCCGAAAGAGCCCAGTATGTTCATCAAATTAGCAGTTGAAGCGCCTGCCGGAAGTGCGGCTCGGACAGCGTCATAAACCGACATTTCATCGGGGAGGAGTTCCGAGAACTCCTGTGCCTGATAACCGATGACGGCGTGGTGCCCCGGTGTCACTCTGCCGGAACAGGGGGAAAGTTTCCCCGCCATCAGTTTCATCAAAGTGGTTTTGCCCCGTCCGTTGTAACCGATGATACCCAGCTTGTCGCCGGAGTTGACTGTGAGTTCCAGATTTTTGAAAAGAAGATTTTTTTCATCATATCCGAAATCAACACCTTCAAGGCGCACCGCTTCAACCCCTGCATCGGGAGGAGCCGGGAAACGGATGACTCCTTTGTAATTGAGTTCATCCGGCAAAGTGATATCTTCCATGGCATCGAGTTTTTTCTGCCAGCTTTTTGCCGCTGCCGCTTTGGTGCTTTTGCTGCGGAAGCGGTCGATGAGCCGTTCCAGACGCTCTTTTTCCCGGTCTGAGTTGCGTTTTGCCGCTTCAAGGGCGTAGCGGCGTTGTTCTCTTTCACGGCAATAGAAATCATATCCGCCGGGATAACGGGTGGCAGTTCCCTGATTGATCTCAACGATGACATCGGTGAGTTTCCGCAGCAGAAAACGGTCATGTGAAATGAGGATCAATGTGCCCTGAAAGGTGGCAAGAAAACGGCAGAGCCACTCAACAGCCGGAATATCCAGGTAGTTGGAAGGTTCGTCCAGAAGCAATGTGTCAGGGCGTGAAATCAGCACTTTTGCCAGAGCGGCACGCATCTGCCAGCCCCCTGAGAAACTTGAAAGAGGACGCTTGAAATCCCCTTCGGCAAAGCCGAGACTGCTGAGAGCCTGAGCCGCTTCCACATCCATCCGGTAAGCGCCCAGGTGTTCGATCATGGTCTGCAGCTCTCCATGGCGGCGGAGGACCCGTTCAAGGTCTTCCTCAGGGATCAGATCCGCTGCCATATCACTTTCAATTTTTTTAAGCTCATCGGCACCGCTTTTGAGCTCAGGGATGGCATCTGCGGTAAAATCAAGGAGCGATCGGGAAAGCTCCCGATGGTCTATATGCTGGCGCATGAGACCTATACGGTGATTTTTCGGAATGGCGATGGAACCTGAATCCGGGGAAAGTTCGCCGATGAGTATGGAAAAGAGGGTACTTTTACCGGCTCCGTTGGGACCGACGACACCGACCCTTTCTCCGGGGTTGATCCTGAGTGTGACATCACGGAGAATATCTTTCCCCGAAAAACTTTTGCAGATATTGCGGAAATCAATCATTTTTTACTGTTGCTGTCTTTTGCTTTTTCTCAACCGGCATGACATACCGGAACCCTATATCATTCCCGCCCCGGGAAGAATAAACGATGTTGGAATTTCTGGCTAACTCCGGATGAGAGAAAAATGATCCGCCGACAATGGCGTAGTTCCCTTTGAGACCGGAGTCTTTGACTGAAACTTTAACAAATTCACGCACATTCCCCGAAAGATCCTGTACGCCGTAAATAGAACGGTCCCCGCCGGAACTTCCCACAGGAGCCATGGAAGGCACATTGATGATGGCGTATCCGGTTTTGTAAACATTGCCCCAGGGGTAGTCTGTGCCGTCGATGCCGCCGGAAGCCTTGCTCCACTGGGCACGGGAGGGGAGCATGACAGGACATTGCATGATCTTGCTTTTGTAACGGCAGAATGCCTCTGCCGCATGTCCTGAAATACCTGTGACTGGATGGTTCAGGGAAAGCCCCGGACGCAGCAGTCTGCCCCGGGCGTCCCAGGCGGGATAACCGAGCATGGAATCTTTTGAGGCGAAATAATAAGAACAATACAGTTTTTTCAGCCGGGGATCCTTCAGGGACTTCCAGAATTCCAGATACTCCCCGACTGTCACCTCTGTGCCTTTGATCAGAAAGTCCCCTTCAAAAGAGCGGCGTCTGAAGTTATTGCTGACTTCGGGAATGTGAATAAATTCACCGCCGGGAATGAAGATCATGCCGGAGGGAATGACTTCAGGCAATGAAAGGTCGACCCGGTTGACCGTTGCAAGAGAGGAACGCAAGGGGATCCGCTGTGCCGCTCCTTTTGGGGGCGTAAGCACCACGGAGTAGAGTCCGATGGGTAACTGCAGTTTGAGACACTCTCTTCCGTTGGAGTCCTTGCACGGAGTGGATTCAATGGTTTTCAGCTGCCTGCCTTCGCTGTCTTCAATGTGCCATTTGACATCAGGCAACGACTGCTGACAGAGCAAAACAGTACCGATACCGGAAAGGGCATGACGGAAATTTCTGTTGAGCTCCGGATTGTTTTGTCTGGCATCATGGAATATTTTTTTCCATCTGTCATTAAAAGTCTTTACAATATTATGCAGTTTTTCATCGTCGCCTGTCAGATTGTAAAACTCTGTCAGATCGCGGAATATCCGTTCTGCCGTGGCGTTGATACGCCGGGGGTTTTTATGTTTGGCAGGGATCCGCTCCAATATGTCCAAAGTCGTTTTGAAGCCGGTTTCTGCGTCAGCGGCGTCTGCGGCGATCGCATTTTCCAGACTCTGCATCTGGAGCAGATTCATGGTTCCCCGTTTCAGTTGGTTCACCCGTTTTCTTGCCTGCAGCAGTTTCTGGGAACCGTTGCGGAAACTGTTGATGGCATTGAGCCTTAAAGACTCCGCATAAATGTGGTCGTTGAAAGCTGTGTAGACCGAGAAGCCGCACCACACCAGAAGAGAGAGGAAAAATGTAATGGGAACCAGTGGGCGGCGGAAAAAAAACTTGCTGAATTTGTAGATCGGCGACGATGCGTAAGCATCCACCGGCAGACCGTCACGGTATTTCCGCAGGTCTTCCATAAGGGCATAGACCGATTCGTAGCGCTTTTCAGGATCCCGTGCCATGGCTTTCAGGCATATAGACTCAAGTTCCCGGGGGACCGGCTGGTTTTCCGGGGCACAGCGCCGGGGAGGAATAAGTTTTTCCTGCACCACTTTTTTCTGGATCTCTTCAAGAGTTTCAGCGCCTTCAAAAGGAGAACTTTTCCATGTGAGGATAGAGTAAAGCACACACCCCAATGCGTAGATATCTGAACGGATCGAGGGCTCTTTCGTGTTCAAACTCAAATGTTCAGGAGCCATATACACAGGGGTGCCCCCTATGTTTTTTGAAGGACCGTCATCGGGGAAAGGGAACATTTTTTCAGAAGCCACTCCCGGCAGACACCGTGCCATGCCCCAATCCATGACAAGAACTTCGCCAAAGTCTCCGATCATGAGATTTTCAGGCTTCAGGTCGCAATGAAGAATGCCATTCTGATGGGCGTAGTTGACCCCCTGACAGGCGCCGATAAAGATATCAAGAAGCCGGGGCAGGGGGTACTTTTTCCGGTAGCCCGGACGGTTTTCCTGCAGTTTCCGCAACACTGCACGCAAAGTTTCTCCTGCAATGCGTTTCATGGAAAAATAGACGCCCGCATCATCAAAGACACCGATCCTGTGGACGGGGACGATATTGGGATGGGAAATGTGGGCAGTGATCCGTGCTTCACGGATGAATTCGTTGATCCGGCTGCGTTTTTCCCGGTAGCGGGGTCGCAGAAGTTTTAAGGCAAGATTTCGTTCCAAACCGGGTTCGCGCGCCGCATAGACCGCACCGAAACCGCCGATCCCGATGGTGTGAAGATCTTCGTAGACACTCAAAGAGTTGCTCTCCGGCAATTTGAGCAGCTGCCGGATATCTTCAACACTCATCGAATCTTCTGCCTCAACGGAGTTGTCGAGAATTTTTGTCATGTGTTCAGTGGGTGCATCGGTGTGGTGCAGACTGTCCACGGAGGAATGAAAACTCATCTTGAAACTTTTTTTCTGAAAGCAGCTATCGTCTGCTTATTGTCTCTGGGGTTTGAATTTACGCACGGCATCGCCAAACTCTGCAGCAAACCTTGCGCCCTTCTTTTTGACCACCGGGATCTTGAAAGCCTTATCCCAGACATCAGCGCCGCTGAAAAGCAGGACCCGTGCTTCATTGCTGTTCTTTTCAAAGCCGGTAACTACGCCCACAAAGCCGCCGTCTCTGGTGACAACGATATCACCCAGCTCTGCATTGAGCCGCATCGGGTTGCGGGATCTTTCATTGCGGATCAGAAGATAGGGGTAGTCAGATCGCGGATCTATTGAGCAGCGTCCTACAAGTGTGGCGCTGCTTCTGCCGAATTTACGGCAGCTGAAAAGGAAAAGATCCTCGGTACCTCTTTCAATGAGCTGCTTTCTGGAAATCAGTTTCAAAGGCACTCTGCCCGGCATGGTGATTTCAAAGGCACCGAGACGGTCTCCCTGGCGGTTTTTGATCGCCAGCATGGGAGAGGTCAGGGGCGTACTGTGTCTGCCATCGGGAGCGGAGATCTTGTATGTGAGGATCTCTATATTTCTGAAAAGCAGATTCTTTTGAGTTGCGCCGATGAGAATGTCAAAGGGGGCGATCGCCAGCGTGCGGTTGCCGAAACGGACCAGCACCGGGACATAGTTACCCTCCAGAGCACGCCCCAGAAGGAGCCCTTTTTCCTGAATGGTGTAATTCAATTTTACGGCAGAAGCAGAGTAGCGTTTGAAGGCTTCTGCGGCGGGTTTGGCAGTGACCAGCTTGAGCATCTCTTTGGTTGTGACCAACTGCTGTTTTGCCAGTTTTTCCTTCAAATCGCTCTGTGCGGCAGCTTTTTTGCTTTCCTCAGCGATCTTCTGAGCCTCCACAAGTTCCAGACGGGAGCGTTTGACCAGACCTTCCATTTGTTTCCGGTCTTCTCTGGCTTGGGCAAGTTCAAGCCGCAGCTGTGCGGCTGTGCGCTCCATTTTGCGCAGATTCCCTTTGAATTCGGCATTGTCTCTTTCGGCGGTGTTGAGTTTGCCGGTTGTGAAGGCAAGAGATCTCTGGAGCTCATGGCGTTCAAGAGAAACTTTACCGATCCGTTTATTCATTTCGCTGAGAGCATTTTTGACTCCCGCAAGATCGGCGTCTCTGGCGGCGATGGCGTTCCGTGCGGCGGCAAGTTCACGCTCTGAAAGGCGTCTTGCAGTTTCAGAAGAGCTGAATTGTTTCTGCACCGACCGGTATTCGGCTGCCAGCTTGCGCAGTTCAGCATTGGCGGCTCTTTCTGCCTGGGTCGTCGTGTTGAGTTTTTCCTCAGTTGCTGTCAGGCGTTTGCGTTCCTGCTCCAGCAGCCCTTGTGTGTGCGCCAGTTTTTCTGAGGAGTTCCGTGAATCAAGCATCTGATCGCGCAATTTGATTTCAAGCTCAAGGCGCTTCCGTGCTTCAGCTTCCAACCGTGCCTGAAGTTCTGCAGGCGTCAGTTTTCCGGTGTTGGCAGCGGTGGCACGCTGAGCGCGCTTGACCTTTTCGATGCGCTGCATGTTGTCGATCAATTCCTGAGTGATCTTCCGGACCGCTGCTTCCTTTTCAGCAGCATGTCCGCTGCGGAGCGCCGCTTCCCGGAGCTGCTGGCGGAGATTCTGCAGCTCCCGCTGGCGCAGTTCCAATTCCCCCAGAAGAAGCCGGGTCGTACGCTCATCCAACCCCACGCCGGTACCGCCGGTATGGGCCGGGACCATTCCGGTCATCATCGAAAGCATCGCTGAGACCAGAAAGTCACAAATGACTATGAGAATGGCGCGATTCACTTGCCGACTCCTGTATTTTTCTCATCGGTAAGGCGAAGCAGCTGCTGGCGGAATGGATACTCCATGGTCAGTTTCAACAAAAGGCTGAAGACGATACCGATCAATGTTGACGAATAGGCGATCAAACGGCTGCTTTGGGGTGAAAAGGTCATGACAAGAAAAGCGGAAACTGTTCCGAAAAGACCGACATAAAGGGGAACATCAAAGAAGATAGCGGCATTGTCGAGTTGTTTGATTTTTGTCTGGAGTGACTCTTCATTATTTTTGATTCCCTTGACAACCACAGCACCGATCCCGAATGACAGAAGCTGCAATGCTGTGATCACTGAAAAGATAAGCATTGAGACCCATGCTGCCATTTTGGTTTTTGCTGCAATGCTGGCGGGAGAGTTCTGAGCAACTTCGCCGATGGTTTCCCCTGAGTCGCCGGAAAACATTGTCCGCAGCATCGGGGATTTATCAAAAAGAATCACCATACCTATCACAAAGGCAACTCCGACGAAAAACAAGATCACAACAGGCAGAATTGTACGCAATTTTCCATGTTTCATAATATTTTCCTCTTTTTATTGTGTGACCGGATCTATTTTACAGTATGGTCAAGTCCGTTGATGGCAAGCGGCAACAGCCATACACTCATTACAATAAAATACGCCATATTTGTCTAATATTCAAATCATGTTTAAATTTTTTTCGACTTTTTTGGCGGAAAATCAGAAAGTTTTCTGTATCATTAAGAGTTTGGAATGGTTGTCATGTCAACATTTTTTTAAGCAAATTTCTAAAAAAACATTTGCAAAAAACAGTATTCCGGTATATAATATGCAGGGTTCAAGTCCGGAAGGGATGATTGCTTAAATGCAATTTCTCCTCTTCATAAATTACTCCTCTTAAGCTTTTGTGCCTCCCGGTCCTTGAACCTCTTTTTTTACATTCGGAGCCGCAATCGCAAGTTTTGCATTTGAGACTCCTCATCTGGTCTACTTTTAAAATACAGAGTTGCTTTATTATGGACGATTCTCCTGATCTTTTTGAATGGGCGGAACAGCAAGGTGCCGGAACGATTGCTCCCAAAGACACCCACGGGGTTGTGGAACAGGAGTCGGAAGAGGCTGTGCCGCACTCGGATGTGGTGCTTGTTGATGCTTTCAGTCAGATATTCCGCGCCTTTTATGCCATCAGACAGCTGAACAATCATCGGGGCGAGCCGGTGAATGCCCTTTATATCATGACCAAACTCCTGCTTCAGATCAACAGGGACTTTCCTGCTGACAGGGGGGCTTTTCTCTTTGATTGCGGCAAGGTGGAGTTCCGTTTGAAGCTGCTGCCGGAATACAAAGCCAACCGTCCCCCCATGCCGGAGCCGTTGAAACAGCAGATGCCCGCCATTGAAGAGATGGCAGCGGCTTTCGGGTGGCCCTTGCTCAGGGCGGAAAATTATGAGGCCGACGACTTGATCGGAGGCTTTGCAAACAGTGTCTCCGGGCGCGTTTTCATCGTTACGGGGGATAAGGATCTTTCCTCTCTGGTGGATGAAAGAGTCCATTTGCTCAAACCAGCCCGTTCCGGAGGCGGATTCGTTGAGTGCGGTCCGGAAGAGGTGGTCAGAGATTTCGGTGTCGTCCCCGGACTGATCCCGGATTATCTGGCACTTCTGGGGGACAGTGTGGATAATATCGAAGGCGTTCCGGGAATCGGTGCCAAAAGTGCCGTTGAACTGCTCAATACCCACGGCAGCACGGAAAAGTGGTACCATGAGGATGGAACGCTCCGGATCTCCGCAGGAAAATTCAGTGCCAAACTTGAAGGCAGACATGCTTTGATCTGCCGCAATCTTGGGCTTACAAGATTGAAATGTGATTTGCCCGGAGAATTTGCAGCGTGCGGACATGTGCTTGATAAAAAGGCACCTGATTGGCAGAAAATCGCCAATATGTGTGCTGACAATGATTTCAAATCTCTGCTCAAAGAGATTCCGGTTGAACCGGAACTCCCCAAAGCAGAGGGGGAACTTTTTTAAGCAAAAGAGGAGCGGTTATGAGAAGATTTACTATGGCGGTCATGGCAGCAGCCCTTTTATTCACTTCCGGTTGCGGAACCCTTTTTTTCAGTCACCGCATCGGCAAAGAAGCCTCAAAGGTTATTGATAAGCGTGTCTTTTACACTAATTGTTTCCTTTGTCTTTTTGCGATTATCCCGGGGGTGGTTGCTTTTGTCCTCGACTACGATAACGGCACGATCTATTACACAGAGGCGGAACTTCTGCCTGACGATCTGGTAGGGATGAAGGAGCGTGGCGAGTTGAAAAAAATAACACTTGCTGATTTGAATATTGAAAATGCTGCTGCGGCACTTTCAAAGAAACTTGGCAAAGAGGTCACTCCCGAGATGATAAGAGTTTCCCTCAGAGAAAATAATAAGACGGCACATTTATTGTAAAGACAAGCTCCTATTTGGAAACGAAAAAAAGCTGAAATTTCGCTTTTTTTTCAGGATCCAGCTTGAAAAGTTGAAAATCAGGTGTTATATTAAGCTGTATACGATGCTCCGGCGTAGCTCAATGGTAGAGTAGGTGGCTGTTAACCACTTGGTTCTTGGTTCGAGCCCAAGCGCCGGAGCCATTTTTTGTTTTAAACGGATTTTTCTTCTCCTTAAAAACGCAGGCTGCCGCAAATGTTTTGTTTTGCAGCAGCCTTTGGATTATTTCAAGAAACTTCAGCAGTCGGTGCGGTTTCTGTCTCCACGGAGCCCCAGGGAGCGTCCGTTGTCGATGATGTAGTTTTGACCTGTGATGCAGCGGGCTTTGTCTGAAGCGAGAAACTCCACCAGATCTGCCACATCTTCTGCATTGGCGAGAACATTCAGATAGGTGTGCTTCTTGACGAAAGCCTCCACATCCGCCGGCTGGGCGTCGGGACGCTGGATCTTACCCGGACAAACGCAGTTCACCCGGATGTTGTACTGCCCCAGTTCCATGGCGATGGATTTGGTCGCCGCCATGATCGCCCCTTTGGAAGCTCCATAGTCGGCACATCCCACGATACCCCCCAGAGCAACGGCTGAGGAAAAGTTGACGATGACGCCGCTCTTCTGTTCGATCATGATGGGGGCGACCGCCCGGATGCAATGGAGCGTTCCGTACATGTTCATGTCGATCACCTGATGGATGACTTCGATTTTCTGCACGGCAAAGGGACGGATCTCAGAACGGGCACTGCCGCCTGCCACATTGACAAGGATATCAACAGTTCCGTATTTGGCTTTGACACTTTCCACGGCGGCGGAGACTGCAGCGTAATCTGTTACATCGACCACCCTGCCTTCGGCATTGATTTCGGCAGAGACTTTGTTGATCTGTTCCTGATTGCAGTCAAAGAGGATGACCTGGATCCCCTGAGACGCAAAGCGTTTGGCAACGGCACTGCCGATGTATCCGGCACCGCCCGTGATGATAGCTGTTTTTTTTGACATTTTTATTCCTCAATTTTGACATTACATGCTTCAAGAAGAGTTTTATGGAGCAGATACTCATGGTCAAAAGACCAGGGATTTGCCATCTCTTTACGGATGATCTTTGCAAACTCCGTCAGCTGTGAACCGTAGCGGCAGTTGAGAAGTCCGCAGTCTACGGTATGTGTTCCTGCTTCATAAGCTCCTTTGGGGTGCTTCAGGGTCAGCCGGGCGGAAAGTTTGTCTGTGTAGTAGTGCTGGAATTCAATGGGACAGATCTCCACGCTGCCTTCTGTTCCGCAGACAATCAGGCGGCGGTGTTTGTATCCTTCGACCTCTTCTACGGAAACACGCACCGTTGCTGTGGCTTTGGCATATTCGAGGACCGCAAGACCGTTGTCGATCAAGGCGTCGTTCCGGGTCTTTTTCATAAAAGGAGTCACCTTGTCAGGAGCACCCAGCATGGCGATGACAAGGTCGATGAGGTAGCCTGCAAAAATATACATGGCGCCCCCCTTGAACTGCGAAAGCCACTGCCGGTAGGCGGGGTTGTCTCCATCGTAACGGCTCATGACGGCGTGGATCTCAAAAATCTCCCCCAGCCATCCGTTTTTCACCGCTTCAAGGCAGAAACGCACTGCCGGATTGTAACGGTAGACGTATGCTTGCTGAAAGACCAGATCTTTGGCTTTGCACATATCGAGGAGTTTTTTGAAAGCTCCCAGATCTTCGCCGCCGGGTTTGTCCATGTGGATGTGGACTCCCCGTTCCGCACAGCGCAGCGCCGTGGGACAGAGATCAAAACCGTCAGTTTCCACAGCGACCGCTTCAAGACCGGGAACATTGAAAAGTTCTTCTTCCGTCATAAAAGGCAGCCCCTCATACGGAGTGAGTTTTTCCCGTTTTGACAGCCATTCAGGATCCCTTTCCACCACGCCGACCACCTCAAAAATATCGCTGAGCCGTCGCAGGGATGCCATTTTTTCGGAACCGTGGTTGTGTCCGATCCCGATTTGTCCGATTTTTATTTTTTTCATCTGTCAACTCTTTCTCTTCTGATTATGGGATAATATAGACATGTTTTGATGGGATTACAATGAAGAAAAATAAGTTTTTTTGTAAAATATTATGAAAATACCTCTTGTTTTCATGCTTTTGGTGGATTATATTGTAAATGAATCAATTCAGGAATTTAAAAATCATGAAAATACAGGAAATCGCCAGATTGGCAGGTGTTTCGACTGCCACCGTCTCCCGGGTCTTCAGCCACCACCCGAATATCCGCCGCGAAGTGCGGGAACAGGTCTTTGCCGTGGCGCGTGCCCACAATTACCGTCCCCGGCTTTCGGTGCGGCAGAAAAATGTGGTCATCGTTTCACCTTATGAGCAAATTTATCCGGCTCCGGAATATGTGGAGATGGTGACGACCCCTTTGATCCGTGAGCTGGCACGGAACAAATTCCGCATTGAGATCCTGCCTGCTGATGATTTGGAGCGTTTGAGCGGGATCCCTTTCTGCGGCGTTATTTCCATCGGTATCCCTGCGCCTGATTATTGGGAGGAGCGTTTTGCCATGCCTTATATCGTTTTGGACCAGCGTGTTGAAAAGCGCTCCTGCGATATATTTTCTGTCCGCTCCGACGAAGAACAGGGGATGGATCTTGCCATATCTCATCTTGTTTCCTGCGGATGCCGTAAAGTTGGTGTCCTGATCCACGGTTCCCCCGGCGTCGGCAACGCTGAAATCAGACGCAGCGGGGCTCTCAAAGCCTTGCGCCGCTGCGGTATGCCGTGTGAAGAATCTCTGGTCCGTGTGGCAACAGCCGATCTGTTTATGGAGGAAACAGGCAAGTTGCTCCGCCGGAATATCGACGGCATTTTCTGCTGCGGCGGCAGCAATGTGGGGGGCATCGCCGCCTATTGTCTGGAGCTTTTCAACAAAAAGATCCCAACTGACATCAAACTGGTCAGCTCCGAAAGGACTCATATTTCCCGATATTGCATCCCGGCGCAGACCACCATTTCACAGGATTACAAGGCTATCGCTGAAAAAACGGTGGAACTGTTGGAAAATCTCCTCTCAGGCACTCAAAAAGCCCAGGAGATCATATTGCCTTATCATTTGATAAAAAGAGAAAGCGCATAACTGGAAAATGCGGGGAGAGGACTGCGGAAGGCTCAAATCTGCTGCAGAAGTGAAAATCCCTTCCCACGTGCAAGTTATGTGTTTTCTTCAGAAAGCGTTTTATTTGATTGAAACGGCGATCTCTGAATTTTCAAGAGCTCTGATGATTTCAGGTATATCTGTCAAGGAAAGGATATTCCGGGGCAGAATGGAAAGAGGAGACTCCGCGCTTGCGGGGAGGGGAGAGACGGCGATCTCTTCCCAGCTGCGGGGGACTTCTTCAAGGCGAAGTGCTGAGACAGAAGGCGAAATCACTGCCGCCAGCAGAGCATAGATACAGCCATGTCCTTTGGCTTCAAGGACTACTTTACCCGTTGAGGAACGGGGAGCAATAAGTTCCAGAGCACTCAGGATATCAGTCACCCGCTTGCCGCACATATCTTCTCCGAAAAGAAGATGGAGCGAAGGGAAGTGATAGTTGACGCCGTAATAGTAGTAGAGATCAAGTTCAGGCATCTGGTCGCAGGCAGTTGAAATGCATTCGCCTGTGCCCCGGCAGTCCAGACTGTAAAGTGCATCCTCAGGAGCGGGCTCCCGTAAGTTGAGTTCTGAAGCGGAATCTTCATGAGGAATATAGAGACATGTTTCCCCCGGGACCTCTTCAAAGTTGTAAAAGAGTTTCTTTTTTGCCGATCTGTGCAACACACACATCACTTCGCCCTTTTCTGTTTCAAGTCCGAAGCGGGAATAGTTCTGAAAGGAGCCATCATTGGTGTAGTAACGGTAGGTGAGTTTTCTGTAGTTTGGAGCTGAGACAGAACCGATTCCGAGAAGTTTTTTCAGACGGCGCCGGAGCGTTTCAAGAGAAGTATTTTTGCGGTTTTTCTTCAGCACTTCTGCCTTTTCTGCTGCAAATTCATAAAAATTTCTTTCTCCGGGAAGTGTCAGAACACTGCCCCCGGGAGCGGCATAGAGTTCTTCAGCAGTGTTTTCAGGGATCTCTCCTTCCTCTTTACAGGGGTTGGGGACTCCTGCAAGGGAGCAGAGGAACTCATACCCCTTTTCTCTGAGGGGCTGATAGATTCCGTGATAATCCTCACCCATCAGGGAATCCGGGAATTGGGGAGAACCGAGGAGAGTGTAGATTTTTTTAAGTTCTTCTTCGATCTCTGCAAAACCTCTTGGGTCGAAGAAATCTTTTTTCCCCCCCAGAAGCAGCATGGGTTTGGGAGCAGCCGCGATGAGAAAATCGGCAAAATCCAGGTTTTCTGCGGCGGCACCCGGAGGGATTTGGTCCATATCGACAGCAACTTCATTTTCCACATTGTGCAGCCATGTTGTGACTGCGCTTGAAGGGACGATCCATGCGGCGCGGTCCTCAACCGCAGCCATCCAGGTGGTCAATGTGCCCCCCCCTGATTCGCCGCAGATGGCGACTCTTGCCGGATCGACCTCAGGGCGTGAAAGCAGATAGTCCACAGAACGGATCGCATCGTAAATACGCCATGAAAAGAGATCGCCGCCTGTAAGATGAAGTTGTTTTCCCATGATGTTGTGCTGTTCTGTCGGGAGAATGGAGGCACTGTACTGTTTCCGTTCCCCTTGACCGATGGGATCAACGATGAGAACGGCAAATCCACGCATGGCAAGTGAACGGCAGAATCTCTGATACATGGAAGAGGCTTTACCGTCAGGGGCATGACCGCACAGATAGAGCACTGCTGGCAATGGACGGGGAAGAGAGGGGGCAGGCAGATGAAAGTTGCCTGTAACAGTAAATCCTTCCCGGCTTTGAAAAAGGACTTTTTCAACAGTGAAGCCGGGGAAAGTGATCTTTCCTGTGATACGGGAACAGAGAGGGGGATTTTCACTGGGGAGCTGCAGAAGTTTTCTGATTTTCTTTCTGACTGAAAGGACATATTTTTCAGCATCAGAACTGTTTTTCAAGTTATTGATGTGTTTTTTTCTGACCGCACTGTGACGGCGGAAACGGTCTGTAAAATAGTGCTGCAAAGCATTGCCGAATGTGACGGAAGGCATAGGTAAGACTCCGGAATTGGTTACTGTTTTTCTGTTGGAGATAATATAGTCCGGCCCGGAAGAGTTGTCAAGACGCTTTCTGAAAAAAAGTCCGCTCCCGGTACAATTTATGCAAAGTTTACCGGAATACAGCCCACGTTGTGCCTTGAGAAGATAAGGTGTTATTTACTCTTACTTGACTTTGAGCAGCTGATCCCAGCTGGTTGTGTAGTCAGGACTCAGGAGCGTGCGTTTCATCTGCCAGGATTTTTTTGTGCCTTCCCCCAGCGTGAACAAGGTCCCTCTGCCGAATTTGGCGTTGATTTGGTCCACCACGCTGAAAACGCCGGAACGGGTCTGTTCTTCCGGAGGGGCAAAAAGGTCTGCGGCACTTTCTGAAAGTGATTCAAGTCCGTAAAAGAGGACTCCTGACTTTTTGTAACGCCTGTTGGGGATGAAGATACCCTTGAGTTTGGGGCGGAGCGCTTTCATCATCACCCCCGTGTCATCGGTGGGGAAGGGGAAGGCAACGGTGGTCGAGGTGACTCCGCCCGGCAGCGGACGGGGGGCGTTTTCAGGGTAGAACTGGAAATAGACATTGGCTCCTGCGGCACGCTGTTTTTCTTTGCGGAGCTTTTCGGCGGCTCTGGATGTGTAAGACGCAACTGATTCTGCCAGATCTTCAAACTCTGTGACAGGATGTCCGAAAGAACGGGAACAGGAGATGCTTTGGGAAAGTTCATCCGGATCCTCGTCGGCGATACAGGGCTGCCCCTGGAGTTCCAGCGCCGTTTTGGCAAGAAGGACCGAAAACCGTTTTTTCAGTTCAGCCAGATCTCCACCGGCAAGGTCAAAAGCAGTGTGAATGCCGATTTTTTCCAGTTTGGGCGCCAGACGCCTGCCCACGCCCCAGACCTCTGAAACAGGCGTTTTTCGGAGCACTTCAGAAGGATCCTGAGGCATGACAAAGACTCCGGAAGGGGTTTTCTTACCGATATGATTGGCGATCTTTGCAAGGGTCTTGGTCTGTGCAAAGCCCACGCCGCATGGCACTCCCACCCAGCGGCGCACCGTTTCTCTGATGCGGATGCCGAAGGCATTGAAATCAGCCGATGCCGGGAGCGCCGGGTGGATGAAGGCTTCATCAATGGAGTACTGTTCCACAAAGGGGACAAATTCATTGAGGACCGCAATGATCCTGCGTGAAATATCTCCGTAAAGGGCGTAGTTGCTTGAACGGAATCGGAGTCCGTATTTTTTTATCAGAGGGCGCAGCTGAAAATAGGGCGTTCCCATGGGGATATTCAAGGCTTTGAACTCGTTGGAGCGGCTGATACAGCAGCCGTCGTTGTTTGAAAGTACAGCCACAGGTTTCCCTTCAAGGGAGGGATCAAAGATCCTTTCGCAGGAAACAAAGAAATTGTTGCCGTCAACCAGTCCGATCATGTTTGTGGCTTCCTGTGTCAGCAAAATTGGTGGATACAGGCGGTGACGACACCGAAGATCCGCAGTTCCATCCCCTCTGAAAAGTGGATGCTTTTGAAGGCGGCATTGGCTGGTTCAAGAGAGACGCCGGAAGGGGTTTTTCTGAAATATTTCACGGTGAACTCATTATCCACAGCGGCAATGACAATGGCACCATCGGTGACTTCAAGAGAACGATCCACCACCAGTATGTCGCCGCTTCTGATGCCAGCACCAGCCATGGAGTCCCCCGCAGCACGGACGAAGAAGGTCGCCGCCGCCTTTTTGACCAGCAGTTCGTTCAAATCAAGGGGGGATTCCACATACTGTTCGGCAGGGGAGGGGAATCCGCACACAGCCGGTGCCGCCATGAGGGGGGGGAGTTGTTTTTCTTTTGTCTTTTTTGCCATCTGATCGATCGTCCTTTTTTGTACATCATAATATATAGCTTGGGTGGAGCTTTTTCAATACCGGAAAAAAACTTTTTTCAAAGTGGGCCAAAGTGAATCAATATGGCTGTTTTTCCGGTTGCAAAAAAACAGTTCCGGCTTTATATTATGAGAGCGGGTAAGGGAGTCACCTTTACCGGAAGCAGAATTGGGAAAAGAATGAAAAGACCGGACAAAGCCTTTGCCATGACCAGATATCTGGAAGAACAGCTTCTTGCAGGAGCCTATTCTTCCGGGGCTCGGATGCCTTCTTTGCGTACCTTGATGCGGAAATTCGGCGTTTCCTACGGTACCGCCCGGCGGGGAATGTTTTATCTCTGCGAAAAGTACCCCGGTATCGGCAAAGAGTCCGGCAGAGGAACCTATTTCACTCCGGCAAGAGAACAAGGAACACCGGCAGGAAATACTTCCATCATCGTTTTTTGCGAGGAAAAATATTTTTCCTCTGCCGGATTGTACTTTTCGGCTTTGAAAGGGATCACTTCAGCAGCTCAGAAAGAGGGCGTCAGGATCAAAAGCATGATATTTGACCGCTCAGTCCACGATGCCGCATACATGCGTGAATTGACTTCCGGATATGACGGCGCCATATTGCTCTGGCAGTATGATGCCGTTTATCAGGAACTGGATTTAAAAGTGCCCGCTGTCGGGATCATGATGGAAAACTCCTTTGACGGTTCTGTTTCCACAGTGGATCTTGATCCCTGCCTTGCCGCCAAACTGGCGGTGCGGTATTTCAAGGAGCACGGTATCAAAACGGTGAAGATCCTTTCTTCCATGAACAACGCTTTTTTGCTCCGGGGCAAGATCTTTGCCATGCTGGCGGCAGAAGAGGGGATACGCTGTTTTGCACCTGTTGAGGAGTGCACATCCTACCGTGCCGGAACAGGCTATCTTTTCACTTCGGATGAGTGGGCTCACGCCGCCTGCCTGAAATATCAGGCGATCTGCGGCAGAGAGCTTGCGACGGATCACCGGATCATGGGCATGGATGGTAAACAGCTGCTGCTGCCTGAGTATTCAAGGTTTCCCACTGTTGCCGTGGATTGGGAACAGATCGGCGCAGCTGCCTACAATGAGTGTACGGCAAGGATCAGAGATCCCCGGCTGGCGGCGAAAAAGATTTTTTTGTCAGGGTGGTTTGTCAACTATCCTGAATAATATTTAATTTGAGGAGTTACAGAAAGATGTTTGAAAAATTGGAAAAGTTTCTGGATGAGCTGCGGGAGTGTCCCGTCCCCGGAAACGATTGTATCATCTGCCGTAAGGGAGAGGTGATCTACCGTCATACGGCAGGTTTTGCCGACATGGCAAAAACAAAACCTCTGACGGGAAAAGAGAGGTATCAGATCTTTTCCTGTTCCAAATTGATAACCTGCTGTGCGGCGCTCCAGCTCTGGGAGCAGGGAAAGTTCCAGCTTGATGATGAACTCTGCCGTTATCTGCCTGAGTATGCCCAGATGAAAGTGCGGACTCCGGAAGGCATTGCAGATGCCCGAAACAAGATCACGATCCGTCAGCTTTTCACCATGACAGCAGGATTCAATTACGATCTTCATGCCCCCTCTATCCTGCGTGTTTACGATGCCACCAAAGGGAGCTGCCCCACCCGTGAGGTGATCCGGGCTCTGGCGCAGGAACCTTTGAGTTTTGAACCGGGGACCAAGTGGCAGTACAGCCTTTGCCACGATGTGCTTGCCGCCGTAGTCGAAGTCATTTCCGGCGTTGAATTCAACGAATATGTGACCAAAAACATCTTTGATGTGCTGGGAATGAATCAAACCACATTCCTGCTGCCTGCTTCCGAGTGGCATACCCTGATCCCCCTTTGCAGAGAGATTCCTGCGGGAGAGCAGCTTGTTGAACTCAACGGCATCGGCAACTATGGCATCGCTCCCTATCGGCTGGGCCCCTGCTATGCAAGCGGCGGTGCCGGATGTGTCTCTACGGTCGAGGATTACAATAAACTGCTTCAGGCACTTTGTTCCGGGGAAAAAATTCTCAAGCGCTCCACCATCGATATGATGCGGACCGATGAACTCACCGAAGAACAGCAGAAAGATACCTGGAGTGGTCCCTATTACAGTTACGGTTTGGGCGTCCGCTGTCCCAGACGGGGACATTCTGAAAGAACCGAGTTCGGCTGGGGCGGTGCTGCGGGGGCTTACTTCTGCATCGATCCCGGACGGGAACTGACCGTCTTGTATGTGCAGCATGTCTGTCATTCTTCCGCTGCCCCCAAAAGGACGCGGATCATCGAGTTTGTCAACGAAGCGTTGAGCTGAATAAAAAAGGAGATATTATACAATGTATTGCAAAGAAAAACTGGATTCTGTGGAAAAGCTGGATTCTTTTCTTGCGCTGCCCCATCCGGAACTGGTAGAAATGATGAAGCGCCTTGAAGGCGACATCATGATCCTGGGCATTGCCGGAAAAATGGGCGTCACCATGGGAATGCAGGCGGTCGAAGCCATCAAAGCCGCCGGTGTTGAAAAGAAGGTCTACGGCGTGGCGCGTTTTTCCAATCCCGAAGAGCGGGTGAAACTGGATAAGGCGGGCATCATAACCATTCCTTGCGATCTGATGGAACGGGAACAGGTGGAAAAGCTCCCCCGGATCCCCAATGTTATTTTTATGGCTGGACGCAAATTCGGTACCGGCGGCAGCGAAGAGCTGACCTGGGCGATGAATGTGCTGGCTCCCGCACTGGTGGCAGAGCACTTCAAAAACAGCCGTATCGTTGCTTTTTCAACGGGGTGTGTCTACCCTCTGATGAGCGTGCAGGAGGGGGGATGCTCCGAAGATGTGGCGCCTTCCCCGGTAGGGGAGTACTCCCAGTCCTGTCTGGGACGGGAACGGGTCTTTGAATACTATGCCAAAAAGAACGGTACCAAGATCCTGCTTTTCCGTTTGAACTACTCTGTGGATCTGCGCTACGGCGTGCTCCATGATATCGGACGCGCCATCTGGGAGGGCAGAGAGGTGAACAACACCGTCGGTTACTTCAATGTCATCTGGCAGGGGGACGCCAACGCCGCCGCCCTGCGGGCTCTGGAGCTTGCCGACAGCCCCTGCACTTACCTCAATGTCACAGGACCCGAAACGGCGACTGTGGAAAAAGCGGCAAAGATCATGGGTGAAATCATGGGCAAAGAGGTGAAATTTGCCGGGACTCCCGGGGATTTGAACTATCTCAACGATTCCTCAAAGATGTGCCGTCTTTTCGGATATCCTCGCATGAGTCTTGATGAAATGATCCGTCTGCAGGCGCAATGGATCGCCGACGGCGGTATTTCCATCGGAAAACCCACCCACTTTGAAGTCAACAACGGAAAGTTCTGAAAAAATGAAAAAAGTATCTGATATCGCACCCGAAGTATTGAAAAAGGTCCGTGAAGGCGTTGCCATTCCTGCTCAGGTCCTTGCTCTTGATGAGAACCGCCAATTTGCTCCCCGCTACCAGCGGGCACTTACCCGTTATTTCATCGACTGCGGCGTGGGCGGCATTGCCGTGGGGGTGCACTCCACCCAGTTTGCCATCCGGGACCCAAAAGTGGGGCTTTTCAAGCCGGTGTTGAGTGAGACCTCCCGTTTCATTGATGAATGGTGTGAAAAGCAGGGGAAAAAGATCCTCAAAGTGGGGGGCGTCTGCGGGCGCACCGAGCAGGCTGTGGCTGAGGCTGAGTTTGAACTTGCCAACGGATACGATGCCGCTTTGCTTTCACTTGCTGCCATGAAAAACGACTCCATCGAGGCGATGCTTGAGCATTGTAAAGCTGTTTCCGAGGTCATGCCCATTATCGGCTTCTACCTTCAGCCCAGCGTGGGCGGCAGGATGTTGCCCTACGAGTTCTGGCGTGAATTCACCAAAATCGAAAATGTCCTTGCCATCAAGATGGCGCCCTTCAACCGCTACTGTACCTTTGATGTGGTGCGTGCTGTGGCTGAGTCCGGCAGGGACGACATCACACTTTACACCGGAAACGATGACAACTTGCTTCTTGATCTTCTGACCGAATACGATATCAACGGCAAAAAGCTCCGCATCAAAGGGGGACTTCTGGGCCACTGGTCGGCATGGACCAAAAAGGCTGTGGAACTCCTTGATGAGCTCCATGCTCTTATTGCAAGCGGCGCACCTGTGCCCCAGGAGCTGCTGACCCGTGCCATCAAGATCACCGACTGCAATGCGGCATTCTTTGATCCTGCCCACGGCTTTGCCGGATGTATCCCCGGGCTCCACGAGGTGCTCCGCCGTCAGGGATTGCTCCCCGGCATCTGGTGCATCGACCCCGAAGAGGTCCTTTCCCCCGGACAGGCAGAAGAGATCACCCGTGTCCACGACGCTTACCCGGAGTTTCACGACGACGCCTTTGTCGCCGCCAATCTGGAGCGCTGGCTGGCAGACTGAAGAGCTTTGAGTATGCCCAAGCGTGCGGTGCGCCGCCCCGGGAGCAAGGCGCTTGTGGTAGACAAGCCCCACAGTACTGGAAGGCGCTCTGATTTTGCATGAGTGTGCGGTGCGGCGCAGTGTCAGACCAGTCAGACAAGTCGGACAAGTCAGACATAATTAGTGCGCCGCCCCCCGCGAGCAAGGCGCTTGCGGTAGACAAGCCCCGCAGTACTGGAAAGCGCTCTGAGTGTGCATGAGCGTGCGGTGCGGCGCTTGGTCGGACATGTCAGACAAGTCAGACCTGTCAGACATTATTGGTGCGCCGCCCCCGCATAATCATGGGCAAAGCATTTAGTTTTCCAACTCACGATTTACTTTTTTTAATAAAACGCTTGACTTTTTTCTTTTAGCATGCTATATTATTTGAGAAAACTGTAAATCATGAGGAATAAAATGCGAAAACAAGGCAACACAATAAAAATCATCTCCAGCCCCTGCTGTGCCTTGTACATCAATCAATCAATCAATCAATCAATCAATCAATCAATCAATCAATCAATCAATCAATCAATCAATCAATCAATCAATCAATCAATCAATCAATCAATCAATCAATCAATCAATCAATCAATCAATCCTTTTGTTTAAA
>JAZODE010000079.1:0-2775 GCA_045596885.1 Victivallaceae bacterium
GCTGTAAAGGGTAGTTTGCACTTGCTACCTGGCTTGTCCCGCCGTAGCTTTATGCGGAGGGGGAAAGGTAACAGGCGCTTGTCCCGCCGTAGCTTTATGCGAAGGCGGAAAAACGCTCCCTTTATCAGATCGAAGCGAGGGCGCTTTGACAATTTTGAGGAGTTTTGAAATTGCCTCAGAAGGAAATGTTTATTTCCCTTTTACGGTCACATAAACGGGTTTCCAGATACCGCCTGCACCGTATTTATCCTCCACCCGGACTACAACATTCTGCACTTTCCGGTTCCAGTCCACAGTATCGGTGATCTCAAGGGCAAAGGGGGTGTAGTAATCGGGATCTTTCTGATAGATCCTTTTCCCGGCAAATTTGCCGTTGACATAAAGCCATGCGGATTCATCCACAGCGCCGAAGACCAGATAGATCTTTTTGCCCTTCCATGCCGGATCGATCCTGATATTCCGGGCATACCAGCCGATGCCGTTGTAATTTTCCATCATCTTCTTCATGGCGGGATCTTTGTAACTGTTCTTTTCCCAGTTGGTATCCACCCGGATCGCCTCCCATTTGTTTCTCTCTCTGGAGTATCGGGGCGCAAACCACTTTTCCTTTTCCCCCACCTGTTTGGGGTCAGGAGCAAAACGCCAGATGGCGGGCGTGACGTTGAAGTCATCATAATCCGCAAGTGCCATAGCAGAGCGGATCCCCGCCGCATCACCGTTGCCTATTTCACGGTAGAAAAGATTTTCCCAGTTGATAAGAAGTTTATCCTTGTTGGCACGGCGGAACTTGAGCAACTTGACCGCCGCAACGATCTTATCCCTGCCCTTTGCCGCCATGGCACGGTAGGTCAGACGGGAGTGTTCGTTGGCAAGGAGCATTCTTTCAAGCCGTTTCTTCTGCTGGGGAGAAAGTTTTTTGGCAAGACCGTTCCGCAGATATTTTTCGACGGTGTCAAAGTCGCTTTCTTTGTAAAACTCGTGGATATTCAGCATGATGACCTTGCGGAAATTGCCGTACCGGGTGCGCTCGTTGATGCTCTTGCGCTTGAGCCAGATACCTTTTTCCCAGATATTGATCCTGAAATGGTCGAAATATTTTCTCACATCAGAGGCTGCTGCGCCATAAGCAGAACAGTATTCATTCATCCAGTGATCGAAGGATTTGGTGGGATCCACACTGGCACGGGCTAAGATATAGTCGGCGACACCGGTAATATCCCAGTAACCGTGGAGCGAATCATAATGAACACCGAAAGCCCCGTATTTCATCCCCATCTGAAAAGCATCAAAGAGGGTTTTTTCAAAGCCCATGGGCAAAGAGGTGTTGATATGAAGATCGTTGGGCCGGAGCATAAAGTGCCTGGCTCCGGCTTTTTTCCACTCCTGATAGGTCTTTTCAGCAGTATCAAGCTCAAGCATGGAGGGAACATAAATAATACAGGTGTCAGGATCGATAGTCTCTCTGAGGGGAGGATTGCGGTAAACAGAGTAGGCGTACTGGCAGACAACGGCGTTGGGGTCGATCTTTTTTGCCAGGTGCAGAATCTGTCTGCCGAAGTAGACATAACGGTCGGAAAGATCTTTGTCCCAGGGAAGTCCGTTGCGGGGAGGCATATCCAGTTTCCGGCAGTTGGCACATTCGCAGAATCCGCCCCCGTCATTTTCGCAGGCATTGATCATATTGGTGCGCTTTTTGTTCTTTGCCCAGTTTTCCACGATCTTAGCCCAGACGGCGGGGTTGGAAACGCACAGTTTCACCCACTTGGGGCGGCTGGCGTATTTGGGTCCCCGTTTGCCGTTGACCAGACCGAAATATTCGGGGTTGGTTTTTCCGTAGCGCGCCCACCAGTCGGTGAAGGCGTGTCCGCCGTAATACTCCCGGCTCCTGCCGATACGCTGCTGTTTCAGCCAGAGATTGGTCTCATACCTTTTGCGGTGATACTCTTTTTCTTTGAGATCCACAAAATCAAGAGGAGCCAGCATATTGCCGGGAAACTTTTTGTCTTTATAGCGCCTGTTGGCTGCCGCGTTGGTCCGGTCGGGCCACAGATAGCGGTAGTTCAGTTTGGGGACCCATGAATTTTTCCCCTCTTTGAGTTCCAGTTTTTTGCAGGGAGTGTAAGAAAGCCCCGCATCCGTGGGGGCAAGAAAAAGCACCCCCAGCTGCTTTTCAAGAAAGTCGTAAACAGCGGTCAGATCACCGCTTTTTGCCCTCAGATTGAGGATCTTGTGGAGCTGGATCCAGCTTTTGCCTGTGTAGGTGGAGTCCCCGTAAAGACGGGTAAAATCTTTGGTGACTTCCCAGCGTGCCTCTTCGGGCTGCAGTTTGACTCCGGCGGGCATTCCGAAAATAAAGGGGTATTTCCCCTTTTTCACATCGTTGACAATGGGGATCTTTTTGCCGGTGATCTTGTGCAGATATTTCTGCAATTCTCTTCCGGCAAACTGGATGACGCCGTCAGCATCTTTTTTGACGACAATGACCGCTTTCCCCGGATCGACGGTGACGGCTGAAAGGCTCAAGACCATAGCCGTCAGCACTGCAAGTGTTCCGTGAAACTTCATTTTTCTCCTTTATTTTTAGAGTGATGATGGAGGTAATTTCAAAAGTCATTCAAAAAATGGCAAAGATGCCATTCGCAAAGAGCTGTAAAGGGTAGTTTGCACTTGCTACCTGCCTTGTCCCGCCGTAGCTTTATGCGGAGGGGGAAAGGTAACAGGCGCTTGTCCCGCCGTAGCTTTATGCGAAGGCGGAAAAACGCTCCCTTTATCAGA
>JAZODE010000080.1:0-3761 GCA_045596885.1 Victivallaceae bacterium
GTAGGCTTTTTCATAAATGGCAAGACCTTTGAAAAGCTCTTTTTTGCCTTCAAAAACAGCCTTCAAGGTAGAGAGGGTCAAAGATTTACCAAAGCGGCGGGGACGGGACAAAAAGTATCCGGCACTGCTCGGACGAACAAGCTGCCAAATATATTCGGTTTTGTCCACATACAGAAAGTTCCCCTGTATAAGTTCTTCAAAATTATAAACGTAGCTGGTAAGATCTTTCATTATCACATACCCTCCTGTTGTGTAATATACACTGCATTGACACCATTTTCAATTATTTTGTTCCACAAAAGGCAAAAAAATACAAGCTCCTTCTTTGGGAGATCGCGGTGTGGACGCTTTGACAATTTTGAGGAGTTTTGAAATTACCTCTTTTACTTTTTCCTTCTTTGGCAGAAGTGTCTTATTGCCGCAGCGGTCATAAATGCTCCGGCGATCCAGGGCAGACTCAAAAGGGCAGACACAGATATTTCGGTCCTGTGGATACGCCTGACATCGTGTCCCCAAAAATATTGGCTGTCAAAGAGTCCGATTTTCCAGTTGAAAAGCAGACCGCCAACAAGAAGGATCATCCCGATACAAAATATCAGGATCATGCCGCCCCGTTCGATTTTTTCAGAGGAAGTTTTCTGTGTATACTGCTCTGTAAATTTCCATTTTCCGTCACTCATTCTGCCCCCTTATTCACAACCATATATCCCCATTGTGATCCGTAAGACCAGAGTTCCCCACCCCCAACACAGCAGTGTGCAGAGAGGCATCCATGCCGCCAAAAGAAGTATGCCTACAAACTTGTTCTCCACAAAACTTAACATCACGGCTGCGCCCCAAAGGAGCATCCCGTAGCAGACCAGAAGATATGAAAAGAATCCAATGGGCATGATGATGTTACGGATCCCGCGCGGCAGCAGAGGAAGGGGCAGCATGAACAATGGAATGACCGCAACCATCAGCATCATCCACCAGAGTATCCGGAGATTCCCTTTGAGCTTGTCATCCATCCTGTCTTTTCCTCAGCCTCGTTTCCGGGACAAATCAGAGCAAGCTCCAGTCAAAGACGATCCCCATGGGGGGATTGGAGGTGTTGAGCAGCATATCGTAAAGTGCTGTGCAATCGGCAGGGGAAACGGTCTGATGGATCAAAGAAGCAAAATCAAATCTCCCGGTGGCAAGATATTTCAATATAACTTCGTAATCATCGTGTTCCGTCCATCCGCCGGAACGGGATTCCAAGGAGGCACGATTGCTGGTGTGGGCGCCGATAATGGAAATGCCGGGAAGATGGACATCCCGATAAAAGTCAATGGGGCAATCAGGGACACGGGTACATCCCAAAAGCGATATCCTGCCCATCTTAGCAGTGTAGGTCAAAGCCTGTTTCAAGGCAGCGGCTTTTCCGGTAACTTCCACCACGGCATTGATCTTTTGACCGTTGTTGGCAGCGGTGATTTTTTCAATAAAATCGGGGTCACGGGGATCGAAAACGGCATCGGCGCCAAGTTTCAACGCCAGCTCCCGCCGTTCAGGGGAAAAGTCACAGGCAAAAAGGGGAGCGGCTCCGGAAAGTCTTGCTGCCTGCAAAGCGATCTGCCCGAGAATACCGAGTCCTGCGATCATTACAGATTCCCCCATCTGGATCTGCAGGCGGCGGACCCCCAGCATGGGAAAGGAAGCGATATGGGTAAATGCCGCCTCTTTAAGATCCACCCGGCTGTCAGTGATCTTGAGGGCGCCGCCCTTGATGCGCGCGGTTGGGACGACAGCGTAGGAACGGTGTCCGTGCCAGGGGACGATCACTAAGTCACCTTCGGCAAAATCTTCCACATTTTTGCCGACCTTTACAACCTCTCCCACGGCACTGTAACCGGGGCGAAAGGGGAATTGCTGTCCTGAGTTGTTGGAGTTGCCTGAAATCCAGGCGCACTCTGTCCCTGCGCTTACGGCACTGTACAAAGTTTTGACCAGCAAATGGTCATCCGGCAGTTCATTTTCATCGATCGAAATCGTATCCAGAACAACTTTTCCAGCAGTATGTGCGACAATGACTTTTACAGAAAGCATTTTTTATTCCTCCTTTGCTCTCTTTGGAAAATTCACCTTTTTTCCGATTACGGCTTAATATAACTACATCTCTTGAGTTTGTCAAGTCCCGGAAGTTCAAAATTCTGCCTGGGGTTATTTTAACGGATCCTCCGGACATTTGCGGAGCCCTCCTCTTCCTCCACGAGGTAATTTCAAAAGAGATTCCCAAAGAGCTGCAAAGGGTAATTTGCACTTGCTCCATGCAAGAAACGCTCTCTTGATCAGATCGAAGAAGAGAGTGCTTTGACAAATTTAATGAGTTTAAATTTCTTCCCAAGACTTGAAATATCATATTACAAAGTGTAAATTATATCTGCACAGCACACTAATTTCTTAAAATCAAGGAGTTTGATATGAAAAAGCTTTTGACGATCATACTGTTGCTGTTTTTGACATTTTCCGGTTCTGCAGCCAAAACGCCGGAGTTTTCAGCAAAAATAATTCTGACCAAAGCTGTCAATATAGAAGATCAGTTCCGTTATATCCTGCCGGGGCGCCCTCCTGTTTTTCCTCAGGTCACAAAAGTTGTCTGCGGAGAGAGATTTTTTGTGGAAATCGTTTTTTTCAATGCCGCGGCAAAGAATGGTTCAGTGCTTTTAGGCGGAAAGATCACAATGTCCGCTCCCGGAGGCAAAAAAGAGGTCATAAAACTCAAAGAACGATCTATGAAAGTTACGGGGCAAAACAAAGGCGTATTTCTTTTCCCTCAAAGCCTGTGCGTTACTTTTGAGCCAAAAGATTCTAAAGGGTCCCACACATTTGAAGTGGAACTGACTGACAAAAACACTGGAAAAACTTCCAGATCTGCGGCAAAATTGGAATATGTCAAAAGCATCCCCCCTCTTTCCGAAGCCGAAGCCTTGAAAAAATTGGGAAATTATTACCGGGCGCCCTGTCCGCAAGAGATCCTGCCGGCATTCCGGGCGTATTTGAAAAATATTCCGGCGCAGAAAAAAAGAGAAAAAAGGAATTTCAATCCCCTGCCGCAGCTTGCCTTGTTCTATTTCAGTTTGAAAGAAAATCCGCAGTACGCCGATGCTTTTGCCGCTGATGTGGCAAAACTTACCAACAAAGAGCACAGGATGATGGGCGGGATCATCCTCAACTTTCTTTCCCCCGAAATCGCTCAAAAACTGCCTGCAGCTGAAAGAGAACAGATCCAGCGTTCAATGAACAGCAATCCTTTTGAGATAAAAAAGGTCTTTGCCCCATGACATCTGGACATCTGCTGGGCAGAGTTTTTCATCCGCGGTACCCGGGCGCCCCTTTTGAAAATCGTCGACGCACTCTCTTTCGGCAAAAATTCCATTTCCATTCCGGAATTCAAAAAGATTGCCAAGCCGACCAGAGAGGACCGGCGTAAACTTTTCAGCGGACTTATTGCCATGGCATCGCAATGGTCGATCAATTCTCTTGCCAAACAGCACCATCTGGTCCGTTATTACATTGAAGCAGCCCTGCGGCGGGGGGAAATCAAAGATCCTTTTGTCCAAGCCGTTGCCGCAAAAGCCATTGGCTTGAAAGTGCGTATCGTTCCTTCAGGAAAGACTATTTGAGGCAATTTCAAAACTCCTCAAATTTGTCAAAGCGCCCTCGCTTCGATCTGACAAAGGGAGCGTTTTCGGCTGTTACCTTACAGGTAGCAACCTCAAACTACCCTTTGCAGCTCT
>JAZODE010000081.1:0-16150 GCA_045596885.1 Victivallaceae bacterium
AATTTCAAAACTCCTCAAATTTGTCAAAGCGCCCTCGCTTCGATCTGACAAAGGGAGCGTTTTCGGCTGTTACCTTACAGGTAGCAACCTCAAACTACCCTTTGCAGCTCTTTGCGAATGGCATCTTTGCCATTTTTTGAATGACTTTTGAAATTACCTCGGGTTATTTTTCTTTTTTCAACGCCTTGATCTGATCTCTCAAATCTGCGGCGCGTTCAAACTCCAGCGCCTCAGCGGCGCGGAGCATTTCTGCGGTCAATTCATCTATCAGCTTGCGGCCTTCGCTTTCGGAAAGCCCCAGTTTTTCCAGATCAAGCTCCCCTTCCACCGAAAAGACGGCATCAGCAATGCCGGAGCTGCTCTTGAGTCTGGATGTTCTTTTGCTTTTGCCGCCGATGATCTCAACAATGGACTTCCCGGGGGCTTTGATGATGGTCCGGGGGGTAATGTTGTGTTCCTTGTTGTAAGCAAGCTGTTTTTTGCGTCTTGCATTGGTCTGTTCGATAAGATCTTCAATGGCAGGCGTTTTCTCATCAGCGTAAAGGATGACTCTGCCTTCGGCGTTGCGCGCCGCCCGTCCGGCGGTCTGGACAAGAGAACGGACCGACCGCAGGAATCCAGTCTTATCAGCGTCAAGGATCGCCACCAGAGCCACTTCGGGCAGGTCGATACCCTCACGGAGCAGATTGATGCCGATAACACAGTCGCAGCTGCCTTCACGGAGTTTTTTCAACACCCGCACCCGTTCAAAAGCATCCAGTTCTGAGTGGAGATAAGCGGCGTTGATCCCCACTTCAGAAAGATAGTCTGAGAGCCGTTCCGAACTCTTCTTGGTCAGGGTCGTGACCAGCACGCGCTGATTTTTTGCGGCACAGCTGCGGATCTCAGCAATAACATCATCCAGCTGCCCTTCAAGGGGGCGGATCTCTATTTCAGGATCGGGCAAGCCCGTAGGACGCACCACCAGCTCCACCGGATCCCCGGAACGCTCAAGCTCAAAGTTCCCCGGAGTGGCAGAAACATAAATGGTGTCTCCCGTCAGCTGTTCAAACTCCTCAAAGCGCATGGGGCGGTTTTCAAGAGCAGAAGGCAGACGGAAGCCGTGCTCCACCAGCACCTCTTTACGGCTGCGGTCAGCTTTGTACATGGCCTGGATCTGGGGAAGCGTTACATGGGATTCGTCAATGATGGTAAGAAAATCCTCAGGGAAAAAGTCAAAAAGACAGTAGGGACGCATACCGGGCTTTCTTTTGGACAGATGCATGGAGTAGTTCTCAATACCGCTGCAGTACCCGATCTCGTTCATCATTTCCAGATCGCAGTTGACCCGTTCCCTGACTCTCTGAGCCTCGATAAGAAGATTCCGCTCCTCAAAGCGCCGCACCTGTTCTTCCATTTCCTGCCGGATGACGCCTGAAGCCTCCTGGATCCTTTCAGGGGGCATGACAAAGTGTTTGCAGGGAAAAAGCGTCCCCAGCTCCACATCCGCCTTCCGTTTGCCGGTGAGGGCATCACGGCGTTCGATGAACTCCACCTCATCGCCGAAAAAGCCCACACGGATGAACTCCTCATTCTGGGGTTCAAAAACATCCACCGTATCCCCCCTGACCCGGAATTCACCTTTGGAGGGAGCCGTGTCGTTGCGGGTATACTGAACGGCGATAAGCCTTTTCAACAATTCATCACGCCCGATGGTGTCCCCCACAGAAAGACGGACACACATCTCGTTGTACTCCTCAGGCGCCCCCAGACTGTAGATACACGAAACGCTTGCCACAATGATCACATCCCGCCTTTCCACCAAACTTGCTGTGGCAGAGAGACGCAGTTTTTCGATCTCTTCGTTGATGGAGGAATCTTTGGCAATGTAGGTATCGGTCTGAGGGATATAGGACTCAGGCAGATAGTAATCGTAGTAGCTGATAAAATACTCCACAGCATTTTCGGGAAAAAATCCCTTGAATTCGCTGTAAAGCTGCGCCGCAAGAGTCTTGTTGTGGGAAAGCACCAGCACCGGACGGTCACACTGGGCGATCACATTTGCCAGAGTAAAGGTCTTGCCGGAACCGGTCACCCCCAGAAGGGTCTGATAACGCTTTCTCTCTTCAAGTCCGGCGACCAGTGAAGCAATGGCTCCCGGCTGGTCACCGGCAGGAGGGAAAGGCTGATGGAGCTTGAAAATTCCCATAAAATACAGGAAGATCCTTTTTCTCAGCTCATCTTTTCAATGATCTTGACAAGGGGCATGAAGAGGGCGATAACGATGGTACCCACGATTCCTGCCAGCAGCACGATCATCAAAGGTTCGATCATGGAGGTCAAAGCACCTACAGCGTTATCCACTTCATCTTCGTAGGTATCGGCGATCTTGGTAAGCATTTCAGGGAGCTTACCGGTTTCCTCGCCCACCTCGACCATGGAAACCACCATTTCTTCAAAGACCTGAGTCTTACCCAGAGGAGGAGCGATACCTTCACCTTCTTTCACAGCATCGTGGACCTTCTGAATGGCGCTTGCCACAACTTCGTTACCGCTGGTCTCTTTCACGATGGCAAGGGCGTTCAGCACAGGCACACCGGAACTCATGAGCGTACCCAAAGTACGGGAGAAGCGTGAAACAGCCGTCTTGGCAATGATGGGACCGAAAAGGGGAATGTTGTACTTCACCCAGTCAAATGCCCATTTACCCATGGGGATCTTCACCAGAACCACAAAGAATATGACCACACCTGCCACACCGCCCACATACATATACCACTTGGAAACAAGGGTGTTGCTTATACCGATAATGAGCATGGTGATACCGGGAAGAGGTTCAGAGGGTCCCAGCAGGTCACGGAAGATCTTTTCAAAGTTGGGCACGATGAAGATCATCAAACCCACCATGGCGAGAATTGAGATGGAAAGAATAACGATAGGATAGATCATTGCCGACTTCACCTTACCGGCGATCTTGGCTGCCTTTTCCATAAAGCTTGCCAGACGGTCGAGAATGATTTCCATAGCACCCGATGCCTCACCGGCACGGACCATGTTCAAGTAAAGTTTATCAAAGGATTTGGGATTCTGAGAAAGGGCTTCTGCAAAAGTGGCACCGCCCTCAACGGTATCTGCAGTTTTAGACAGAACCACCTTCACAGCAGGGTTGGCAGCCTGTTTTTCAAGAGTCCGCAGAGAGCGGATCAAAGGCAGACCTGCGGAAAGCAGAATGGCAAGCTGACGGGTCAGAACAGTCAGCTCCTTACGCTTGATGACCATGGGACCCAAAGCCATGTTGAATCCGCTGCCCCCTGCTTTCTTCGCCTTTTTGCTGGCGACAACGGCCTTTACGGATGTGGGGAAGAGTCCTTTTTGTTTAAGCTCGGAAACAGCTGCGGCTTCGTTATCGGCAACGATCTTGCCTTTCTGCTCCTTGCCTCTGCTGTCCATGGCAGTATATGTATATTGCGGCATTTTATGCTCCTTTCTGATAAAAATTCAGTAAAAATTCCATATATCAGGTGTAACGGACGACCTCGTCAACAGAAGTTTCATGGTTGAAAATCGCCAGCAGACCATCTTCCCGCAGGGGTCTCATGCCGTATTCACAGGCTTTATCAGCAAGTTCATTGGCAGGAGCACCGTTGGAGATCATTTCACGCAGTTCATTGTTCACCACCAACAGTTCGGTAAGAGCTTTCCGTCCCTTGTAACCGGTGTTGTTGCAGATGGGACACCCTTTACCGTAGACAAAGGTCTTGCCTTCCACCTGTCCTCTTTCGAGATTGAGGCGGTCAAGATCCTCATCGGTGGGGATATACTCTGTCATGCAGTTTTTGCATACACGCCGGATCAGGCGCTGTCCCAGAACGCCAACCAGTGAAGAGGCGATAAGGAAGGGTTCGACTCCCATATCCGCCAGTCGGGTGACGGTACTTGCCGCATCGTTGGTGTGAAGCGTACTGAACACAAAGTGTCCCGTAAGCGAAGCTTCAACGGCGATCTGAGCGGTCACAAAGTCACGGATCTCTCCCACCAGGATACGGTCAGGGTCCTGTCGCAAAAAGGCACGGAGCGCTTTTTCAAAGGTCATGCCCACAGCATCGTTGATGGGACACTGGATAATACCTTCGATATCGTATTCCACAGGGTCCTCAGCGGTAAGCAGTTTATCTTCGGGGTTGTTGATCTCGCCCAGAGCGGAGTAGAGCGTGGTGGTCTTTCCGGAACCGGTGGGTCCCGTCACCAGCAGAATGCCGTTGGGCAGGTGGATCAGCTCACGGATCTTGTCAAGGACATCCTGACCGATACCCAGAGCGTCAAGCTGCAAGTTGACCACAGAACGGTCAAGGACTCGGAGCACCACTGATTCACCGTGGCTGGTGGGCAGGCAGGATACACGCAAGTCCACAGGTCTGCCGTTGACCTTCATCTGGATACGACCGTCCTGAGGACGGCGGCGTTCAGAGATGTTGAGTCCGGAAATGATCTTGATACGGCTGATCACAGGAGCCGCCAGACTCCGGGGCGGCGGGGGCATTTCGTAAAGAGCCCCGTCCACCCGGTAACGGATGCGGAAATTCTTTTCAAAAGGCTCAAAGTGGATGTCCGATGCCTTATCGTGAACAGCCTGTTTGATAACGGCATCCACAAATTTGATAATGGGAGCGGCGTTGGCAAGATCCTCTTCATCGCCTTCTTCCTCAAGTTCTTCAGGATTGATGTTGAACTCTGCCACGATATCTGCCACAGAGTCAACTTTTTCCGGGTAGTAACGCTCAAGTTCACCGTCAAAGACATCCGGATCACAGGGAACAGGGAGAATATCTTTGTTGAGGATAAAACGCAGTGCCTCCACAGTCTGATAGTCCAGAGGGCGGCGCATGGCAAGATCGATCCCCAGATCATCACAACGGATGGGGATCACCTGATGGGTGCGCGCCAGATTCAGATCGACCTTTTCGATCACATCTCTTGAAATATCGCCAAAGGCTTTGGGATCCCAAACATATGATCCAAGGTTGTCTGCCATTGTCTGAAGCAGATCCTCTTTGGTAAACAATCCGAAATTGGTGATGACCTCGTAGGCAGATTTGCCGGAGCGGTCACACTCTTCAACCACAGCATCCAGCTGTTCTTTCAGCTGGGGATTTGCCGCTCCGTGCTCGTTGAGGATCAGATCGATAAGTGCGCTGTTTTCAATATCAGTCATCTTTTTTACTCCTTATTCCTCATCACGCAGCGTCACGAAAAGCACCTCTTCCAAAGTGGAAATACCTGCTTCCACCTTGCGCAAAGCGTCGTCGCGCAAACTTCTCATGCCGTTCCGCCGGGCAAAGTCGCGCAGCGTCACGGAGTTTTCATTGGCAAAAATCATCTTGGCAATATCTTCGGTGATGAGGAAGATCTCATAAATACCGATACGGCCTTTGTACCCCGTACCGCCGCAGCGGCGGCAGCCCTTGCCCTTGTAGAACTGATGGTTGGCAAGATATTCCGGAGTCAGCCCCAAAAGACGGCACTCGGCAGCTGTGGGCGTATAGGGTGCCTTGCACTCTGAGCAGATACGGCGCAGAAGACGCTGTGCCATGACTGCCCGCAGAGAGGTCGCCACAAGGAAAGGCTTCACCCCCATATCCACCAGACGGGTGATGGCACCGGGAGCGTCATTGGTGTGGAGCGTACTGAACACCAGGTGTCCCGTAAGGGAAGCGTTGATGGCGATTTCAGCAGTTTCCACGTCTCGGATCTCACCGACCATGATGATGTTGGGTGCCTGACGCAGCATACTGCGCAGCGCTGCGGCAAAGGTCATATCAACATGCCGGTCCACCTGCACCTGATTGATACCGGGAAGCTGGTATTCGATAGGATCCTCCACAGTGATCAGTTTGCGTGCCGGGGTGTTGATGGTGTTCAAAAAGGCGTAAAGGGAGGTGGTTTTTCCGGAACCCGTGGGTCCGGTCACAAGAAAGATGCCGTCCGGGTAATTGATGATGCGGTTGACCATATCAAGGTCATCAGCATAGAAACCCAGTTTGGGGATATCCAGCTGGATACTGGCTTTGTCAAGGATACGCATAACCACGGACTCACCGAAGTTGGTGGGAATGCTCGACACACGCAAGTCCACATCCTGACCGTTGACAGTCAGACGGATACGACCGTCCTGAGGGATCCGCTTTTCGGTGATGTCAAGACCGGAAAGGATCTTCACACGGCTGGTAAAGTTGGGCTGCAGATATTTTGGGGGACCATCCACCTCGCGGAGCGCACCGTCAATGCGGTAACGCACACGGTAGCGTTTTTCCATGGGTTCCAGATGGATATCTGACGCCTTCATCTTGTAGGCATCAACGATGAGTTTTGTCACCAGACGGATAATAGGCGTATCGTCATCCTCAGGCAATCCGTCATTGGCAGTTCCCGCCTGGTCGATGACATTGTCCGATTCATCAAAGTCGCTCTGACCGACATCGCTGACGACCTCGTCTTCTTTGTAGTATTTCTGGATCATCTTGAGGATCTGCGCTTCAGGAGCAACGACGGCATCGACGTCGATCCCCAGCAGGTAGCGCAGGGTATCAAGTTTTTCCATATCCGTAGGATCACTCATGGCGATGGTCAGCATATCATCATGCTTCATCACCGGGAAAACGCAGTAGTTGTGTGCGATATCCACGCTGATAGATGAAATGACCTCAGGATCTATTTCATAGTCATTAAGGTCAACGACCTCCCATCCGTACTGCTGAGCCAGCATGGAAAGAAGTTCACTTTCCTGGATCTTCCCCTGTTTGAGCAGTATCTCAACAGGATCAGTGATATCATCACTGTTCATGGCGGCTTCACGGGCATGAAAAATGTCTTCAGCCGTCACCATGCCGTACTCTTCGAGCAGTTTCAATATATATTCAATGTCGCGCGCCAAAAGAAACCTCCCACCTGTAAAAAGCGATCAAAAAAAAGTCACAGAGAAAAATTAACGCAGTTTGAGTAAAATGTCAAGTCCATTCTTCCAGGTTTGCCGCAATTTTTTCCAATATTTGCCAATAATCGGGAATTTTTGCCTCCTCCTGCTCCAGGATCTCCGGTTCAGATGCGGTACAGGGAGAAGAGGGTGCAAAGACCGTACAGCTGTCCGGTACCTGCACATTGGAAATATCAAAGGTCCCGATCTCCTCAGCAAGATGTATGCAGTCCAGTTTGTCGCTGCCCACCAGCGGACGGAGCACCAGCATATCCACAGCTTTGCCCACAGAGTACATATTCGGCACAGTCTGACTTGCCACCTGTCCCAAAGAATCCCCGGTCACAAGTGCGTGGCATCTGCGGTGTCTGGCGGCGATCTCGGCAATACGCATCATGGCACGGCGGTAGAGCACTGTGCGGAACTTTTCTTTGCAGTTGTCCCTGACCGCCTTCTGAAATTCGCTCAGATTGGCAATGCACAAGGTGCCGCGCAGCTGATATTCGTTGAGTTTGGCAGCCACGCGCTGGACCTTTTCCACCGTTTCAGGGGGCGTATAGGGGGCACTGTGGAATGTGATGTAATCGCAAGGGGATCCCCGCTTCATAATGAGCCACGCCGCCACAGGGGAGTCGATCCCCCCTGAAAGAAGGGTCATGACCCGGGGATTGCATCCTACGGGCAGCCCCCCGGGGGCGGGAATGCTTTCCATAAACAAAACGGCAAATTCATCACGGACCTCACACCCCAGTGTGATATCGGCACTGCTCAGGTCGATGGTGAATTTATTTTCACCGACACGCCCTGCCACAGCAGAGACCAGATCTATCTCTATTTCCTTTGAAGTCAGGGCAAACCGTTTGTTGCTCCGTCGTGCCCGGATCCGGAAAGCGGGTCTTTTTTCCCCTTGAAATCCCAGAATGGCGGAACCGGCAAGTTCAACAGCGATGGGGCGGATCTGCTCCATATCCACAGCGGTGATTACTGCGGGGGAAAAACTTTCAAGACCGAAACATTTCCGCAACTGCGTTTTTATGACCTCAAGCTGTTCCTGTGTGAACGCCTCTTTGTCGTCCCGTTCGACACGCACTCTGCCCCTGACCCGGGAAACTCTGATCCCGGAAAGAGTTTGAAGCAAGTGGCGGATATTATCGACCAGACAGCGTTCAAACATGCTCCGGTTGTTGCCTTTGGTGGCGATTTCATGATAACGGCAGATGATACAATTGTACATGATTCTTCTCTCAACTTCAGGAACGGCAGAACTCAGGATCTTCCTTGAGCAGCTTATCAAAGTATTCAATGGTCAGCTCAAGACCTTTACGCAGAGGCGTCACCGGCTGCCAGTTGAGGATCTCTCTGGCTTTGGTGATATCAGGACGGCGCTGCTTCGGATCATCAGCAGGCAGCTCCTTGCGGATCAGTTCAGACTTGGAGTTGGTCAATTCGATGACCAGTTCAGCCAGCTGCAAAATGGTGAACTCGCCCGGGTTGCCGATGTTGATGGGACCGGTGATCTCATGGGGAGTTGCCATCATGCGGATCATGGCTTCAATGAGGTCATCACGGTAGCAGAAGCTGCGGGTCTGGGAACCGTCACCGTAAATGGTGATGGGCTGGTTCTGGAGCGCCTGCAGGATGAAATTGCTGACGACTCTGCCGTCATTGGGGTGCATCCCGGGACCGTAGGTGTTGAAAATACGCACGATCTTGATGTCAAGATCGCACTGGAGCCGATAGCTGTTGAAAAGGGTTTCAGCACAGCGTTTGCCTTCATCGTAACATGAACGGATCCCGATGGGGTTCACATTGCCCCAGTACTCTTCGACCTGAGGATGAACGGAAGGGTCGCCGTATACCTCGGAGGTGGAGGATTGAAGGATCTTGGCACCGATCCGCTTGGCAAGTCCCAGCATATTGATGGCTCCGTGGACACAGGTCTTGACGGTCTGCACAGGGTCCTTCTGATAGTGGACGGGGGAAGCGGGACAGGCAAGATTGTAGATTTCATCCACTTCAACATAGAGAGGAAAACTGACATCGTGGCGCATAAGCTCAAAGCGGGGATTGCTGAGCAAATGGCGGATATTGCGTTTGGCGCCGGTATAAAAGTTATCCACACAGACCACATCATTGCCGCGGTTGAGCAATTCTTCGCACAGGCGCGACCCTAAAAAGCCGCTGCCTCCGGTAACTAAAACGGTACGATTTCCCATAGTTTCAGGTTCCTTATATTTTCTTACGGCAGAATGATTGGATGCTTTCTGCCATATAATCCAATTTTTCCAAACTCATTCCGGGATACACGCCGATCCAGAGTGCCCGGTTCATGATCACATCAGTATGCAAAAGAACTGACGCCACACGGTAATCCTTTCCTTCGATCAAAGATTCAAAGCAGGGATGTCTGGTCAGATTCCCGGAAAAGAGGTTCCGGGTCTGAATATTGCGCTGCTCCAGAAACTCTGCCAATTCGTTGCGGGTAAAAGGAGCTTCATCGCTCAAAGTCACCAGAAATCCGAACCATGCCGGATCACTTTGAGGAAGTTTTTCCATGATCTTCAGCTGGGGAAGATCTGCCAGACGGGAGCGCAAATATTCAAAGTTGCGCTTCCGGAGCCCTGAGAAGCCCTCCAATTTTTCCAGCTGAGCACAGCCGATGGCTGCCTGCATATCGGTGGCTTTCAAATTGTACCCGAAGTGGCTGTACACATACTTGTGGTCGTAGCCCGCAGGGAGCGTCCCGAACTGCCGGGTAAAACGGCATCCGCAAGTGTTGTCGCATCCAGACTGGCACCAGCAGTCTCTGCCCCAGTCACGGAAAGAGAGGGCGAGCCTTGCCAGAAGGGGATCAGAGGTGTACACGGCACCGCCCTCCCCCATAGTCAGGTGGTGGGGCGGATAAAAACTTGATGTGCCGAAATCTCCGAAAGTCCCGGTAAAGCGTCCGTTGTAACGGGAGCCCAGAGCATCGCAGTTGTCTTCAATGAGCCAGAGTCCGTGTTTTTTGCAAAAAGCGCCTACCTTTTCCAGATCAAAGGGGTTCCCCAGAGTGTGCGCCACCATCACCGCCTTGGTCCGGGGGGAAAGTGCCTGTTCCAGAAGTTCCGGGTCGATATTGACCGTTGCGGGGTCGATGTCAACAAAAACGGGGATCGCGCCGTATTGCACGATGGGGGAAACGGTAGTGGGGAATCCGGCGGCAACGGTGATGACCTCATCACCTCTTCTGATCCGCCGTTCTCCCAGTTCCTGAGCGGTAAGAGTCATGAATGCCAGCAGATTGGCAGAAGAACCGCTGTTGACAAGGAGACACTTTTTCACCCCCAGCATAGCAGCGAAACGCTCTTCAAACTCTTTTGTATATCTGCCTGAAGTCAACCAGAACTCCAAAGCGGAATCGGTCAGATTGACCATCTCTTTTTCGTCGAAACAGCGCCCGGCGTAATTGACACGGCTCTTTCCGGGGATAAACTCTTCGGAGCTTTTATCATGCACAAGGGCATAATACTTTGCGGTCAGTTCCAGTATCTGCTGTCTGAGAGCTTCAGCTTCATTTACTTTGTCCATGCCAAACCTCTTTTTTCTGCATCACGGCAGTAAGAGTTCAAATCTTCAGCCGTCATCACTTTTTGATTTTCGTAAAATTCCCTGTACCATCCGACAGTGCGGGAGATGGCAGTACCGGAATCCCATACGCCGTGCCAGTCAAGGATCTCCGCTGCCTTTGAACAGTTCAAGCGCAAAAGGGCAGCTTCATGGGGGGCATTGAGCTCTTCTTCGTATTCAAAGCACATCTTTTCCCAGCAGTTGTGCATTTTTTCAGCCACATCGCCGACAGTCATGGTATCGTTTTCTTCCGGACCGAAATTCCAGCTTCCCCGCAGCGCCTCTTTCTGCTGATAAAGTCCTGCCCCCAGCTGGAGATAGCCGCTCAAAGGCTCCAGAACATGCTGCCACGGACGGACGGCACGGGGATTGCGGAGTTTGGTGACTTTTCCTGCGGCGGCGCCGCGCACCATATCGGGAACCAGCCTGTCTGCAGCCCAATCACCGCCGCCGATAACATTCCCGGCGCGGGCGGAGGCACAGAAAACTCTGCCGTCCGGAACAAAGAAAGAACGATTATAGCCGGAGACGACCATCTCCGCCGCCGCTTTGGAGGCACTGTAGGGGTCGTGCCCCCCCAAGGGAGCGGATTCAGAAAAGGGTACCCCTGTTTCCGGATTTTCATAGCACTTGTCTGTGGTCACGACCACAACACTGCGGACACTTTCACAACATTTGCAGCACTCCAGCACATTGACGCTCCCCATGACATTCACGCCAAAGGTCTCAACAGGCTCTCTGTATGAAAGACGCACCAGGGGCTGTGCCGCCAGATGGAAAACGATCTCAGGCTGGAAGGCGTGGAAAATTTTCTGCAATCCTTCCAGATCCCGCACATCGCAGAAATGAGACTGACAACTGTTTCTGAGCAAGGTATAATGAGAAGGCTCTTCAACGGGCAGCGCTGCGCCGCAAATTTCTGCGCCCAGCTGCTGCAGCCAGAAAACGAGCCATGACCCTTTGAATCCGGTATGACCGGTGATCAGACATCTGCGATTGTTGTAAATGCTGCCGAACATCTCAAAAACTTCTTTTCACTTCCAGAATTTAGTCCAGGGAGCGCTCCCTGCTGCCCACATATCGTTGAGCATGGTGTGCTCTCTGGGAGTATCCATGCACTGCCAGAATCCTTCATGGCGGAACGCCGCCATTTCACCTGCTGCGGCGGCATCGTGAAGGGGCTGCTGTTCAAGGAAACAATCTTCCTCCGGAATGAAACGGTCAACAAAAGTTTTCTGCATGACCATAAAACCGCCGTTGATATATCCGGAAACCCGGCTTGGTTTTTCGACAAATGACTTAACTTTGTTGTCCTGAGCGATTTTCATTTCCCCGAAACGCGCTGCCGGATGAACGGCACCCACTGTAAGCTGCAGTTTATGGGCGCGGTGGAATTCCAATTCAGCAGCAATGTCAAAATCGCTGACGCCGTCGCCATAAGTCAGAAAAAAGCACTCATCATCCTCTTTCAGATACTTTGAAGCAATGCGGACGCGCCCCCCCGTACCGGTGCCGATACCGGTTCCGGCAAGGGTGATCTCCCAGTCGCTTTCATCGCTTTTGCTGTGGAACTGCACCTGATCCTTCCTGCCGGGAAAGATGGTGGCATCGGCGGTCCGCAGATGATAGTTGGCAAAGTAATCAACAAAGCACTCCCGTTTGTAACCGAGGCAGAGGATGAATCGGGTCACGCCGAAAGCGGCATAGCTTTTCATGATATGCCAGACGATAGGCTGTTCACCGATGGGGACCATGGGTTTGGGGAGAAGTTCGGTCACTTCTCTGATCCGTGTTCCCATGCCGCCGCACAGGATCATCAGGGGAGGCATTTTTTTCATTTTCCAAAGTTCTCCATATAATAGCCGACCATCTCCCTGATACCGGCTTTGATATCGTAGAGACTGCGGTATCCGAGCTCCTGTTCCGCTCTGGAAACATCGGCAAAAGAGTGGGGTATATCTCCTGCCCTGCCGGGGGCATATTCAACCTGCACATCGCCGCAGGGAACGCCCCGCATCACCAGAGCTTCTCTGAGGGAGCAAAAGAGTTCATTCAGGTTTGTTCTTCCCCCTGCGGCAACATTGTACACACGGTGTCCCGCCCCCTCACGGAGCGCCGCAAGGATGTTGGCACTGACCACATTGGCAACGAAAGTAAAATCCCTTGAATTGGTTCCGTCGCCGTAGATCACGGGACTTTCATGGCGGAGCAGTGCCGTCACAAAACGGGGGATCACAGCGGCGTAAGCGCCTCTGGGATCCTGCCGGGGACCAAAGACATTGAAATAGCGCAGCCCGGTGACTTTGATGCCGTAGACACTGGCAAAGTTGGCGCCGAAAAGTTCATCGGCGTACTTGGTGACAGCATAAGGCGAAAGGGCGGTGCCGATGCGCTCCTCGGTTTTGGGGAGTTTTTCCTCATCACCGTAAACGGAAGAGCTGGAAGCGTAAACAAATGATCCGACCTTTGCTTCCACTGCGGCATGAAGGATATTCACAAATCCCGCCACATTGACCGATGTGGACTCCGCCGGGTCAGCAATGGAACGGGGGACCGATCCCAGCGCTGCTTCATGAAAAACGATCTTCACATTTTCCATGGCTTTGCGGCAGACGCTTCTGTCTCTGATATCTCCTTCAATAAGGGTAAACAGGGGATTTTTCAAAGCAGAAACAAGATTTTCCCGTCTGCCGGTTGCGAAATTATCCAGACAGATAACTTCGTTGTTGTTCGCCAAAAGAGAATCCACCAGGTGCGAACCGATAAATCCGGCGCCCCCTGTGACCAGCACTTTTGTATTGGTGATTTGTTTGTTCATAACTTCAAAGCCGTCCATCAATGAGATCAGTGGGCAAAAAGCCCTTCACATCAAAAATGACCCGCTGAGGTTTGCTGAAAGCGCCCCACTCCAGGTTGCGGAACTGCTGATGGGCTACCGCCGCAACAACAGCATCATATACAGCCGGATCAAGCTGTGAAAAATCGTTCACAGCACAAAATCCGTAACACTTCTTTATTTCTTCCGGATCTGCCCAGGGGTCGAAAACATCCACCTTGCAGCCGAAATCCTGCAGAGCCCTCACCACACCGGGGACCTGAGAGTTGCGGATATCCGGACAATTTTCCTTGAAGGTCATCCCCAGTATGAGCACCCGGGAGTCGCACACCTGCTGATGTTTTTTTATCATCAGTTTCACCACTCTGGTGGCGACATATTCATTCATACCGTCATTGATACGGCGTCCGGCAAGGATCACCTCGGGGAGATATCCCAGAGCCTGAGCTTTGTAGGTCAGATAATAGGGATCGACGCCGATGCAGTGCCCCCCCACCAATCCGGGTTTGAAGGGGAGAAAGTTCCACTTTGTACCGGCAGCGGCAAGGACATCGTTGGTATCTATCTGCATCAGATTGAAGATCTTGGCAAGTTCGTTGACAAAGGCGATATTCAGATCCCGCTGGGAGTTTTCAATGACCTTGGCGGCTTCGGCGACTTTGATGGAGCTTGCCGGAAAAGTCCCGGCAGTCAGGATCGAATCGTAAAGGGTCTGTACCAGCTGTGCCGTTTCAGGGGTAGAACCGGAAACGACTTTCAAGATCTTTGTCAGCGTGTGGGTTTTATCCCCGGGATTGATCCTTTCGGGGCTGTAGCCGCAAAAGAAATCCTCATTGTATTTAAGACCGCTGAATCGCTCGATCACAGGCACACAATCCTCCTCGGTGCATCCGGGATAGACGGTGCTTTCGTAGATGACGACGCCACCTTTCCGGATAACCTTGCCCACCGTTTCCGAGGCACGGATCAGAGGGGTCAGATCAGGCTGTTTGTGTTCATCGACAGGGGTCGGGACCGTTACGATGAAAATATCCCTGTCGCGCAGATCGTCAATGGAATCAGTGTAGCGCAGAAAACGGGCGTTTGCAAGATCTTCTGTTGAAGTTTCCAAAGTCACGTCGATCCCCTGACGCAACATTTCCAGACGTTCTTTTTTGACATCAAAACCGACCACATCAAATTTGCGGCCGAACTCCACCGCCAGGGGCAGTCCCACATAACCGAGACCGATCACGGCGATCCTTGCTGTAAAATTTTTAATCTTGTTTATCATAATAAGGATAATATACACCGTCTGCTTTGTTTTTGCAAGTCAACTCCCCCGTGAAGTCCTGAAAACTCTTTTCGGCAGAGGGAGCACTTTTTTTTCTTCCGGGAACTCTTGCATAATCTGCGTTACAGGTGTATAGTATAACCGTCGCTCATTATCACGCTCTTAAGGATATTACTTTTTATGAAAAACGTTTTACTGCTGTTTGTTTTCACGCTGTCCGTGCTTTGCGCCCGGACGGTGCCTCTGAAACCGGTCTCCGCCACCCACGGAGCAAAGTTCCGGAAAGAGGGGCAAGCCCTTGTCATCGATTTCCCCGCCTACTCACTCCGGGCAAAAAACACCCACCCCACGGTGAATCTGCATCTGCCGGAGGATTGTTCTCTTTATGACGGCGTTGACGTGGATCTGAGACTTTCCGGGGGCTTGAGCCAATCCCTTTACATCAATTTCAGAGACAGCAAAGGCAAACAGTGCTATGACTCCTGCCCCATCGTGGACGGGATCCGCAGGACTTTGCGTTTCAACTTCAACCCGGCACGGAAGATGGACAAAAAGAAGATGAAGTTTCTCCGCATCTATCTGAGCCGCCCTGCGCTGTACGCCCAGTTCACCATTTACAGCATCAAGCTTTTCAGTCAGGTGGACAACCGGAAAAAGAGTCTTGCCGCCCCAGCCGCCGCTTTCGGACTTTCCAAAGAACTCGCCAAAGTCACCACTGCTGAAGAGTGTGACAAATTCACCGCCCTTCTGCGGAAAAAGCAGCTTGACCGACTCATTGCCGCCAGCTGCACTGCTCCGGAAACAGCTGATCTGGGAGCAGGATTCCTCCCTCCCCTCTCCCGTCCCATGCCTTTCCACGGAGTCCTCGACACCATACCGGCCGCCAAAGGAAAAATCTCTGCCGCCGCTGGTGAAACAGAAAATATCCACATCATCACCGTCAGTTCCAAACCTGTCAAAGAACTTTCTGCCGAACTCTCTCCCATTCCCGGCATATCCCTTTCAGTCCGCCCCGCCGGAGCCGTCAAAACCAGAGCTTCAAAGACACCGGGAGTCCAGCCCGGATGGCACTTTGACCCCATACTGGAGTACACCTCAAAAGTTTCTTCCCTTGCCCCTTACCAGCTCCAGCTCTGGGTGGTGCGGGTCAAACCCGCCGCCCCCCTCGGCAAAAGAGTGCAGACACAGATCAGTTTCAACGCCGACGGCAGAAAATTCTCTCTGCCGCTGGAAATCAGGGTGCACCAATTTTCTCTGCCTCAGAAAAAAACGCTCAGGACAGCGACTGCGGTCTACGGTTCCAAGGTGCTGGGAAAGCATAAAAAAGAGTTTGAAAAGTGGCTGCTTTCCAACTTTTTCCTCAACTACTTTTCCATCTACTCCGAAACCGGCAGTTACGGCATCCCCAAACTCCCCCCCCTCAGCGACTACCTTGAGGCGGAAAAGCGGGGTTTGAACTTCATCCCCCTCCTCTATCTGAAAC
>JAZODE010000082.1:0-9876 GCA_045596885.1 Victivallaceae bacterium
ACTCAAAAATGAAAAGCGTTACTGAAAAAGGTTTGGGAAAAGGGGGTGGGGTTTGGGGCGGGGGAAAAAGACCTTTCCTCAAAAGGGCTTTTCCCCCGCCCCAACTCCCTCAACCTTTTTACCGACCTGTATCGGGAACAGCGCCTTTATTTTTCCCAGGCTTTGTTGCCGAGAATGCCTTCTGCAAAGAAGACAGGGGCGTAGCCCTCTTCTGTTGCCCAGCGGATAGCAGTTTCCATACGCTCCATGTGGTCGGGCAGGTAGTTGAAGTAACCGGGGAATGTGTACTGTTCGTGGGTTTCCAGACTGAGGAGCTCATGGTGGAGTGAAGCGGCTTTGATCTCATTCAGTTTGGGGACGATATCTTCCGGTTTCCAGTAGTTGCAGATCAGCATACCGTGAAGGTAGATCACCTGTTGGGCGAAGCTGTAAAGTATCTGCTCCTGCTCCAGATAGAGACACTCCCGCAGGTTCTGGAAGAATCCGATGTCACACAGGTGGGCGGCTTTCTGCTTTTCTGTCAGGGAGGTTTTGGGGTTGATGAACTGGCTGGTCATGACCCGGACGCCCCGTTTCACCAGCTCCTCCATGCCGTCGGGACGGATCATGGACCAGTGCGCCGCCACAGGAGGAATGAAACTGCCTTCCCCGGCAAAGCGGCAGATCTCCCCCTTGATGAGATCGTAGTCAGAAGCCACCTTTTCAGCCGTGGCGTTCTGGTAGGGGCGGTCGGGGAACTCAGAATAGGCGTGCCAGGACATTTTCAGCCAGTCGGCGTTGTCGGCGAACTCCCCTTTGTAGGTGTCGGGCATGGAGCTCAACTCGCAGAACTCATGGTCATTTCTGAAAAAGAGGTTCAAGCTGAACTTTGTGCCGTATTCGTCGTGCATCCTTTTGAGGAACTTCAAATAGAACTGGTCAAAGAGGGAGCGGGGCTTTGTCTTGACGATCTCGGTCCAGAAGAAACTGTTGTCGTCAATGAGAAAGTTGTAGCGCTTGAAGGAGTCTTTGTCATAAAGCACTTTTATGGAGTGGGTCACTTTGCCCAAAGTGTTTTCCGCCGTCATAGTGATCTCTGTGATCTTTTCAGAAACGGGGATGACCGCCGTGAATTGAGTTCCCAGACGCTGTGCTTCCACACCGTTGACGGTGACAGCTGCATCCTCATCGGCAATGCCCGAAACAGGCAGAGCCAGGACGCCATCTGTGACTTTGCCGTAAAATTTGTTGACGATTGTACCGTTGCGCAATGATGTGATCTGATTCATATTGAAAAACTCCTTTGTCAAATTTCAGCAATGACAGAAACAGGTATCTGAGTCACCTCTCCCGGGTAGGGGAGGAAACTCATGGTCAGAAGAAACTCCCGGTCATCAGGGAGTTTATCCAGATTGACCAGATTGCAGATACCGCTTACCCCCGCATCAAAAAGTCTCAGAAAGACCCCATCCAGCCGGGCGCTTTCCCAGGCGTCGGAAAAGAGATATTTGACGCCGTTCTTTGCCAGATGGTCAACGGCATCCAAAGTCAGATAAATCTTTCTGGCGGGCTGGTATCCGTCATCTTTGCCGCAGAGGGCGTTAATGACCATCCACTCCTGCCAGGACCTGCCGTTCCGTGCTTTTTCAAGATCGGCGGGGGTGATGCCGTACTCCTCATTTGGGGGCGTGATCCGCAAAAGGACTGCTTTGCGGCGGTAGAAATTCAGCAGATCGGTGTTCCGGGCGTGTCTGCCGTCGTCTGTTTCGGCGATATGTCCGGGAAGATCCAGATAGCTCGTTTCCATGGAGCCGTAGCGGAAATGATAGACCATGCCGGTGTAGGCGGTCTTTGCGGATTTCAGGGGGATCCTTTCGGTGAAAATGTGCGCTCTGTTGAAAGGAGCGGTCAGATTGACAAGTTCCATGTGGGTAAACCTTTATTTTTTGTTCAATCCGCCGAAGCGGCGTTTGCGGCTGCCGAAACTTGCCAGAGCTTCAGCGAGGGTGTTTTCGTCAAAGTCGGGCCAGTAGGTGTCGGTCACATAGAGTTCTGAGTAGGAAAGCTCCCACAGAAGAAAGTTGCTCAGCCGCAGCTCTCCGCTGGTGCGGATCAGCAAGTCGGGATCAGGGATGTCAGGAGCGTAAAGATAATTGACAAACTCCTTTTCGTCCACGGGGGCAGTTCTTTTCTCAGCGATGATCTTGTTGACAGCATCCACGATTTCCGCTCTGCCGCCGTAGCTCAGAGCGATGTTGATGGTCAGGGTGTCGTTCTTTTCGGTCTGTTTGATGGCGAACTCCAGAGCTGTGCGGGCGGCAAGGGGCAGATCGGCGGTGCGTCCGATGGTGCGGAGTCTGACGCCGTCCCGCATCATATTGGGCAGTTCGCTTTTGGCAAATTCAGAGATGAGTCCCATGAGTACGGCAACTTCGTCTTTGGGGCGTTTCCAGTTTTCGGTGCTGAAAGCGTAGAGCGTGAGATATTTGATCCCCGCCTTGATCGCCGCCCGCGCCGCCACGCCGATCTGGCGGGCGCCTGCTTTGTGTCCGTCGGAGCGGGTCAGTCCCCGTTCCTCTGCCCAGCGGCCGTTGCCGTCCATGATTATTGCAAGATGATTGACCATTTTTATTCCTTCACATTTTAACGGTATTGTATGCTGTTTAATTTACAGCTATGGCAGTAAAATTGCAAGGTGTTGAGGTGTTTTTTTCTTTTTTTAAGCAAAAAATCCCTCCCTTTTGCCGTATTCAGGTTGATAAAGAGGAAAAGGAGTATTATATTATTGATTGAAACAGAGCGGTAAAGTGCCGCTTGCAACATCCAAAAAATAACAAGGGGGAAATTGTATGAGCGATTTTTTCAAACAAATCTGGCAAATGGTCGTTGACAGCCGGGTGCTGGCAGTGGTGGGCGCAGTGGTCCTGCTGCTGGCAGGGTGGCTTGTTGCTTCACTTCTGGCGCGTAAGACCTCTTATCTTGTGCGGACCATTTCACCCCGCACTCCCATGCTGCCCGACGGAACTCCGGCTCCCATGAGTCAGGCAGACAGTGTGGCTGGCAAGGTGATCTATGTGATCATCATGCTTTTTACTGTTCTGGGATGTTTTTCCATTCTCAAACTTGATGCCGCAGCAACCCCGCTGCAGGAGTTCATCACCTCCATTGCCCGGTATGTGCCCAACATCGCCGGAGCTCTGCTTCTGTGCGTCATCGCCTGGATCGTGGCGGGCATCGTCCGTATCCTGACCAAGACTGCCATGCTCAAGAGCAATCTGCATGAAAAACTTGCCGCTCAGACCAACGCCAAAAATCCTGAAGCGGTTGCCGAATACACGGCAAAGACCATGTATTACACCGTTTTTCTCTTCTTCCTGCCTGCTATTCTCAACACCTTGAAGATCTACGGCATCACTGCTCCGCTGCAGGCGATGTTTGAAAAGGTCATCACCTACATCCCCAATCTGGTCGCTGCCGGAGCCATTCTCCTTGTGGGGCTCTGGGTGGCGGGGATCATCCGCCGTGCCGTTTCCGGTCTGGTGGTGATCTCTCAGGTGGATGCTTTCGGTGAAAAGATCGGCGTTTCCAAACTTTTCGGCAACGGCGGCATTGCTGCCATGGCTGGCGTGGTCAGCTATGTGCTGGTGGCGATCCCTGTGGTGATCTCTTCACTTTCCGCCCTCAAGATCGAAGCTCTTTCCAACTCCGTGACCGGATTTTTCAACAAACTGCTCAACGCTGCCGGAGACATCATCGGCGCTGCTCTGCTGATCTTTGCCGCCATCCTTGCCGGTGGATTTGTTTCAGCTCTGGTGGCTCAGCTGGTGGCTGCTCTGGGCTTTGACCGGCTTATGGAAGGTATCTTGCGCAAGCGCTCCGAAAACTCCATGGCGCCCTCTGCCGTCGTGGGAAGGCTTACCTTTATCGCCATTGTGGTTCTGGCTGTCCTCAGCGCCTGTGAGATCTTGGGATTCAACCAGCTGGCGCAGTTGATCCGGACCTTTGCCGCTTTCGGCGGAAACATTCTGCTGAGCATCGGCGTGCTGCTCATCGGCATCTGGCTTTCCAATGTTGCTGCTGACGCTCTCGAAGGCAAATGCGAAAAGGCTCTGGTCTCTCTGGTCCGCATCTGCGTCATTATCTTCACCGCTGCCATTGCCATCGGCAATTTGAACATCGGTGACTCCATCGTCCAGATCGCTTTCACCCTGATCCTCGGCGCCGTCTGCGTTGCCGCTGCCATCGCCTTTGGTGTGGGCGGCAGAGAAACCGCTGCCAAACTTCTTGGCGAATGGTCTGAAAAGCTCAAAAAGTAAAAACGCCCTTTTAACGGGTAAAAAATACCGGGAACTTGTTTTGACAGGTCCCCGGATTTTTTTTGTTGTGAAGATCGGATTTAAAAAGAAAAGAGGCTGGTGTAAAACATCTGTTCTACAACAGCCTCAGCTTCTTTACTCAGCTTAGTGATGACGACGCATCTTTGCCTCGCGGCGTTTGATTTCGCTGGGTTTCTCATAGTGTCTGCGGTTGCGCAGTTCCTTGAGGGTGCCTTCCTTGTCCAGTTTCTTTTTCAGACGACGGAGCGCGCGCTCAATAGGTTCACCTTTCTTTACGCGGATTTCAGTGTCCATGGCTTTTTCACCCCCTTTCAATATTTTACAGTTGATATCCGGTTAATATAACATCAAAAAACAAAAAGTCAAGAAAAATCTTTTATTTTTTTGAAATTTTGAATAAGCTGTGCTATATTATGCATATTGGCACATTATTTCCCGTCGGTTCGGGAAAAAGAAAGACAATGTGCCCTGATCAACACAGGAGTTTTTGCCGTGGATAAGAAAGATGATGCCGACCTTCCGTCTATCGACTGGGGGCGGGCGGATATGCTCATTGAGCTTGCCCTCAATGAAGACCTTGATACCGTGGGAGATGTGACGACTAATTCAGTTATCCCCGAAGAGATGGAAGGCCGCGCGGTCCTGCGCTGCAAAACAGACAAAACCATCGTTGCCGGGTTGGCTATCGCAGAAAGAGTTTTCAAACTGGTGGAACCCCGGCTGGAGTTCAAAACCTTTGTGGATGACGGAGAACTCTGCAATGCAGGTGACGAGATCGCTGCCGTGGAAGGACCCGTGCGGGGTATCCTTACCGGCGAACGCACAGCTTTGAACTTCCTCCAGCGCCTCAGCGGCATAGCCACCACCACCAATTGCTATGCACAAGCCCTTGAAGGAACCAAAACACAGCTGCTTGATACCCGCAAAACCACCCCGGGATACCGCAATCTGGAAAAATACGCCGTGGCTGTGGGAGGCGGTTCCAATCACCGCATGGGACTCTTTGACCGGGTCATGATCAAAGACAACCACCGGGAACTTGCCGCTCTGGGCGGCGGGGAAAACGCTATCGCATGGGCTGTGGCACAGGCGAGAAAACAGTATCCCGAACTGGAAATCGAGGTTGAAGCCGATACCGTTGAAGAGGCAGCTCAAGCTGCCGAAGCAGGTGTGGAGTACATCCTTCTTGACAACATGTCAAACGAAGAAATGGCAGAGGCTGTAAAGGTCATCGCCGGAAGATCCAAAACCGAAGCCTCAGGCGGCATCACCATTGAAAGACTGCCCGAAATCGGCAAGATCGGTGTGGACTTTGTTTCATCCGGTGCTCTGACACACTCCGTCAAATCTGCTGATATCTCTCTGGATATCGAAATGTGATTCTTCCAAAAAACAAGGCTTGAAATATGATCGCAAGACTCTCAGGAACATTGGTCGAAAGCTCTTTTACCTCATGCGTCATCGACTGCGGCGGTGTGGGGTACGAGGTGCAGATACCTGTTTCCACCTTTGACAAACTGCCTCAGGTGGGGGAACAGACGGTCCTCAGGATCCATACCGCTGTCAGAGAGGATGCCATCACCCTTTTCGGCTTTGCCACCGATGAGGAGCGGAAACTTTTCCGTCTTCTCATCGAGGTTTCAGGCATTGGGGGCAAACTTGCCCTCAATGTTTTGAGCGCCACCTCAGTTACCACCTTCTGCGCCGCAGTGGGGGCTTCTGATGTGAAGGCTCTGTCACGGATCAACGGCATCGGCAAACGCACTGCCGAAAGGATCATCGTTGAACTCCGGGACAAACTCAACTCCGGTCTGGGCGGCGATATCGCCGTGGCGACGGCTTCACCTGAAAGCGCCTCCGCCATCAACGATGTGGCGCTGGCTCTTGAACAGCTGGGATTCAAACGCGATGCCATCGACAAGGTCCTCAAAACCTTTGCCGCTGAATTCCCCGAAGGGGAGATCGACGGCGAAAAACTGCTCCGCAACGCCATCCGCAAACTGAGCTTCTGAGGAGCTGTTTCATGCCTGTCAAACGCAAAGTCAAACTCTTCAAGCTGGCGGGCTGCGCTTTCTTTGTTATTTTTGCCCTTTTGTACTCTCATGTTGAGGTGGGGATGTCCGGCATCGAATCCGGGCGTTTTGCCACTATTCAGGCAGTCGCCGAACAAGGAGTGTTCCACATTGAAAAATGCAATTTCCGGACTGTGGACAAATCCGTCAGAAACAATCATGTCTACAGTGACAAGCTGCCGGCGCTTCCTCTTGCCGTTGCTCTTGTCTACAAGCCCTTCCACCGGTACTGCGGCATCAACTTTGTAGACAACTATCATCTTTCCATCTATCTCATCAATCTGCTTCTGGGCGCCGTGGTGAATGTGCTGCTCTTTCTCTGGATCTTCGATCTGCTGAGGGGGATAAAAAAAGGAAAAATCGAATTCAAATTCCTGCTGGCTATGGGATGTGTGGGGGGATCCTGGATCATCAGTTACTCCACCATGCTCAACAATCACACCCCTGCGGCACTGGCTGTGCTGGGGATTTTTACCGCCCTGATGCGCTACCGCAAAGTCCCGGCGTTCCCCGCAGCTTTTCTGGCAGGATTTTCCGCAGGTATCGCAGGACTCCTTGAAGCACCTTGCGGTCTCTTTTTCGGGATCGCCGCACTGACCGGGATCTTTTTTTCCGCTCCCCGTGATAAGCGTTTGCTTCACACCGCTTCCGCCGCAGGAGCCGGGGCGTTGTGTCTCCTGACAGGATTGTTTATCAACTGGTACGCCTACGGCACGGTGCTGCCCCTTTATTTGGCAGGCAGCGGCGGCAAGGGGACCTATACGCCCACCATGCACAGCGATCTTTTTTACTACTGTTACCACGCCCTTCTGGGAGATCGGGGGATCTTTGCATACACGCCTTTTCTGCTTTCAGGGCTCTGGTACTGTGTGAAACATTTTAAGCATCTTTGCCCCTCTGAGAGAGCCCTTGCTCTCGGCGGTTTGGGGTTCATGCTGTTTTACCTGCTCTGCACCAATGAGTTCGGCGGACAAAGCTACGGGTTGCGCTATTTTATCCCGGTGATTCCTCTTTTATGGTACTGGGGCGGAAAAATGGTCCTGGAACTCCCCGACCGCAAATGGAAAGCGCTCGTGGTTGCGGTGCTGATTTTCTGGGGCGTTGTCACGGGACTTGCCGGGGCTTATCATCCTTTCAGCATCGGCAACGAAGGGGAGCGTTCTCCCGAAGGACACTTTTCCCGCAACTTTTCCTCTTTCGGCGGAAACCTGCTCTGCTGGAGCTATGAATATTTCCCTCAAAGTTCTCTGACCCAAAGACTTTTCGCCCGTTACGGACTTTCTGACTGCATCCAGTATCTTTACTGGTCCTACTTTCACCAGAAAAAAATCGAACAGCTCCAGAAAATGCAGCAGGATTTCCCTGAATTCTACCCCGGCAGAAAGATTCAGAATACCCCCTGAGGGCTTTACTTTTCGTCATCCTTTCTGCTCCCTGAACGGGGGTGGGCTTCGGCGTAGACCTGACGGAGCCGCTGGATGCTGACATGGGTATAGATTTGGGTGGTGCTCAGATTTTCATGACCCAAAAGCTCCTGGACGCTCCGCAGATCGGAACCGGCATCCAGCAGATGGGTGGCAAAGGAGTGGCGCAGCTTATGGGGGGTGAAATCCGGGGGCAGTCCGGCAAAAATCAGATACTCCTGCAGATTGCGCTGATAGGAGCGCGCCGTCAGGCGGGAGCCTGATTTGTTGAGGAAAACGGGGGTGTCCGGTGTGTTGCTGAACCCGGCACTTCTGCGGAATCTGAAATAAGCTCCCAAAGCCCTTGCCGCGGCGCCTCCCAGTGCGGCAAGGCGTTCTTTTTTGCCCTTTCCCCGGATCTGCATGATGCCGTCGGCGATGTTCACATCTGCCATATCCAGTCCCACAGCCTCACTGATACGCAAGCCGCCTGAGTAGATGGTTTCCGTCAGCGCCGTATCTCTTAAAGAAGCGTGCTGTGCCTGTTCCGGGGTACGGATATTTCCGTCAGAAATTTTTTGCTCCCAGAAGCGGGGGATGGCATCAAGAAGCTCTTCTATCTGCTTGATCTGCATGACCACGGGCAGAGGTTTATCCGCCTTGATGGGGGGCAGATTGGCAAAGGGATTGGTCGAGACCAGCTCTTTGCGCAGCAGAAAACGGTAGAAAGAGCGGAGCGCTGAAAGTTTCCGCTGTATACTGCGCTTGCTGCACTGGGCATTGTGGAGCTGCAGAACGAAGCTCCGTGCCTGATCCCGTTCGACGCTGTTGAAATCGTCAAAGTCGGGATCGTCCATGATCATGGCACAGAATTCGGTGATATCTGCGGCGTAGGCGCTGACCGTATGTTCTGAAGCGTTGCGTTCAAGAGCAAGGTAGCGCAGAAAATCCTCTTTCAAGCTCATGGTATGAACTGCTCCATGACCATGATCTTCTTTTTGTCGGCATCAAAAAGATAGAGTTTATTTTTGGCGACTCCGGCAAACTTGGCTGAACGCAGGACTTTCAGGAAACGGTCCGCAAATTCCGGGTACTCCCCCCGCCGGGAAACGGCTATGGAGTGTATTTCGATCCGCCCTTTGGGGAGATACTGCACCGGGGCGAAAAAGTTGTTCATTCCCATGACGCCCACCATTCTGCCGTCGGGAGTGAAGCTGATCCGCAACACAGTGGGAGCCTTGGGGATATGCCATGTGTTGCACAGGGGATTTGCCGTTTTGACAGGCTTTGAAGCACATCCGGTAAAAAGGATCGGAAATAAAATCAGAACAGTTTTAAAAAATTTTTCGATTTTCATTTGTAGAAAAGACCTTTTCGGGTTATATTATCATAAATGATTATATGGATAATATAGCTTATCTTTGGATACAAGTCAAAATTGAAAAGGAGTTTTTTTATGAAAAAGCATTTTTTTATCCTGAGTGTGTCATTTCTTCTCGCCGCCGCTGTCTGCTGCGGCGCTGCGGAAGGCATTGTGACGGCGTCAGCTCTTAATGCCCGTGTGTTTCCCGAATTGAGATCCCCTGCCGCTGTGAAACTCTACCGGGGCAAAAAAGTGGAGATCTTCCAGCGCCACGGCGCCTGGCTTGAGATCGCCGCTCCTGATGTCACCCCTGTCTATGCTTCTGCCGTCTACCTCAACGGCAATGTGGCTCTCAGAGATATGAACTTGCGCATCAAACCCCACGGTCAGGCGGCTGTGATCGGACGGATCAAAAAAGGGACTGTCCTCAAAGCTGTCACCGATCCCGACCGTTACGGCTGGGTCCAGGTGGCTCCCCTTGCAGATATGCGCCTTTATGTCATGCGGGACTATGTGAGCTATGACAGTTCCAAAGTTCCTGTTGCCAGAAAAGGCAATGCCGCTGCACTTGCTCCGGCACCCGCTCCTGTTCCTGTGCAGAAGGCAGCTCCCGCTCCTGCTCCCGCCCCTGCTCCCGCTCCTGTGCAGAAGGCAGCTCCCGCTCCCGCCCCTGTGCAGAAGGCAGCTCCCGCCCCCGCTCCTGCTCCTGTGCAGAAGGCAGC
>JAZODE010000083.1:0-15798 GCA_045596885.1 Victivallaceae bacterium
CCCAAACCCCACCCCCTTTTCCCAAACCTTTTTCAGCACAACACTATTGCAATTTTTGCAATAGTATTGTGCCGCTTAAAAGTTTAAGAGAATAGAAATCTACCCATATAGGGAATATAGCCAAATAAAAAACGGCACACACTTTTTGCTGAATATTGCAACAGTGTTGTGCCGTTTGTGGGATCAGTGCCAGTCGGTAACACCTTTTGAAGCCTGATACTCGTCTGTGAAAAAGAGAGGCTCCTTTTTCAGCAGATCGTAGACGATGTCACCGGCTGTGTGGGCATCAAGGATGAAAACTTTTGCATCCCCGAATTTCCCTTCTTTCAAGGCTCCGGCTTCCCGGAACCGGGGCTGCAGAAGATTGTACCACTTTGAGTGGGATCCCACATGCCGTCTGGAAGGCACTTCGATGCGCTTGCCCTCATAGTCGTAGACCACCAGCGGTTCGTGATAATCGGTCAACATGCCGGGGACAGGGAGCCACTCTTCAACACCGTGGAGATAGGTGTTGCAGTGGATCGTTCCGGTGCCGACAAAGAGGATCACTGCGTTGCGTTTGTAAAGTTTTCCCCAGGGGGATTCCGGATGGGCTGGGGAGTCGAATTTTTCATGTCCGGAAACGAACTCTGCCGCATCCTTACCGATGGCAGCCACCGCATGGGTGGGATGGAGTGAACGGATCACTCCGGGACGGCGCCGGAAAAGTTCGGGCAGCATACTGACGCAGCAGGGGGTGTCACGAACTGAAAAGACCGGCTGCTTGGCGTTGACCAGATTGTAGGACATGGAAGGGAACACCAGCAGACCATCTTTGAAAAACTCAACAAGGGCATCAAGAATGCCGTCTGCACGGTTTTCCACTTCACCGATGGATTTCAGCGAGGAGTGGATAATGACCGTTTCACTCCCTTTCAGCCCCATGGCTGTAAGATCAGCTTTCAGATCAGATTTTGAATACATGTTTGACTCTCTTACTTGACAGGGGCAACGACTGTCACATTGGAACTGTAACGCAGATCCTTGACCGCATCACGGAACTTTGCCATGTGTTCAGTGGCAAGATGTGCTTTCAAATGCTCTTCGGACTCCCATGTTTCAAGGATGGTCACATATTTGTCTTTGTCTCCGGCTTTGGTGTCGAGACAACTTTCGTAACGGTAGCAACCATCTTCAGCAAGAACAGTGGGCGTGTTGCCGAGCAGGATCTTGAGGAATTCCTCCATACAGCCGGGTTTGATTTCCATCCGGGCGATAACGTGGATCATTTTTTTATTCTCCATAACTTTTAAGCAGAATATTCTGCAATATAAACCTGCTTTCTTCCACCGGCACCCGCCGGGGAGCAAGTTCTAACTTCATCTTGTTTTCGCCTGCGGAACAGGCGGTGCGCTCCATGAGTTCCGGGGAAAGATCCGGAAACGCATTGAGTTTTTCCGGGACTCCCAACTCCGTCAGAAAGATGCGGAAAGAGTCAATGACCCCTTCCGGCGTATGCCCGGGGAAAATCTCAGAAAGAAGCATGGTCCTTTCTGCCACTGCCGGATTTCCCAGGTAATAGCGCCATGACTCCGGCAGCAGCATAATGGCGGCAATGCCGTGGGCGATCCTGCCGAACCATGAAAAACTGCACAAATGGGGCAATCCAGTGGATTTGAAACGGATCGTCATACCTCCAAGAGCTGCGGCGAGCGCCATTTTTTCTCTTGCACACGGATCGTTGACGCAAGCTCCGGGGAGATACTCTTTGACAAGTCTGATACCGGCAAGTGCCCAGGTATTGCCTTCCGGATGATTGGAGTCCGCCCGGACATTGAGAAAACCTTCAAGCAGATGGGCAAGGGCATCACATCCTGTGGCAAGAGTCACATCGCGGGACATGGGGGCAGTATAGCGGGGGACGACGCAGCCTGCAAGAGGAACACATTGAGCTTCTGCGATCAGTTTTTTGACACCGGCTTCTTTGTCTACGATATTGGAATACTGGGTCGCTTCGGAGCCGGTTCCGGATGTGGTGGGGACGGCGATGATCCGGGCAAGATCTTTCCCCGGGAATTTTTGAGAGTACATATTGACGCCGAAAAGTTCTCTCAGGGGGATCTTTGTCTGGTGGACCAGAAATGCCGCCTTTGCCGCATCGAGGACACTCCCGCCTCCTATGGCAAAAACGGTATCATATTTGCCCTGTTCAAGAAACGCCGTCATGCGTTCCACAGTTTCGATACACGGCTCCGGCTCAATGCCGGAAAACCTTTTCGCTCCGGGAACAGCATTTGAAAACTCCTCCCAGGCGCCATTGGCTTCGACGCCTTTGCGTCCGGTAAAGACCGCACAGCGGTCCTTTGCATACTTTTTGAAAAAGTCTGCAGGATCATTTGTCAGTATCAGCTCCTCTCCCGGAGCCTGGGTCAGTAATTGCAAACAATTCATGATTTCTCTAACCAACAAACGGGAACCGGCAACAAATCCGGCTCCCGTTCATATTTGAGGCAATTTCAAAACTCCTCAAAATTGTCAAAGCGCCCTCGCTTCGATCTGATAAAGGGAGCGTTTTCGGCTGTTACCTTACAGGTAGCAGCCTCAAACTACCCTTTACAGCTCTTTGCGAATGACATCTTTGCCATTTTTTGAATGACTTTTGAAATTACCTCTTATGGATCAATTATTATTCTTCGCCTTTTTCAGCCTGATGCTTGGCGATGATCTCCTGAGCCACATTGGGCGGGACTTGCTCATAGCGGGCAAATTCCATTTCAAAGGTACCGCGTCCCTGAGTCATGCTCCGCAGTTCTGTTGCGTACTTGTGGAGCTCAGCCATGGGCACTTCTGCAAGGATGATCTCAATACCTTCTTCAGATTCCATTCCGAGGATCCGTCCGCGCTTGTGATTCAGGTCGCCGTTGATATCGCCGGTGTAGGCGCTGGGGACATGGACCCGGATGGACATGACAGGCTCAAGGATCACAGGTCCCGCCTGATTCATGGCTTCTTTGAATGCCTGCCGTCCGGCGATGCGGAACGCCATTTCGTTGGAGTCCACGGGGTGATACTTGCCGTCAAAGACTGAAACGGCAACATTTTCAACCCGGCAACCCACCAGAGGACCTTCCTCAAGCATATCCTGCACACCCTTTTCGATGGCGGGAATAAAGTTCTTGGGGATGGCTCCGCCAACCACATCATTGGAGTACTTGTATCCTTCGGGACTGTTGGAAATTTTCATGAAGACTTCAGCAAACTGTCCCGCACCGCCGGTCTGTTTTTTGTGGCGGTAGTGTCCTTCACCGGAACCTGTGATGGTTTCACGGTAGGCGACTTTGGGGGTGGAAAGGACCGCTTCCACCTTGAACTGTTCTTTCAAACGGCGGGAAACGATACCCAGCTGCTGGTCTCCCATGCCGCAGAGGAGCAGTTCATGGGTCTCATTGTTGCGCTCAAGTTTCACAGAAGGCATTGCTTCGATGATCTTGTTGATACCGGCAACGATCTTTTCATCTTCACCGGATTTGGCAGCGGTGACGGCGTAGAACATAATGGGATTGGGGGGCTCAACACCGGGCAGCACACGGGAGTTGGGATCACTTGACATGGTGTCGCCGATGTGGGAGTCTTTGAGCTTTGCCACTGCAAAGAGAGTTCCGGGCCCCGCTGCGGGCAGCTGGGTCTGGTTCTTGCCGTTCATGGCAAACATGGATCCGAAACGCTCTTTGATACCGGTGGTGCGGTTGTAGATATCAAGATCACCGGTAAAAGTGCCGGAAATAGCCCGGACAAAGGTCAGCTGACCGGTAAAGGGATCGTTAAGGCTCATAAAGACCACGCCCAGAGCGGCTCCATCCTCTTTGACATCAAGATCGGCACCGTCAACGGTGGCGTACTCAAAGGGATTGGGGAAGAGTTCTTTGATGGCTTCCAGCAGTTCAGGCACACCGATACCTTTGACGGCACTGCCGGGGAAGACCGGGATCGTTTTGCCGCTCATGATGGTTTTGCGCAATCCGGTGTGGATCTCTTCTTCGGTCAGTTCGCCGCCGTCAAGGACGCGCATCATGATTTCGTCATCAGTTTCGGCAATGGCATCCAGCCAGAGCTGACGGCACTCCGCCACCTGATCGGCGATGTCGGCAGGGATATCTTTGTCAAAAAGGACACTTACCACCCGTTCAAAACCATCTTCCTTGCCCACGGGCCAGTAGAGGGGGATGATCACATTGCGACCGTGATTTTTGCGCATCTGCTCCAAAGTGGCTTCAAAGTCGGCGCGTTCTTTATCCAGACGGTTGACGAAACCGAAGCGGGCGATACCGCGCTCACGGGCGGCTTTCCATGCTCTGGCAGTACCGATCTGGGGACCGTCGATAGCATCGATCACCACCAGTGCGGCATCACAGGCGCGGATGGCACCGAGGGTCTGTCCGAAAAATTCGCTGTATCCGGGGGTGTCAACAAAGTACAGTGACAGATCATTCCACTTGCAGCTGCAGAGAGAAGCATAGATACTTGAGCCGCGTTCATGTTCGTCATTCATAAAGTCGGAAACGGTATTCTTGCCTTCAATGGTACCGGCGCGGGCAATGGCACCTGCCTGCAAAAGGATCTGTTCGCACAGCAAGGTCTTTCCGCTGCCGGTATGTCCTGCAATGACGAAGTTACGGCTGTCGATAGCTTTTCCCATATTTCCTCCTTTTTTATTTCGATTTTTTTTTGATTTTTTTTAAGTCGTGTTTTTCATGACTTTTGTCTAATAATAGCAGATGTTTTTTGATTTTTCAAGGGGGGATTTCAAAAAAAATGAAAAAAAATTCCAATTTTTTCAATACTTTCCGTCAAAGAGAGGTTTTGACCTGGAATGAGGGGGAAAACAACTTTTGAATAATTGTAAAAACACCGCTTGACAAATAAAAAAAGAGGTGCTATTGTAATAAAATATGTTTTTTACGCCTCAAACTCACTTTTTCTGAGATTGGAGGCGTTTTTTTTTGTTGGCTGCTGGAAATAATGATGTAAAAGTGCTATCTTATAAAAGATCACAATTTCAATCAAGGAGCCTGTGTAATATTATGGAAAAACTTCTTTTTACTGATGTCATGCTCTATGACGGAACCGGCAGAACTCCCTTTATGGCTGATGTCGCCGTACAGGATGACAGGATCGCAGCTGTTGCAGAGTGCGGCACGCTGAATAAGACAGGAGCCCAAGTCGTTGACGGCAAAGGGCTGGCTCTGACACCGGGATTTGTAGATGTCCATACCCATTCAGATTCCTCAGCCGCCCGGGTCCCCGGTGGGGATTCCAAGATCTCTCAGGGGGTGACGACCGACATTTCCGGCAACTGCGGTTTCTCTTTTTATCTGACAGGCGCCAAAGACGCTGAAGATGTTTTCAAAGGCACATGGTGCAATTTTGGCGCTTACGCTGATGCCATCGAAAAATCCTGTCCCGCAGTCAATGTGGTCCATCTTTGCGGACACAATTCTCTCAGAGTCCGTGTCATGGGGTATGAAGAGCGGAATGCTACAAAAGAAGAACTCAGGCAGATGAAGGAACTTCTTGCCGAAGCTCTGGAACATGGTGCGGGAGGATTTTCCGGCGGTCCCTACTATCTCCCCGGGAAATTTGCCCCTACTGAAGAACTCAAAGAGCTTGCTTCTCTTCTCAAGGGCACCGGGAAACCCTATGCCACCCATATCCGTAATGAAGCTTCTACTCTTCTTGAAGCTCTCGACGAAGCCTTTGAGATCGCCAGAGCCGGAGACAACAACCTTGAGATCAGCCACCTTAAAACCTCCGGCGAAAAGAACTGGTGCAAACTGGATGCCGTCTTTGAAAAAATTGAAAAGGCACGGGCTGACGGTATGGATGTTCTTGCCGACCGCTATCCTTATATCCACTCAAGTACCGGTCTGCGGCAGATCGTGCCGCCCCCCTTTGATACGGTGGATACCATGACTCTTTGCGGAAAACTCAAAGAGTCTGCCGCATACCGTCAGGAGCTTCTGGAAGCTATGAAAAAGGGGCTTGAACGCAGCCCTGCAAGAACTCTGCTGGTTTCCTCCCCTTTTGAGGAACACAAAAAATACCGCGGCATGAGCATGGTCGAAATCGGCAATCTTATGGGATGCTCCGGAGAGGAAGCTGTGGTCAATCTCCTTGCCGCCGGAAATACTCCCTGGGCGGCTTTCGGAACCATGAATGAGGAAAATCTGGAAAAGATCCTCGCAAAACCATACGTCATTACCGGCAGCGACGGCAATATACGCGCCTTTGATGACAATACCACCCACCCCCGTGCCTTCGGTACATGTCCGCTGTTTTTCCGGATCGCCGCAAAAAATTGCGATTACGCTTCCATCATACGCCGCATGACGGCTTTGCCTGCAGCTAAATTCAACCTTGAGGGGAGGGGGATCGTTGCTCCCGGATACTTTGCCGATCTGGTGCTCCTTGATCTGGATAAATTTGACAGCAAAGCCGATTACGCTGTTCCCAACCGCCGGGCGGAAGGTGTCACTGCGGTCTATGTCAATGGAAAACTTGCCTATTCACCTGATGAAGGAATAAAAACAAACCGTGCCGGACGGATGCTCAGAATCAAATAATTTTCAGAAAGGAAGTAGAGAAAATGGAATTTTCAGGAAGAACTGCCATGATCACGGGGGGAGGCTCCGGCATGGGATTGCTTTCAGGGGAAAAGCTCGCCGGACAGGGTGCCAATGTGGCGCTCCTTGATGTGAATGAAGAAGCTCTTGCTGCCGCAGAAGCAAAGATCAAAGCAGCAGGCGGCAATGTGCTGACCTTGAAAGTGGATATCCGCAAATACGCAGAAGTTGAAGCTGCAGAGAAAAAAATCGTGGAGACTTTCGGTTCCCTTGATATCCTTATCAATGCGGCGGGCGGCATGTCCGGGCGTTGCTGCAACAACTGCACCAGCTTTGAGAAACTCCCCATTGAGGTCATTGACTGGGGACTTGATGTGAATTTGCGGGGCGCCATCTACTGCTGCCGTGCCGTTCTGGCGGGCATGATGGAACGGAAACGGGGCGTTATCATCAACTTCGGCTCTGTCACTGGGGAAGAAGGCGGCGGCGGTCCCTCTCTGGATTACTCCGCTGAAAAAAGCGCCATGAAAGGTATGACCAAATCTCTTGCCATTCTCGGAGCGCCCCACAATGTCCGCTCCTGCTGTGTCATTCCCGGTCCCGTCCTGACCCGCCCCGGCATGGCGAAAATGAAAACACTCCTCGGCAGAGCTGCTGAGCCTGTCGAACTGGTGGATTTCATACTTTACCTTTGTTCTGACAAAGCCGCCTTTATCACCGGATCCTCCCATGTGATCGACGGCGGTCATTTGCTTGCACGTTGAAGAAAGGAGTTTTTTATGCTGAAGCGTTCTTTTTGCAACCGGCAGGAAATTGCCGTATCCCTTCTCTACAAGCCCCGATCAGCGGCAGAGGCGATAGCAGTAGCGCGTTCTGCTGAAGCTGACGGTGCCGATGGTATCGCCCTTGAAATGTCTGCTCTCCCGGAAGAGGAGCGGAGTACCGATACCCTCAGAGGGATCATCGGGTGTGTGCAGCTTCCCTTTATGTTCATCAACTACCGCAACGACTCCATTCACGGTGCCGACGATGAAGCACGCCAGCAGTATCTGCTCCGTGCCGCAGATGCGGGGGCGGATGTGATAGATGTCATGGGGGATCTTTATGCGCCAGCTCCCAGAGAGCTGACCAGTGATCCCGCAGCCATCGCCAAACAGCGGGCTTTGATCGATGAGATCCACGCTAAGGGCGCACATGTTCTTATCTCATCACACGCCACAAAAGAGTTTGTCCCCCCGGAAGATGTTCTTGCCATGATGAAAGAACAAAGCGCCCGGGGAGCCGATATTCTTAAAGTGGTTACGGTAGTCAATACCGATGAAGAGTTTCAGGAGTCTGTGCGCACTATGCTGCTGCTCAATAAAGAGCTTGACAAGCCTTTTATCTATCTTGCCGGAGGAAAATTCGGCAAAATGGTCCGTTACATGGGACCCAAATTCGGTGTGGCTGTTGAATTCGGCGTTCACGATTATGAACCCGGCGGCATCTATTCCCAGCCCACCATCAGGTCATTCCGCAAGGTCCTTGACAATCTGCATTGGCAGTATTGAAAAAACTTTCAGCGTTTTTTTTAGCCTTCCTCTGTTTCAGGGGAGGGCTTTTTCTTTGCGGTGAAAGAATTTGATCCCGAACCACAAATAGCAAAGGAGCAGAAAAAGCAGTATCCTCGAAGCGGGCATAGCCAGCCAGATGCCGTCCATGCCGAACCAGAGGGGCAGGGTGTAAAGGCACAAAGGCAGTGCCGCAAAAGAATCACCGTAGATCAGCAGCGAGGAAAGTACGATCTTTCCTGTGGACTGATAGTAAAATCCCGCCACACGGATCACTCCCAGAAGTATGAATGCCGGAGCACTCATGATGATCCCCCGGGCAGCAAGAGCGGCGGCGGTGCCTTCAAGCCCCATCCAGCCGGGGACGGTTTTGCAGAGCAGGAAAGATAACCCCATAATAGCGATCCCCAGAAGGAACGCTACAACATAGCCGTAGTTGCCGAAACGGTTCTGACGCTTGTATTTTCCGGCTCCGTACATATTGGCGGTCAATGGCTGGACGCCGCAGGCGACGCCGGTCATGAGCATGGAGCCCAGAGACTCCAGTGCTGCCACCACGGTGTAGGCAGCAAGACCGTCAACTCCGCCGTAACGCAGTGACTGGGCGTTGTGCATGTAAAGCATGGCAATAATGGAAAACATATTGCCGAAAACAGGGATCCCCGTCCAGATGACCGCTTTTGATGCCTGCCAGGCGGGTTTGAAAATTTTCAGAGAAAATCGCAAAAAGGTGTGTCTGGTAAAGAAGTAGGAACTTCCCACAAAACAGGTAAATACCCAGCTCAGACATGTTGCCCATGCGGCTCCGGCGGCGCCCCCCGACCAGTGGATGATAAAGAGCCAGTCCAGGAACACATTGCACACCAATCCTATGACCATAAGGATCATGGAAAATACAGGGCTCCCGTCGTTGCGGACGATTTCCAGACAGGCGCTCATAAACATGAAAAGGGTCGTCCCGCAGGTCAGGATGATTCCATACGCCATCGCCATGGGCAGGAGTTGGGGCGTTGCCCCCAGGAATATCATGATTTTTTTGAATAAAGGCAATGTCAGCGCAGTCAGTACGATACCGCTGGTGATGACAAGAAAAAAGGCGTTGTTAAAATATTTCTTTGCCTCTTCCGGAGCATTGGCTCCCTTTGCCTGTGCGATCAGCACGGCACCGCCTGCACTGAAAAGGGATCCGAAAGCCTGCAGCAGCATCAGAACCGGCCAGGTCAGGGCGATAGCGGCAAGACCGACTTTCCCTGTCCCCCTTCCGATGAAGATGGTATCGACGATACTGAATGATCCGGCAATAAGCATACCGCCGATGGAGGGAAGAATGTATTGCCAAAAAAGCTTTATATCTCTGCTCATATAGTCAACAAGGTAATTTTTTTTCACCCGCAGAAATGATCTGCAGGAAAAAGGAGAAATGACAGGCGTTTTGATTTCTCTTACAGAGAAGATCACTTTCTGTAAAAAAGTTCACTCATAGTGACAAGTTGTTCAACAGGGACTTTGTCAACTCTTTCACTTGCAGGGATCCCCATTGTTTCAAGGACACTTTGCACCTTTTCCTTCGGGTATCCGTTGCACAACACTTTGCCCATCTGTTTGCGCCGCTGGTTGAAAAGCAGCCGGACCATGGTGGAAAGATGTTTCTTCCCTTCCGAATCAAGATTGAACCGCTCATGACGGGTAAAGGAGACCAGTGCAGACTCCACCTCCGGCGGCGGATAAAAGACCTCAGGGGGGACGATCTTTTCAAGGACAACATCAAAAATGCTCTGAGTCGTTACCGTCAAAGCTCCGTAAGATTTGCAGTTGCATACTGAAGCAAGCCGCTCCCCCATCTCTTTCTGGAGCATAAAAAGCATGGACTCAGGTCCATTGTCAAGCTGACACAGTTTGGCGATAAAGACAGTGCTGATGGCGTAAGGAAGATTTGCCACACAACGGAAAGGAGTCCCTTCGGGGAAAAGTTCACTGTAATCCACTTTGCATGCGTCCGCTTCAATAAGGCGCAACTTCTCTGCTCCGGCAAAACGCTTTCGCAGATGTTCGGCAATACGGTGGTCGTATTCCACGGCGGTCACTTTGGCGCCTGTGGCAACAAGGAGTTCTGTAAGGGCACCGAAACCGGGACCCACTTCCAGAATATTTTCATCTTTCTGCGGGGCGGCTTTTCTGACGATCCACTCAAGCAAGTTCCGGTCGAGAAGAAAGTTCTGCCCCAGTCCCCTGCCGGGACGCATACCGCAGCGTTCAAGCTGTTTGATAAGTTCCTGTTTGTTCATGATCTTTGATTTTTCAGTGTTTATGTCCGCAGCAGCCGCCGCATCCGCAACCGCCTGCAGCAGCTGCTCCGGGACACATTGCCTGAGCGGGGCAGGAATTGGAGTTGGAACGACCGACACTGATCCGGTTGGGGGCAGGGGTAAGCTCCTTGCTGCCGCACTGGGGACATTCAGTTTCTTCAGAACGGTTTTTCAGCAGCGTTTCAAAAAGATTGCCGCATTTTTCACATTTGAAATTAAAGATAGGCATAGGATATTGGTCCGATTATTTGAGTTCAGCGGAATCCGGCACGGTCCGCAATGTAAACGATATCTTTTTTCCAGCGTGCTATTCTGGAGTGATCCAGCAAAAAGACATTACCTCTGCTGTCGATTTGAATTAGCTTGTTCTTCAAGGCGGGAGTGCCCAAAAAAGCAAAACTTCCGTTGCGATTGGCAGGTTTCAAGCGGTTGGGGGTCGCGCCTTTTCCCTGAGTGGCTCCCTCCGGCATTTGAAAAATCATGATCTTGCTGTTTGCGGCAGCTTCGGAAAAGAAGAGTCGTTGCTGGTCGTTCCACAAAGAGATCCCTGAAATACGCTCCTGCAGTTTCCGGAAGGAGCCCTTTCTGTAATACCACAAATCCTCCCCAAAAGCTCCGGAAAAACAAATTGCAGGAACATTGCCGTCTGTAACCGTGCACTTTTCCGGGACAAAGGGCTCCGGAAAAGTATGCAGTGTTTCATCGGGGATCCAACGCCCCTCATCTTTGCGGAACGTTTCAATTCCCTCTTTTCCGTAAGCGATCAAAAGTTCTCCTGCCACGCACACTTTCGGCGAGGCAAGGCGGCTTTTGATGGCAGTTGGTTCCACGGCGAAAGAATCCTGCTCCATTTCATAAAGCATGGGGGCTCCGGCAACGGTAAAGTAAAGTTTTCCCTTTTTGCCGAAAACAAAAGAGGTAACGGATCTATTCCCGGGAGCATCAAAGAAATCAACGATTTTTCTTTCTTTGAGATCGATCCTGACAACTCCGTTTTGAGTTTTGAAGGGCGCAAAATGAGCTCTTACGGCAATGAGTTCACTCTTTACATCCGGCAGAAAAGCAATCGAGGAAAGCCGCTCTTTGGGAATCACAAAACCGCCGGCAAGACGGCACTTGGAAATATCAAAAAGAAGCACCCTGGTAGAATTAGCCTTTCCCTCGCCGCCGATGCGCTCAGTCACAACAGCAAGAGAACCATCTGCGGAAAGAGCTGCTCCCGTCAGGTCTGCCACCCGGATGGTGCTGGAAAGAAGAGGGGAGGGCTTCCAAAAAAACTTTTTCCCTTTTTCAGAAACAAGGTCCGCAGTATTGGGAGAAGAGTTCTTTTTACCTTTTTTCTCTTCCGGTACTGCCATACTGGAAAATTCACCCGTTTCAACAACTTGAAGGCTCTTCTGCTCCCATTGGGAAAAGATGGGCGGAGGCGCCAATTTGGTGACACGCCCTCTTTTGTCAGAAGGAGCTGCCCCGCAGCTCAGAGCCAACGCACAAACAAGAAGTAAGAAACGCACTTTTTTTTCCATAGAATCACTCCTCAACGAGCGGCCGCCCGGTTGCGAATCCGATCATCTGTCCGCAGGCAACCAGTTTTCCCTGTTCATTGGTAACCCGGATCTCATAAACACCGGTACTTTTGCCCCGGTTGATCTCTTTTGCAGAAGCAAAGAGCTTTTCGCCGCTCCCGGGACGCAAAAAGGTCAAATTGCTGCTCTGAGTCACCATGCCCTTATTTTCCGCATTTGCAGCCCCGGCAAAGGCGATGTCAGCGAGGGTGAAGATGGCGCCCCCCTGGACAACATTGTTGCCATTGAGCAGATCGGCGGTTATGATCATTTCAGCTTCTGCATACCCCGGTTCAACCTTTGTCAGCTGGATATTGTTTCCGGCGGCAAAACGGTCGAAACGGTTGATGTAATCTATTATCTTATTCTCAGACATGGTAAAAACTCCTTTTGTATAATTTACTGCATAAAGCTGTTTTTTTCAAGAAGAAAACCCCTGTCAGAGGGGGATATTTTCTCTTTTCCCGGCTTTTGACTTGCATTGTTTCATTTTATCGTGTATTTTATTCTTCTGAACATATAGTGATCAAAGGAATTTTTATTATGATCGATTGGAGCGACTCCTGTTTTTCTCCGCCGCAGAGTGCTGAAGAAGATCCCTATGGTTTTGCGGGGTGGAGCCATGATCTTGACTGCGATATGCTTGAAGACGCCTATTATCATGGAATTTTTCCCTGGCCCGAAACGGATGAGGTCATCCTCTGGTTTTCTCCACCGGAAAGGGGAATTGTGAGAATCGACAATTTCCATATCCCCCACGGGACCCGGCGGGAACTGAAAAAGAAAAAGTGGCATCTGGCTGTTGACACTGCTTTTGACAGAGTGATCGAAGAGTGTGCCGCCGCATACCGTCCGGGGCAGGAAGGTACTTGGATCACCTCTAAGATGATCCGGGCTTACAAAGCCTTCCACCGCAGGGGGCACGCCCACAGTTTTGAGACTTTCGATGAAAACGACACTCTTATCGGCGGCTTATACGGCGTTCATGTGGGCGGCATCTTTTGCGGGGAAAGTATGTTTTTCAAAGAAAGCTGCGCTTCAAAGTTCGCTTTGGCAGGGATGTTCAGCCATCTGCGGCAAATGGGGATCAAAGTGGTCGATACCCAAATGGTAACACCCACTCTGGCGCTTTTCGGGGCAGAAGAGATCACACGGGACGAATACTATCAGGAACTTGAAAAGTTCAGAGATGAAAAGATCCTCTGGTAAAGGCACTCTTCAACAGCGGGATCACTTTTTGCTTTGTTTCCAGATAAAGCCGCAGACAACCACACCGAAAACGGCAAAGATAAGAAAGTAACCACCTTCCCAAATCAGCTGCCATGAAGGGATCTCTCTGCTGCAGACCGCCTGTTGAGGTGCCGCAGGATTCACAAAACAAATTATTTTTTTGCCGGGAGGATTGTTTCTGACGAGCCGGAATTTTTCGGAGGAGCCTCTGGAAAAATCTCTGGTAAAGGCACTGTAAATCTCAGACGTGTAGAGTTTTCCTTTGAAAAGATATTGGTAACAGATTTTTGCCCGGTAAACGGTGTAGTGACCGTTTTTTGAGCGGCGTCTGGCATTTTCGACGCGGCTTTTAACAACAACGGCGGGAACCTCTTTCCAGTTGCGGCTGTTGAAGTTTTCAATCAGAGGGCTCAACACATGGGTGTAAAATCCGCCGACTCCGACGGAACCAAAGATAAACAGAAAGATAAAGCCTACCCACCGGGGAGTTGGTTTGTGTTTTTTTGTCCCCTCCGGCTCCGATTCTTTCAAAGGTACATCAAGTTTCTCTGAAAGCATTTTTGCCGCTTTCCGCATCTGTTTCAGATCGGAACTGTCAGTCACATGGACCCGTTTCAGATCATCGGTAAACAAATTCAATTCCAGAGTCCATCTGGCTCCTTTGCCGCCGTAAACTGTTTTTAAAAGGAGTTGGATCGCAGTGATCTTTTTTAAGGGCAGATAATCTTTAAGTGTGGAAAAATCGCCGTATCTGGGCTTTTTTCTGTCATTGTAAAAACATCCGTTGCCGAAATCAAAGGTGGGAACATTGCCATTACACCAGTAGACGATCCCGAGAATCGTCAAAATAAACGCCGGAAAAATCAGGAAAATCAAATGTCCGAAAAATGCCAAAGGCAACGTTGGCAACAGCGCAATAGCTGCAACCCCAAAGAATTGCAGACGGCTGAGTCTGAAACGCCAGCACGAAGGATCACGGGAATCCAGAACTCTCTGGATCCCGCTCTTATTGGGGCGCATGGGGCGCTCATTGGCAAAACTGATAAGCCGTTCCTGTTCCATCTTGCATCAACTGAAGGATTGAGACACAAAAAAGCTCCCGATGTTAAACCCGGGAGCTTTCGTAATCAACCAAATGGTTCAAATTACATTTCAACCGGTTTGGTTTTGGGAAGTCCGAGAACTTTGTCCTCAGCAATGCGACCGGAATCCCGGAGCACATTGATGCGCTCATAGCGCTTCATGACGTTACGGACTTTGCGGATCTTCCCGCCGACGCGAACTTCGGGATTGTGTTTCATTGTATACCTCGCTTCTTTTATGTTATTATTGTCGTTTGTTTACTATTATTTACTATATATACACCCAACTTTACCAAATGTCAAGCGTGAAATGCAGGAATTCTTTCCAAAATTTCTTCAACATACCGTTTTTCACCGATATGATCGGCAAACTTACTCTCTTTACAGAACTGATATGCACAATCCGGCGAGGAGTGGGTATCGCTTCCGGCGGTGGATAAAAGACCGTGATCCTTGCAGTACTGACGGTAGAAGGGTGTCAACTCAACGGGCACTGAAGGATGGGCGCACTCAATACCGTCAAAGTCCAGCATTTCACGCAGTTCGTCCATGCGGTTGAGGTCGTTGATCTTGAAATAGCCTCTGGGATGGGCGATAAAGACCAGACCGCCAGCCCGTTTGACAGCGGGGAGTACAAAGTCATATTCGGGGTAGGGGGGCAGAGAGAAATTGGAGTTCCAGACCACATTGTTCTTTGCATCAGCATCGGCAAAAAGTTTTTTCTCTTCGATGAGATACTTGTTCTGGATCCCATTTTGAACATGGGTGATACCCTGAACATCAATGGTTTTCTGGGGGCGGTAGCGTTTCAGGAGGATCTCCCGTTCCTTGCGGGTATAGGGGTAGCCTTCAACAGAGAGCAACGCACAGAGGGCATCGCCGTAGTTGCGCTGCCAGTTGTGATAGGCGGCAAAGACCTGCTGCAGTTCGGGAGTCGGCACAGCAGGAAGTCCCAGACAGACCATGTCAAAAGTTCCCTTGGGACTGTGAACGGTCAGCTCAGCTCCGGGAATATAGCTGACTGAGGGGTGCTTTTTGGCAGCTTCGACCACTTCGGGGAAGGAGTCCATCTGATGATGCTCAGTGATGGCGATATGGGTAAGTCCCATTTTTTCAGCCTGAGCGAAATAGGTTTCCACCGGGCAGGTGGCATCATAGCTCCAGCAGGAGTGAAGATGAAAGTCAAAGGATGCGTGTTGGTCTGACATGATGATTACCTCAAATTATATAAATACAGAACATTGTTTGAAATATAACACAGCTCCTCCGATAATTCAAGAGGGAATGTCTTGAAAAAAAGGAAAAAAGGTTATATATTTAGGAAGTGAGGCAATTTCAAAACTCCTCAAAATTGTCAAAGCGCCCTCGCTTCGATCTGATAAAGGGAGCGTTTTCGGCTGTTACCTTGCAGGTAGCAGCCTCAAACTACCCTTTACAGCTCTTTGCGAATGACATCTTTGCCATTT
>JAZODE010000084.1:0-4004 GCA_045596885.1 Victivallaceae bacterium
ATCAAGCAATAGATATTTCACAGCTTCCCGGATTGGACGGTTGCGCCACTTTTCAAATTCTTCATCAAGCATCTTAGTGGCACGGCTGACCTGCATGGCACTGACTTCAAGTCCGCAAAGTTTTTCAAGAATGTTCCTGACAGATCGGGTGGCAACGCCTTGAATATACATCTCTGCCATAGCCAATCTTATTGCTCTTTCGCTGCGAAGTCCCCGTTCAAGGCAACTGGGGTAAAGCTCCACATTTCGTGTCTGCGGAATCTGCAATTCAAGTTCTCCGACACGGCTCTGGATGTGCCGTTCCTTGAACCCATTGGCATAGCCGGTTCGACCTGCTGTCCGTTGGTACGGAGAGGCTTTCAAAGCATTCTCCCGTTCCAATTTCATTGCCAAATTGAACAATTTTTGTAAAACTTCGGACATTCCTTCCATTCCATGTTCCAAAATCGGTTGCAAACTCTCTTTTTCTGTGCTATATTCCATTTGTGATAAATCCTCTTTGTTTTTGACTTTTTCCAGGAGTCTTTTAGAGAATTTATCACGTTTTTTTAGAATTTCAACCGAGTTACACACAGTTCGCAAACCTGCCTCCGACGAGTAAGGAGACCCATTCTCGTGCGCCCTATGCAAACTTGCATGCTTCCGGCATACGCTATTTTACTGAATATTCGTTTCACTGCCTTATAAAAGCCCCTTTGCCTGCTGCCGGGGACCCCGGTTTCAAACGGAAGTCCCCTTTGGCAATGTCAACAAACTGCGGATCGGCATGGAGACTGTTTTTATCCATTCCGGTCTGCTGCTGCCACTCTTTGAGAGTCTTTGAAATACTCAGGCGTTTCCGTGCCATGTTGCTGAATTCGCCGCCGATATACTGATGTTTGTGAGGAGACCAGAAAACATTTCCGTCGGAGTGGATCTTATTTTTCACGCCGATAAAAAGCATGGCGGGGTTGATCTTTGAGGGCACGCTTGAACGGTAATAGATGTTGTCAGTCATGGTGTAATTGCCTTCACCGCCCCAGAAGATGACGCTGAAAAGAGCAGAGTTGATGATACTGTTCCGGTGGAGCCGCACATTCTTTGTGCCGTGGAAACTCAAAGCGTAATCTCCGCCGCAGCTCACATTGTTTTCCAGATCAAAGTTCTGTCCCTGTCCCTTGAAGAAAGGTCCGGCATAAAGTTTGTGGATGCTGATACAGTTTTTCACAGTGATATAACGGGACCCCAGTGCTGAGATGACCCCTTTGCGGGATTCATATTCGGTATTGATAAAGCGGACATTGTCAATAACGATATGATTGCGTCCCCCCACATTGACCAACGGGGAGTAAAAGTTGAGTCCGTCAATGACAGCGCTGTTGCCCTGAAGGGTAATGGGTTTGCCGGGTTTGCCGCTGCGCAGGGGAGCAAAGAACCCCACATGGCGTCCCGGAAGAAGTTTGACCGTATCGCCGGGTATGGCGGCGCAGGAGGCCTCTTCAAGAGTCATCTTTCCCTTTCCCACCTCAAGCACTTTGGGGGCTCTGACAGCTTTGGCGGTGCGGAATGTAAAACTTTTTGACCTTGCCTTTTCGCCCCGTCTTCCGGAAAACCATGCGGTGCAGAGATATTCTGTGTCGGGTTTCAGCCTTGTAATGCCGACAACGTGGCGGACGCCCTGTTGTTTGGACTTGAACACAGTGCGTTTTTTATCACCTTTGCGCTGGCAGACCACTTCTCCCCAGCCATCGTTATCCGGAGTTTCCCAGCAGATGGCGGCGCTGTCGTTATAGACAAAGACAGCACGCAGATTTTTGAATTCCACTTTGGGAAGAGCGTATTTGACGCCGGGCACAGCCAGACGGGCCGCTTCTTCCAGATATTTGTCGGTATATTTGAATTCAGCAGCATTTTTGGTGTTGTTTCTGAATTTCATGGGAGTTCCTTTGAAACTGGCATCATCAGCATCTAGGCTGACACCGGTCCACTCCCATCTGCCGGGAATGAGGTTGTTTTCAACCGTCACAGGCACAGGACCGCTTTCAACCCGGAACTTACCCAGCACTTTGTTGTTGCGGAATATACTGTCAGGGCAGGCACTTTTCCAGCGGAAAGCAAAGACATCATCAAAGATGTTGGAAATAACATGATTTCTTTTGCCGGGATTGAATCCGTAAAAGTTGAACGCGTAGTTGTAGTTGTAAGGTGTCAGGTGGCGCAAAGTCCAGGGACTGGGACCGAACCAGTTGCCCACATACAAATTATCTTGAGAACCGGGACGGGTCACAAAGGATCCCCGGTGTCCGTTGTTGCGTCCGAAGTTGTTGATATAAAGTCCGAAAGTGCCGCTTTCCACATCAAATCCTTCATTGGCGCAGAAGAAGACACCGCAATTTTTCACAGTAACGTTGCTGATGGCATTCTGCTTCTGAGGAGCATTGGAGCGGACAGAAATGGCATTGGGGAAATTTTTGAAAACCACATTTTCCAGATGCAGATAACTGCCCCGCAGCCGGATCCCCACTCTTTCATTCGCCACCCGGATCCCCTGAGGATCAAGGCAGACAAAGTGAGCGGTCAGTTCTTTTTTCTTTGCATCGTAATAATAGGTTCCGGGAATCTCTTTCACGATCTCAGGGAACTCCACCATCTGAAGTTCGATCTGCGAGGGGGATTCCCACACCATATTGTAAACAGGAGCAGGCACATTTTTGAAAGTGCAGACCCGGGAACTCCCCTTATAAGCAAAGAATTTTCCTCCCTGCACCACAACTTTCGCCCCGGGCATTCCCATCACCCGGATGGGGGAGCCTTTTTTGCCCCACTGGACACGGTAATTGGGCTGATTGCCCACCACATTGAGAGAGATGCCGCCTTCATTGTAAACGCCCTCATCAATAAGCAGTGTATCCCCAGCCCTCAATACACAGACGCCCTTTTTCAAAGTGCGCCAGGCGGTTTTCAGGGATTTCCCGTCATGTCTGTCATTGCCTTTGACGGAAACATAAAAAGTCCTGCCGGGGTTGACCATTTCTCCTGCGCCATAGCGGGCAAACTCAATTGACTTTGCCGCCGAACAATATGCCAGCAGTAAAGCACAAAAAACAGCAATATTTTTCATAATTTTATAACTCTTTATTTTTCAGTACATTCTATTGGAAGCAGGATAAGGGTTCCAGGTCACTCCGTCATAGAGGACTTTGGGGTGAGCAGGAAACTCCTGCCAGCGAAAATACTGCACATGACCATCGGCATAGAGAAAATTGGCGCCGCCCACATGCCGTCCGGGGACATGTCTCAATTTGCCCGTATCAGAAAGCTCGATTTGACTGCAGCGGTAATCGGTCATTCCCTGACCGTTGCTGTCTGTCATATGGACCAGAGCAGCCGGACGGCGAACTGTGGAAAGTTTGACTATACGCTTGCCGTAATTATCTTTCTGAAGGAATGCAGTATTATATCCGATGGAGTAAAAGAGATTCTGCCAGTTGTTGTCATTCATCTTTTTGTTGGCATTGATAAGAATACCTTCAAAGTTAAAATTATTAGAGGAAACTTCGGAACATGCAAAAGGCCCGCGCCACACTTTTGTGGAGTTGAGCTGCTGTGACAATGCGCCGAGAAAAAGCTCCTTGCTTCTGGTATATTCTCCCCAGGGCACATAATTATGAAGCGGCGTGTACGTAACCCGCATCCAGTAGGGCAGGGCACTTCCTTGGGCAACAGGGAAAAAGCCATTCATATCATTGACATAAAAAGCATGGATCTTTCCCAGCTGCACAAAGTTGTTGGAACATCCGACACTTCTCGCCCTTCCCCGCGCCTGCTGCAAGGCGGGCAGCAGCATGGCGGCAAGAATAGCAATAATGGCGATCACGACCAGAAGTTCAATCAGCGTGAACGCTGATTGAGTGAAGATGTGAAGGTGTGAAGAGCATTTTTGACGAGCGTCAAAAATGCGTGAAGTGCGCCCTTGCGGGCGTAAGGATGTGTTGTTTTCTGTTTTAGAAATACAGTTCTGTTGT
>JAZODE010000085.1:0-100221 GCA_045596885.1 Victivallaceae bacterium
TGCTTGACGGACCTTATGAAATCCGTGTCGGCATCCATGGCAATGCGGTTTTCATAATGAAGATAACCGGAAGTACCGCCGATCATTCAGAACGGTTCCCATTATCCAAACTGCGTAAAGACCAACTGGATAAGATTCACGAAATCATGGAGAAACAACAGTCGTGATCTCCTGCCTTGCCATAGGATTTTACAATATCGTTTGAGCGTTTTACTCTATTCACTCAAGAGGGTAAAATACTCTAATTGAGTCTTAAATCGCGCACCCAATCGTTATAAGAAACAATTGCTACAGAGTAAGAGGAGATTTGAATCTCCTCTTACTCTGGATTCTTTCTTAATTCAGGATGATCTCCATACCTTTGCATTCACTTTTACTTTTAACTCCTGCTTCCTGTGAAGCATGTTCCCAGCCTTCTTTCAATAGGAACTGAATTTCAGGAAGCGAATCATGAAACTTCTGTATTTCACCGATGAAAGTTACAGTATCTTTTCCCAGAATGGCATGCTTCAACTCAAAACTGGTTTTTAGGTTATGGCCATATTCTGCTTCCATGTCGTTCTCCATTGTTTCCGTGAGCCGTTTAATTGCAGCTTTCTGCATTTCAACGGTCGGCGTGGACGGACAGATAGCATATGTAAGTTTCAGCATAGGATGAATCCACTCAGCATTTCCCCGTGGATCAAAATAAGGTTCGCTGAAAATAGAGTCTATTGCATTGGCAACAACATTATTTTCCAATTCATCTACAGTGCAGCAATATGAAGATTGTGTCTCCGAAATACTTGATTCTTCAACGGTTGTTTCTGCATTAATATTCTCTGACTCTACAACTTTATTGTGATCAGCAATCACTCCGTGGACATTAGAAGCCATCTTTTCCACCGACACGCTGTCTGCGACAGCACCGACTTTAGATTTCTTTGCCATAGTCTGTCTCCTATTTTTAGGATAAAGTTTTACTGGGATCACATCGGCTATGCAATCCCAGGAGAAGCACCGTACCTCTCATAAAATGGTTGTCAGATTTATTTAACTTGGATAAAGTTTATCTGCAACTGCACCCAAAGTCGTCATTGCATCAGCAAGATCAAATGGACGATTCAGATGCAGATTGCAAGCGTATTGGTATAATTTTTCTTCGAGGAAGAGAAGGTAATCATCGGACGGCGGTTCTCCGCTATGAGTGTCTTCCCCCGAATCGAATTCGTCGAGATAGGTGTTGATAAAGAATTGCAGGAAGTTTGTTGCATAATCCTTATTTAAGGAAAGCAGATCCACTTGCCCGCCATCGAGCTTTTCCAATTCCTCTTGCAAGATTCTGTGCATAAGATGGTTGTCGATTTTCCAGAAGCATTCTTCAGTCACGATATCGACATCAACGAATACGTCATCTTCAGTAATCGTCTGCTTCAAATAGAGCGATCCCAGTGAGCGGCACCTGGATGCTGCTACGTACAATTGCCCGGAAGCAAAGCAACCGGCACCAATATCCAATACGACACTTGACAGAGTCATGCCTTGGGAACGGTGAATGGTCACTGCATATCCAGGGATCAATGGAATCTGCGTAAAGCCCCCAGATTTAAATATTGCAACTTTATTATTTCCATTTTCATCTTTGGCAAGTCGGCAGGAATATTGAGGTGTTTCGGTCGGTAAGATCTCTGCAATCGTTCCTGTATCGAACGCCACTGTAACGCTTTCCGCCGAAAAGTCTTTAATCGTGCCAATATCACCGTTGCACACGTCTTTCGCATTGGCAGTAGAAATAACTCTTTGACCAATCTTCAGCTGGAGCTCGAGTTCATTAGGATACTCATTGGGATTAAATTGTCCTGTTATATTAGCTTTGAAGGTTTTGATGTCGCCGGATAATTGAGCAAATTTAATGGCATTTTGTGTAGCAGCTATTTTCTTTGTGCTGCAAAGATAAACCGCTTCTTCCGGAATCTCATCAGTGACTCTGCTGTTCAATTTCTCCAACGTTGCCGTAATTTCCTCTTCGGCATTGGTCCGGAGCACATTGAGAATCCTGATGAATTCTTCATCGTTTTGCCGCATGATCTGCTTCAAATAAATTGGTTTGATACCAGCCAGTTGCCATGCAGAAGTCTGAAATGCGTATACTCCGTTCTCTTCATGGAATCTGTCTAAATCTGAATCTCCTAATGCTTGACCACTTATCACTGGTGGAAGCTGGAAGAAATCTCCTACAAATACCATATTTTTACCACCGAAAGGCTTCTGGGCATCTTCAAAAGATTTTGCACATTGTCGAAGTCGATGGTCAACAGCCAGCAGTACATCACCGCGAAGCATGGAGACTTCGTCAATGATAACGGTCTCGACTTGCTTCAACAACTTTCGCTTTAATCGTCCCAGAGGACTCAATGCTGTAAAATCTATCACAGGATATGGGGGGATTTGGAACATTCGGTGAATAGTTTGTCCCCCGATCAGACGTGCTGCAGAACCGGTGGGAGCACAGATAATCACGTTTGGTAGTTCTTCGACCAACGCTTTGATTAGTGTTGTTTTACCGACACCAGACTTTCCTGTTACAAAAAAATTGCCCCCGTTTTTGATTCGTTCAAGAGCTGCCATTTGTTCGAGATTAAGCTGCATTTTACTTTCTTCCTTTCCTGTTGCAAAGACTGAAACCATATTCGCGTATATACCTCTCCTGATGCCCATGCTGGCCTTTTGTTTCAACTTTCGCCAAATACGAAAACCAACTGATGATGTTCTCTCGCTGTTCCTTGAAGCCCGGGTATCCTTTTCTGATTTTCAGAGTTTGATTGGAACAGCAGTTCAGGTCAAGTTGTCGATCTAGAACCGGATTAGGAGGATTTACATTTACGCATAAGTGATTTGGAGGAAGATTTATCGCCTCTGTTAGTTGGACATTAAGCATTAGGGCAATCTTCAATGCTCGCTGTATCTTTGAAGAATCCCACAGAAATCCTACATGAAAATGTTCTTTGTCTGCAGTAACTTCTCGTGCCCAACCAGCTTGACTTTCCGTTCCAAGCAGTTTCAACCGGCGGCGCAGAAGAGATATGCTTTGACCGATTATCGTAGCAGCAATTGAAGACTTCACGGGGAGTGTCACTGTCAAATGACACACGGACACTTGCGAGTGGCGGTCAGTCAGATAATCGAGTCTTTGGGTGAACCCCGTCAGGATTTGTTCAATGACTATTCTGGGGGGATGTGTTGGTGATGGTTGAAATGTGATGATTCTTTGTCTTGGCATCTTTCATTCACTTTCTTTTTTGTTGTTTATAGTTACTTCCATAGAACCGAACTGTTTTGAGCTGAACTTGAGCTTGGAAAAATTGTAAAGTTAGTACAGTTCGTACAATGGATTTCAGCAATTATTTTTAACAAAAAAGGTCTGCCAGCATCCTCTGCCAATAACGGCAGAAAGGATGTCCGGTTACATGAACGAAGTACAAATTTCTATGGAAACAGTAAGAATGTTTAAACGAATAATGCGGCCAATTGCTGAAGAAGGAATTATTTCTCTTCCCGAATATAATGAAGCAATCAGCCAATTAAAAAGCCTTGCTGAAAACGGCAAGCCCAGACCTGTGACAATACCGCGGCTTGTTGATATGAAAGAGGCAGCGACAATACTGGGGATCGGAATTTCAAATTTCAAGAAGTTGGAAGCCGAAGGCGCATTCCCATTTTTCAGGAAGATGGTCGGCAGCTCTGTAAGATACAGAAACACCGACCTTTATGAATACCTGCTTTCAGACTGAATATTCGACAGGCTTGCGTTTGGGATACTTGGGGGCTCGGCTGGGAACTTTCTTACTTACACCAGCCAGCCCACGAAGTTTCTTTACATATGAAAGCGATACGCCCAGCGCAATGGCAATTTCTTTTATTTTTTTTCCTTTGTGCTGTTTGATATACCTTATCTTTTCTTCCACTGAAAGTCTCTGAGATGGACGATGTCTCCATTGTCTGTCTTTGGGCCCCTTTGTAAGACGTACCGTGTGCTTTTTGTGTTCAATATCATCACGTTCAAAGATAAGGTCAATATTAGTGCCTTCTGCGGTGTCAGCTTGACGTTGTATTCGTACAATTTTGTCGAACGGAAGGTTCCTGACTTGACTCTTTTGTATGGCAGCTGGTGTATTGGTCGCCAATATGACAGAATACCGGGAACGCAAATTATACAAGAACTGAGCCCAAAGGTTCATTGGAATGCCGAATATCCATAACGAAGGAATATCGAGAATTAGAATTTCTATTCCTGAATGATGTTGGACCAGATTGTCAACACATCGTGCCAAGAGCTGCATTGCAACAGATGTTTGATTACTCTCCAAAGTTTTAAGTGGCCAGAATGACGTATAGTAAAAGTTGAGGTGAAATTGGAAGAATGGATCAGCTGGAACAGGATAACTTAAAAATAGATCAGGGCGAGTTAAGGCATACTCTGCTTCAGATGTTGAATTCGGATCTTGGGGATGAGACGGAATGGGCAATTTCTTTTTGAACACGTCTTCAAATCCCGCTTGTAAACCGGAACTGAAACCATCATCAATATCGTTCATATAGACATAGGCTATTTTTCGCGGCTTAAATCCTGAATGATCCTTCAGATTTGTTTCCCCTTGTGAAATTGCCGCTGTCCAGTGCGTAAGATATCGAGTCCTGAAAACTGCACTGGCATCGTACAGCCATGTCAAAGTTTTATCCTGAAATCCTTCTGTGATTTCCTGACGTTCCGGAGACTTGGGGACTTGCCAGTTTACAGATGGTAGAGGCACGGGGAGATTTTTCAACCGTTCCACTTCTTCTTCAAGGTTCTGTTTACTGGACAGAAAAACGGGATAAGGTTCTAAGGCCGGTACATCCTTTTCCGGATAACTCATGATGAAGACATTGGCATTTTGCGGAAAGCGTTTAATAATGTCAATAGCGTTGATGCAAGTATTTCGCCAGTCATTGCCCGAATGTTCTACCAGATAATAAACTATGTTTTTCCCGGAAAAAATAGAGAAATCCAAGTTTTTCAAATCCTGTTTCCGCAAAAAAGATGCAGCCTCCCATAAAGGCTCTCGATTAAATTGTTGGTGTATAAATTCTGCGAGTATAGGATTATCCGAAAAGACAATATATGGAGGTTGGTGCAGCCATTCCTGGTAACAAAAAAGTGGAGTCTCAGGAAGAGCATAACTCAATGTCTCATGAGTCCGATATTGGGCCGCAACTAATGCGCTCTTCCCATTCTGCTTGAACCCATACAACATATATCTTGTTTGAGTACAAGAGTCGCACATGGGAATTTGGACTGCGTTTTCCCAGCCATTGCCGTGGGGCTGTCTTTTGGGAAATTCCTCTTTTAACGAATACAGTTCATCTTCCTTTGCTTTATCTCGGAGCAAACCGGAATATGGCGAAGGGCGGAAAAGCCGTTGGATCATCTTGTATATATATTCTGTCTCATCGTTGATTTTAACGTAGTTCATCCTTGCACACTTTTCGCAATATATATGTTACTATAAGTACACTAAAAGTATACTTCATAAATGCAAAAAAGTCAAGTCAAAATCCAAAAAAAAAGAAAAAAACTCCAGCGGATTCTGATGTCCGCTGGAGTTGACAGCTGTATTGGTCTCAGTCTTTGAGGAGCCTTTGAATTGCCAAAATATCTACTGATGGCTCCGGAATGGAGGCAATGTATTCCAAGGCTTTTTTGATTCGGATGCGGGGAGTGGAATTACTTGTTCCGCTGACAGCTTCAATGGCAGCCAACTGTGCGTCAGCTCCCACATGTGTATAGATACGATCCAAGATCGACGACTCAGCCCCTAAGATGGACACAACGACTGCCTTTGGCACTCCGGCTTCTGCGCAATGAGTACAGAAGCTGTGCCGGAGAGAGTGAAAACCTCTCACGGTAACTTTCCTGTTGCGCCCCGGGATCTCCACAGAAGTAGGAAGTCCAAGCCAGCTGATTACTCGCATTACGTCAATGCTCACATAATTGTCCCCGATGATCTTTCCTTTTGCATCCTTTGTCTTGTATCTGGCAGCTACATTGGGAGAGATATAGACAGGAGAAAGATTCTGGTCTTTGACCTCAGTCAAAAGTTTCCATAATGGTTCTGCAAGAGGAATACTGACCTCCTTACCTGTTTTGAACTGTTTGACAAATATTCTCCGGTTTTCCAAATCTACCTGATCCCAACGAGCCAAAACAGCATCTTTCAAACGCTGTCCTGTGTAGAGGCCTATATAGAAAACCGTTTTCAACTCGCTTTTATTCATGACCTTATATGCAGGATCATCAAGCATCTGCCGCAGACGTTCCTCTTCTTCCCTGGTAAAAGGGATACGGCGAACAACATTATCCTGTTCTTCGCGTGGCTTACGACGTAATGATTTCGCTTCAAACGGATTGCTTTCTTCACGATAGCTTTGAAGTGTGGAAAAAATCTTTCTCAAGCGAATGATCTTCCGATTATGGGTGGAAACTGCAATATTGCTCTCTTTCAAAAAAGATGCAAACTTTACTGCGTGTTCTGCCGTGATTTGAGAAAATTGAGTAATTTTGCGATCAAGCTGGTCAAGAAACTCCTGCAAAGTAGCCTGATAGGAGAGCTCTTCATGGATAGTTGCCGGGGTCGCTTTGTCCGGATGTTTTGAATAAACTTCCCAAATTTTATTGACAGGCAATGAACGCCGCTGCTGAACCAAATTTCTGGCTACTTTAACGTGGGTTGCAATCACTTCCAAATTGGAAGCCTGAACGGTAGGCAGCAGCTCTTTGGCTTTTCGGACAGCTTCTTCCTGATTTGCTGTTTTCAAACTGATGCACTTACGTTCGCCTTTGACCTGAAAACGGAAGTAGTAATTCCCGCCTTTACTGGTCTGATACACAGTACCTGTTTCAAGTTTGATGCTGTGAAGGTCTGAATCCATTTTTCGCTTCCCCATAATTTTTCACTCCCGAATGACTGATTTGATTTAATATAACTCAAGTTTCGAGAATTAAAAGCCGATATGGTAAAAAATGGCAAGGGTTTAAAGAAATTGAGGGTAAAAATGGTGGGCAATGAGGGACTCGAACCCCCGACATTCACGGTGTAAACGTGACGCTCTAACCAACTGAGCTAATCGCCCTTGAGAATTTAATGGACTCTTTCTTAATATATCACCCTTTCAAGAAAAAATCAAGTCCTTTTTTGAAGACAAAAAATCTTTTCCGTCAAGCAATATGCTCAATATAAAAAAACTTGCCTGTTGTCAGAAAAAGAAAACAGGCAAGACAGCTTTTCAGAAAATATCACGGCGTTACTTGAAAAGCAGGTCCGGAAAGGTATGATGATTGTGCCATTCACCTAATTTGGACAATGATGACCAAGTGGAAAATTCAGGCGCAATACCCTTTATGTTCCTTTCACGCACCGCATTGAAACGAAGCCCGCCTCTTCCGGAATAAACAGAAGAAATCGGAATTGTAATCAATAATTCCCAGGAAGACTTTTGACGCTTGCAACTCACTTTGATCCCAGACAACTGCTTCCAACTACGCTTGGCACGGTGGGAAATGCAGGAACTCCAATAACCCAGATCATTGAAAATAAGCTGAGTGATCCGCTTCGTCGAAGCATCAAAGAAAAACAGTTCAAAGGTATTGTCTTTCCAGATAGCAGATGAACCGTTACGACGCTGGATGCTCTTGGAATTTTTTAACGCAGGTTCCATAAGCTCCGCACGGCAGTAAATGTTTTTGCCGTCCGTCAACAGACGGAACTTCCCCGGAACAACACTTTTGTTTGAAAAACGATCCGCCTGCTGCAGAGACATCACAGACGCTTTCTGCCAATCTGCAGGAGTGGGAACACCCTTCACACGACCGATATGGAAGGCTCCTTTTTGACGAAGCTCTTCGTCAGCAAAAAGTTTTTTGCGGGTCGCAAGGATCTCGTCAAACATATATTTTCGCAGAAAATAAACCTGTTTGGCATAGATCGTCCCCGCCGTTTTACGCTCCATCGCTTTGACAAGTTCATCAAGCTCTTTCAGCTTTTCTGCCGTATAAGTCAAAGTCCACAGAGAACGCTTGAGATCATGTTTCCCGTATCCCCACGGCGTTGCCAGTCCCGCCTTTTCACCGGGAGCAACCGTTTTCTTCCAGAAATCCGCAAAAAGACGTTCCAGTTCGTTGAAAAACTTTTCTCCTTCAGCAGCAGCAGGGCCATAGGTGGCTTTGAAATAATCTTTGAGCTCTTTTTCCACGTCACGGTCAGGATCATTCATCATCCGCCGATGGATGTAAATGTCCAAATTCGCCGGAGTGAAACATTTGTTCCAGGTATGAACTTCCAGATAGATCCCGGAAATCCATTTGCGGACAGACTTCACATATCTTGCGATCTGACGGGGATAGGTTTCCACCAGATAAGGCATGGACTCCCCGTGGCTGACACAGTGGTAAGCCCATAAAGGGACCCGGTTTCCCGTCGCCTGATACCAGCTTTTGATCCGATCCAGCTCCTTCGCAAAAAGTTCAGGAGAAGCATAGCCGACCTTGGGACCGGACAAACAGATACGCACCTTGATGTTGGGAGGCAGTTGACGCTTGGGAAGCTGCTGTTTCGGTGGATAAACCAGCGTGGTGATATATTTTCCCGAAAATTTTTTATGGGTATATTCAGCAACTTTTATGATCACATCCCAAATCAATTCCGTGTCGTCTGCACAAGGATGGGCTTTGCGGAACTTTTTGCAGCGTTCACACTGACATTGCCCATCATTGACACCGTCGTTATCCATAGGGTCAAGCATAAATTCATCAGGACAGACAAAGGGGTAAGGCCATTTGGATATGCCTTTGGGCGCTTTGCCGGCAATGTATTTGAAGCCCGATTCAATGTGACTTTTTCCGCTGAAATAACCGTCCACTGCCCTGATCCAGACCTTCAGAAGATCCGGATGGCTCCAGCAGGCGAAACGTTTCTGACGCACACCATTTCTGTCCAGCAGCAGATGTTCGGGATCCGCAAGCCATTCAGGATCTTTGTGCAGTCCCAGAGAGTACTCGGTGTGACATCCGTAAAGATGAAAACGGTTGGAGTGAAAACCGATACGCAAAAGCCATTTGAACACATTTTCAACGTTATCGGTATACGCTTTGCCGTCTTTGGGACGGCTGAGAAAATCCCAGGCAGGAGAGTCGGAGATCATAATGAAATCAAACTTTCTTCTGATATCAAGATCGTTGATGATCAACTCCTTTTTCCGGGGCACGTATTCAATGGAAGGATTGGGCCAGCGAACTCCCTGAAGGTCGAGAAATTCATAAACGCCCCTGAGGGACCCCTGCCAGGGGATGTGGTAAAAAAATTCAAACCAGACGAACTGTTTTTCACTGTCCCGTCCGTAGATCTCGATGTTGTTTCCCACAGTACGGATCACATATTCATTGGGTTGAAAAGCCGCTGCGTTACCGAAACCGATTTTGAAATTGACCTTGTGAGCACTTTTCGTCCCCACAGTGAATTCAGCGCCGGTCATCCGTTTCAGGTAGAGGGCAAGCTCATTGGCCGCCACACGGGTCACCGGTTTGGCGTTTTGGGGAATCAGGATCCCCGCCAGTGCTTTGCCGTTTTCGGCAACCTTCAAAGGAGCACCGCTCAACACAGCAGCAAAGGCAGCTGCCAACATCACTATTTTTTTCATTTGGAAAGTTCCTTTATATATCTTTCAGCTTCTGAATAATTGTATTTGTAGGGCACTTTTTTGCCGCTGGCAAGGGCTTTTTCAAACCATTGCAAAGCCTTTTTTCTGTCGCCTTTGGCACGGTATGCTCTGCCTACCATCATGGAGATCTTGTAACTGTTGGATGGATGGAAATTTTTTATTTCCGGTAAAGGCGACAGATAATAGATCACATAGTCATACTGTTTGTTCCTGTAATAGATCTCGCCCATCAGAAAAAAGGTTTCAAAATAAATATTGTTCGTTTTGACCACGGGCAGCATTCTTGCCATATTGAGCAGCTCCATGGCATAACGCATATCCCGCCTGGGCCAGATATGGATCCGGGCATTCCAGTTGAGCAGATAACGCAGCTGGGTATCGCTGTATCTGTCATCCTGCCGTTCCTTTTCCAGAAATTTTTCCAGTTCAGCTGTTTTTTTCAGCCGCTGATAAAGTGTGATCTGAATGGGAAGGATCCGGAACTTCTGACTTTGATTTTCAGCCAGTTCGTGAGCACGGGAGTAGTGGACAAGAGCCAAAGCCGGATCGTTGGCTTTCAACGCCTTCCCCGCCGCCTGGCAAAGTTGGATGAAATTCTCTGCAAAAATACCTGAAGGCAGCAGACAAAGAAAGAAAAAAAGTGTATACTTCATAAAAAATCCCTTATGATTTCCGGAACTCATGCGGCAAAATCACGGCCCGACTTTCGTGACGCCGTCTCTGGCAAAATATTTCTTGTAATGAACATCGACAACAGCGATGGAAGCGTAGGGAATAGCCATCCCGGCAGCATGACCGTCTGAAAAAAGCCAGGGGCCGTTGCCTTTGTGGGCCAGTGAACCCAAAACACGGGGTGCCCAGGCGGCGTTGAACCAGGTAAAGACGATGTTGCTGTCATCCTGGATGATCCCTTCACGGCGGTGGCCCAGCACAATAAATTGGGATGGTTTCTTCACTTCCCGCTCATGACAGGGGATCCGCCATACAGCGTATGTATGGGACCAGTAGCCTGCCTGCTGGTTCCAGACAAAGGAGGAAGTTGTCCCATTTTCCAGCGATCTGCCCTGTGTATAAGCTCTGGAACGGTGGTTATCGGAGGGGCAGTTGTATATTTTCGGTTTAACAGCTGTCTGACTCAAACCGACGTAAGGGGCCAGAGTCAGCAGATAGTCCATGGGGGAAGCTTTTGAACCGACCGCTTCCACGCACATGGGCAGATAATTTTTATTGTCGCCGATGTAGCTCTGAACGGCAAAGCCGATCTGCTTGAATTTATTGAGACAATCCGTGTATCTTGACCGTTCACGGGCCTGCTGCAAAGCAGGAAGCAGCATGGCTGCCAGAATAGCGATAATGGCGATAACGACAAGCAGTTCGATCAGGGTGAAATGTCTGTTTTTCACACTCTTTGCGGCAAAGGAAACACTCTTCCGGATCTCTTTCATTTCAGGAACACTCCTTTCAAAAAATATTAATCAAAAAGTTCATTGATGGCTTCGATGCTTTCTTCCACCAGCCGATTGCCGCCTTCCACAGTGACGATACTGCTGGCGGGGACGCTTCCGTAGCCGGTGCCGCCGGAACGGCCGGAGGGCAGATAAGTCCCCTGTCCGGCACTCAACTGCACCAGAAAGGTCTGGACTGCTTTGCTTCTGCCTTTGATCCTGTCGCCGTAGTCCAGGTACAGTTCAAAGGGGTTGCTTGCAAAAACCATGTCGCCGATCCGCAATGTGTGAAGTTCAACGGGAATGGACACAGGGGGATTTTTGAACCGTTCCACGACGCCCAGATGCCAGGGAATGAGACCGCTGTACCCTTCCCCGATACCGGCAAGGAGTTCTTCAGCTTGGGCTTTGGCTGTGTCGGACTCCTCTTTTGTAATGAGCCGCGGCGACAGTTCCACCATGCGGAAAGCTTTTTTCACCACAGGAGCACTTTCGGCTGCGGGCGCAATGACCGGCAGCACATCTTCCAGGGCAAGAGCGATCCGCCGGGCGATCTCCCGGCGGCGGGCAAGACCGTATTCCAGATTGTAGACACGGCCCCGCCAGCTCCAGTCGGTGTTGGGAGCGGCCTGCTGTTTGCGCAGCAGCATCATCCGTTCATCCGCCTTGCGCCCCAGAAGTTTATGGGGGCTGATATCCCCTGCCGCAGAACACTGGGGCAATAGGAACACGTCACTGCCCCATCTGGCGGCGATTTCCTGCCGGACTTCGTGCCAGTAATCGGCTGAAACGACGCTCATGGCTTCGCTGACCTGTGACGGGCAGGCGATATTGACGACCATGCCGGTCAATTTGCCTTCGGGGGTAAGGGTGGAAAGCACATTGACGGTATGATCCACATGGCCTTCGGCATTGAGCATATCAGGATCATTTTCAAGGGCATACATCACGCCGCCCCGTTCCTTCATGGTCAACCGACGGTTTTCGCCCACCACGGCGGTGCCGCATCCGAAAGCGATCTTCCCCGGTTTCCGGTCGTTCCACGCTTCGATGGCGGCGGCAGAAATTTTTTCGGTCAGCAGTTGGAAACAGCTTTCACTGTCCGCAAAATCAGGATATTTCCGGCGCATTTCCGCTGTATCGATCCCCCGGTTTCCCACGCAGGGGATGGAGTGCTTCTGATGGCGTTCAGCCATAGGGATCACTGTTCCGTACTGGGGACCGGTATGGGTATGGGTGGCTGAAGCGGTGATATTTTCTCCGGGGATCCCTGTGGCGGCGGTGATTTTTTGACGGATCGCCGCCATCAAAGGCATCCGTATCCCCCCCAGATCGGCAGAGATGATAATGACTTTTTCACTGCCGCTTTCGAGGGCAAGGACTGTGGATGTCAAAGGATCAAGGAGTTCTGTTGCCAGACGGTTGCGCATCTGGCCCGCCAGCATACAGGGTCCGGGCGGCGTGATCTCTGTCCGGGCCCAGCCGATTTTGATCGTGTCATTCGTCATAACGGTTCCTTTCAGATGCTTAACAGATAGTAGATGGAAGGATAGGTTTCACCCAGCACAAATTCCCGGAACCCGTCTTTGAAAGTGGAAGGAACTTCCCCCGTATAAGCTCCGTCGGGGTCGATGCTCCAGAGTTTCATGGAAGGCACAGAGCTTTCCATGCGGATCTTCCCTTCAATGACTTCAAATATGACGGGGCCGTGTCCCATGGAAATGCGTTCAGTGTGACTGGGATTGTACACAGCGCCGCTGTTGTCGGCCCGGCCCACGGCGGTGATCAGGATCAGACGGGCCTCTTTCAGATCTTCCCCTGAAAGAGAACTCAATGTCACAGTGGCAAAGCCGCCGTTAAAGGTGAATTCAACCCCTTTGAGGGTGATTTTTTCCCCGGGGCGGAATGTGCCGAAAACAGATTTGCTTCTGGCTGTATCGATCCATCCGGTGCCCCGTTCCCAGTTGCGGTAAAGTTCCTGTGTATCAGAAAGCACCTCCTTTTCATCTGCAGCAGCAGGACCGGGATCATCGGGGCCTATGGCATCATCAGGAACAGGACTTCCCGGCAGACGGATCTCGGTGCGGTGTTTTTCGCAGTTGAGCATACTTTCGATGTTGGGCATATTGTGATTGGCCATACCGTGAACCGGGTTGAACACATCTTTTTCTTCAAGAGCGATCACCTGGGTTTCCCGTGCCTGCGCCACATCGCCCCTGCGGAACATCAGAGAAGCGGCGTAAAACAGCCCGAATTTGGCGGGATCCATAAAGGTTTCAAAGTTCTTCCGGTAACCTATGCCTCCCAGAACAGTTCCCCCCATACAGTCCGCCGGACTTGAACGGTAACGGTAGGTGTGCAAATTCACACCGCCCCATCCCTGAAAGGCTCCCATGGAAGATACCAGAAGCGGCGACTCTGCCCGCCATTCGTTGGGCCATACCATGTCCCACTCGGAAATAACCAGCGGTTTGTTTTCCATTCTGACCTTGGAAGGCACCATGCCGAAAACTTCTCTGCGCTCTTTGAGCAGATCTTTGTTGTGCCCTGTATCCCGCCAGAGATCCCAGTACACATTGGAACAGGTAAAATCTGTATCCTGCAAGGCGGAAACAAGGGTCAGCCCCCGGCTCCAGGTGTTGCCTGTAATGGGCACTTTCACGCCGATGGAGCGGAGATAAGCAAACATGGTGTCGTAATATTCTTTCTGCACATCGTGATAAAAGCGCAAGATCGTTTCATCGGGTTCACGGCTGCGGAAGTCGAAAGAATAATCCTCCGGCACTTCTGTTTCAGGGGCATGTGTTTTCGCCCAGGTGCGGAACTTGTTGAGCAGTATCGTCCGGTAAGGTTCAGCGGTAACGGGGAAAGGCTGATTGAACATGTCGTTTTCATTGGTGACAGCCACAAGCGCCATGCCGGGATCATCCGCAAGTGACTTGCCGGTGTAGGGATTGGTGTGCCCCAGAAGCTGTCCGGCATACTCCTTCTGCAGTTCAATGATCTCAGGAACGAAACAGGAGTAAGGTTTGGCGCCGTTGGGGGAAAGCGCATACACATTTTCCAGCCCGTCTTTTTCTTTGAAAGTGCGGTAGACCAGCAGATCCATGAAAATGTAGATCCCTTCTTTTTCGAGGGCATGGATCAGATAGTCAAAGCGGTCAAGGCTTTCATGATCAAGGCGCCGTGTGGATTCCAGAAGTGTTCCTTTGGAAAACTGGAAGATATTCGGCGTTGCCCACTCCGCATCGAACTGGTGGAGCCGGACCATATTGACGCCGAACTTTGCCAGACGCCGTGCCACTTTGTCAGCGGCGCTGTGCTCGGGGAAACAAGCAGCAGAGTTGATCAGGACTCCCCAGAATTTCCCCTTCGTACCGTCTTCAAAGGTGAAACTCTCTTTTTCTGTTTTGAGAAAACCGTGTTTCCCTGCGGGAATTTCATCTGCAAAGAGCGGTGAAATATCCAGCGGGGCATCATCCCAGTGAAATGTGTACTCAGCCCATTTGTTCATCTTTTGTATTCTTTCTGTCGTAAATTGTTGTCTTCTCTGTTAATATAACGGAAGAAAGAAAAAAAAGCAACAAATGCAACTTGGATTAAAAGATCAATTCAAGTAAAATAAGATCAGTCAATATTTTTTGGAGAAACGCTGAAATGTTTTTTAAAAACCCTTGAAAAATAAGCCGCATCGGCAAAGCCGCACCGTCTGGCACATTCTGTCACATTCAGCCCCCTTTCTTTGAGAAGCGAATACGCTTCGTTCATCCGGATCGCCCGCAGACAGGCGTTGAAGCTCATGCCGCTTGCATGACGGAAAGCACGGAGCAGTGTGGCACGGCTTACCTTGCAGTATGCCGCCACCTGATCAAGGGTGATGTTTTCTGACAAATGAGCTGTCATATAAATGCGGGCATAAGCGGCAAGGCGGGAATAAGTGTCAGAGCCGGGATGTTCACTGCTGTCAGCAAAAACGTGACGCCAGACGATCCCCAGCAGATGAGCGAGACGTCCTTCGGCGGCGGTCAGATTTTCGGGGACCAGATAGGTATCAAGGCGGAACATGTCCAGAAGGAGCAGCAATTCATTTTTGTCTTTGGGATCGAGGTTTTTCAAACAGTCGGGAAGGGCATGGACAAAAAGTCTGCCTGAAGCTTTCCACTTGAAGTGAATCAGAAAAACTTCGAGCCCTGTTGTCAGTTCAAAAATATCCCTGTGCCGCATGCCCCGGGGGATCAGCAGTGTTTCGTGGGGATTGGCGATGTATTCGCCACCGTTTTCCAGATGCACACGGACCTGACCGCTGATCACATGGAGCAGTTCATCTGAAGCATCTTCATGAAAATCCATGCAGTACCGGGGAAGCACGAACAGCCGGGATACATTGACGATCTGCGGCATAGGAAGATGTTGATGTTTGACAGGGATCATTTTTTACGTATTTTCTCTGAGGTAATTTCAAAAGTCATTCAAAAAATGGCAAAGATGCCATTCGCAAAGAGCTGTAAAGGGTAGTTTGCACTTGCTACCTGGCTTGTCCCGCCGTAGCTTTATGCGGAGGGGGAAAGGTAACAGCCGCTTGTCCCGCCGTAGCTTTATGCGAAGGCGGAAAAACGCTCCCTTTAACAGATCGAAGCGAGGGCGCTTTGACAATTTTGAGGAGTTTTGAAATTGCCTCTCTCTATCAGGAAAGTGAAACTTTTCTTAAAGATATCACAATTCCAGACAAAAATCAAGCTTTTTTTTCAAGGTGAAAGTAGATTTTTTCATTTTGTCATGGTATATTATCCCATACAAGATTTTAAACAGGAGAAATTTCAGTTATGGATTTCCGTTTTGCAACCGTTGATGATGCAGAACTTCTGGCGCAGATGCGCATTGCCATGCGTGCCGAAAGAGAAACTTTGCCGGCTCCGGAAGATGAAGACGCTTTCCAGCAAGCCAATATCGACTACTTCCGGAATGCCCTTGCCGATGGTTCCTATATCGGCATTATCGCCGAAAAAGATGGGAGCGTTGCCGCAAACGGCGGGATCTGTCTGCATATCCATCCGCCAAGTTATGGCGTCCCTAACGGAAAAAGCGCCTGTCTGCTCAATATGTATACGCTGCCCGGATTCCGCGGTCAGGGGCTCGCCGGAAAAATCCTTGCTGCATTGGTCGAAAAAGCACGAAAAATGAAGTGCTGCAAGGTTTTTCTCAATGCTTCAGATATGGGAAAACCTCTCTATGTAAAGTTCGGATTCAAAGATGTCGCCAATGAAATGGTCTTCGATCTTTGTGACTCCCGCAAATAATAACAACTGCTGTCTGCATTACAACAAAAGGACTCACCTACGATGAAAATCGCCTGGTTCAAGAAAAATATCTCCCCGGAAGTCGGCGCGTTCCTCGCAGGATATGGGCTGGATTACCGCTCAAAAGAAAAACTCGACGACCTTTACGCTTCCGGTCTCTGCATGGATGACGGTCAAGAAAAGGTGCTGCTCATCTCTTTTGATCTGCTGGGCCTGGATGAATGGTACATCAAAGATCTCCGTCAGAAATGTGCAGAGCTCCTTGATGTGCCTGTTTCTGCAGTCATGTTCAGCTGCACTCATACCCATACAGGTCCGGAAACCCGCACTCTGGCAGCGGCTCCGCAGCAGCTCAACAAGCCTTATCTGGAAGAACTTCAAAAAATCGTCCTGCAAGCCGTCCGGGAGCTGGGACCTTTTCAGGAGTGCCGTGCCAGATTTTATGCCTCCTTGTGTGACGAAAACCGCAACCGCCGCTATACTTCCGGGGACAATCACGCCTCATTCACCCCCCACCGCAGGGAATTTGTCAATGCAAGAAACGGTATCACCGATCAGGAACTGGGCGTTCTCTGGTTCGCAGATCCCCAGTCAGGAGATCCCATCTATGTGGTAGGCAACTATGCCGCACATCCCCTTGCCGGACACTCCCCCGGTATCGGCGGCAAACGGATCAGCGCCGACTTTCCCGGAGCTTTCTGCCAATATGTTTCACGCAATACCGGCGCAGAAACCATGTTCGTTTCAGGCGCAGCAGGCGACCTGGTCCCCATCGAAGACGAATTGGGGGACGAAGCCTTCCGTTCCGTCGGCATCAGTCTGGGTAAAGAAGCTATCGGCGGCATTGTGGATTCCCACCGGAATCCTGCCCGTTTCGCCATCACCGATCCCAAATTGGGACACGCCATTTCAACCTTTACAGTTCCCTTGCGTAAAGCCTACCGCACAGGGGTAAAGCCACTCCCCCTTCCCTATGAGGGACAGAAGGATGTTACACTTGAGATCCAGACCATTTCCATCGGCGACATTGCCTTTGTAGGCGTTCCCGGAGAACTCTGCACAGAACTGGGACTCGAAATCAAATGGCACAGTCCTTTCAGAAAGACCTTTATCGCCTACTGCGCCACGGCTTATTTTTCCTATCTCTGTCCGGCGAACTTCCTTGTTTCAGGGGGGTATGAAGCTGGTTCCCAGAGATTCAGCGCCCGGGGAGGATTGCAGCTGGTCAACACGGCTGTGGAACAGCTTTTCGATCTCCGCGAAAAGCTCTTCCCCTCAGATCCCGATGATCCCTATCCCGACAACAATTTCACGCCTCTGGTCAATATACTGCCCAACAGGAATCCGTCAGAATAAAACTCCGGGCAGATTTCCAACTGGGAAGTCTGCTCTTTAATGTACAACCAACAGGATAAAAAAATGAAAGAACTTTTTTCTATCAGGGGATTCAATCCATGTGAAAGTCTGCTCAGACACACTCCGGAGCAGTTGAGAACATTTCTGCGCCGTATGAAGAAACTGAACTTCAACAGTATCATCATCCACTACGACTACGGCTGGAAGCGTTACAAAGATATTATTCTTGAAGAGTGCCGCAACGCAGGGGTTGAAATCACCCTCATGACCTTCGGTCCCCGTACCTTTTACCGTTATACGGACTGGAAAAAAGAGTTCTTTGCCCGGAAGGAAGACGGAACTTTTTTCACAGAGATACTGGAGTGCGAAACCTTTCCCTGCCGCTTCGCCCCGGGCGCTGTTGAAGCCTATGAAGAGGGAGCTGCCGCATGGCTCAGGGAACTCCCGCCTGAAATCAAACGCATCCACATGCGCGCCGCCGACGGCAGAGATTACTGCTGCTGCCCCCGCTGCCGCCAGATGCCCTGTGAAGAGCGCTGGAATCCCTTCATCGAAGCCTTTGTCAGAGCAGTTCATGCAGTTCGTCCTGATTTGAAGATGGAAACAGATGTCTACACCCGGCGTTATGATATTCCCTCTGACACTTCCGCCTTTGCCGCCATGGACAGGATCATGTTTGACACATTCCCCCGGACTCCCACTTTTCCTCTGGGCAGCACTGATGACCTCTGTACCCGGGGACACATGCGCCGTGCTTACGGCAGCGGCAATGAACCTGAGTCCCTCACAGCCAACGACGCCATGCTTCAGAAGATCAGAGAGTGGAACCATGCCTTCCCCGGCAAAGTCTACATCCACGAAAATGTGATGAAGCAGGGCTACCGGGGCAATTTCCAGTACGGGACAGCCTCTTATCTGGAGGATCTGAAAACACTTCATGCCATGGGGATCTCAGGGATCCTTTTTGAGGCATACGAACCCGGATACGGCGCTTTTGCCGAACTCTTTGAAACCCTTTCCCGTGCCATGATGGGGGAAGAGATCAACTACACTCCAAGTGCCCTTGAACTCCTTATGCGCAAGAAAAATATGGAGTGGTTCTGTTCAGACCCCGACATGGATCTGACGCCGTACATCTCTGACCCTGTATTGCTGAAAAATCAGCAGTTCTATCAGAAGCGTGTCAGTGCTCCCACCCTTGACTGGGGGCGGGATTACATCAACTTTGCTTTGGAACACAGCGACCGTTTGGATCCCTTTGCCATTGCTTTCGGGATCATGAGAAACGGCAAACTCAGTGGGGCGTTCTCTTTCAAAACCCTTTCCCCTGAGGCTGAAAGATTCCTCAGAAGCCGCAAACTGTGGGATTTCATGGAAGATATCCCCGAAGATCAGGACCCCAGAGCCGTCACAAGAGCAGTAGTAGACGAACTGCTGCAGAAGGTTTACTGATAAAATGTTTCCGTAAAAGGTTGGGGATAAAGGAAGGTTATTTACCCACCTGTGAAGGGAACAGAGCCAAGAAATAAGGGCTGCTGCAAAGACCTGCGTTTGCGGTTTTGCAACAGCCCTGGTCCTTGGCAGACTCACTCACCTGGAGTGACTCAATCCGTAATCATGACCGGGATCTGAGCTGCACTGCGGAAGAAACCGCTGTCCACAGCATGAACGGTTATCAAATGATGCCCGTTTTTCTCGCCCCGGATATCCCAGAGCAATTCGGGTTCCGCACTCTCTGCGATCAAGCGGTTGTCGATGAAATAACGGTACCGGATGATTTTTCTGGTGCTTTGTGCAGCTGCTGAAGTTCTGATCCGGACATGGGGGACTTTGCGTTTCAGCCGGGCTTCAAAAACGGGATGCACGATTTCCACCGACGGCGCAGGTTTCACATAAACATCGTGGAGTACCTCATCTGCCATCTTGACAACTTTCATCAAATCCATAATTTTCTTGTCACTTCTGCCTCCGGTGGCGCAGTACAATCCCTGCCCTATGAAACGGGGATGATTTTTTTGGATGAAACGGATATCGTGTTCAAAACGTTCACGGTTCCATATTTTTTTATTGTCAGGAAAACTTTCAGGAGCAAAAACACAACCGTGCAGCGGGATCACCCGATCATAATACCCATCTTCTTCAGCCCATTTGAAATGCTTGACATCACTGATTTTTTTGATCTCCCATTTGCGTTGACTCGCTTTGGCGAAAGAGGTATATATTTCAGGGATGACCAGATCGGGCAGACCATCTTTAGCAAGTTCCCGCAAAGAATCTTCTCCCCGCCAATAAACCCCGAGCATTTTCCGGGGATCGCGCTTCTTATATTCCCGGATGGCAGCGATAGCGTTATCCACTGTTTCGGCGGCATTACCCGCCATTCCCTTCGCCTGAGCATCGCCCCGTCTGTTTTTGCTGCGGCTTTGCCATTCATCAATGGCAACACCGCTGGTGGAATTGGTAAAATCCCGCAGAAATGCCTCTTTACTTTTTCTCCTGCTGCGCATTTCAGAGGCCTTCAAACACAGGATCCCGCGCTGCTCGTAACGGGGGCGCAAATATACGCCTTCAGTATTGAAGGTGTGCAAGTTATTCCAGAAAATATCCTGCCAGGTCCTGCCATAAACACAGAGCAGAAAAATATAAGGTTTTTTCACCGGCGGCAAATGGGCGGAGGGAAAATATTTCAAGGTTCGCTTGCGGATCGCTTCATCACTGTTATCAGGGGCAGCACCTTCAAAAATCAAACTCAACTCCGGTGCAGCGGCAAATGTCCCGTGACCATTGTGCCAGTTTTTCTTTTGCGGAGAGGTGAAATACAAAACGATCCCCTGAAAATCTTCACCGCAGTAGAGTTTGTTGCGTATCAACTCAGAAACATCTGCCGCAACGCCCCCTTTTTCAGATATCTTCACCGGAACAGACGTTTTCTGCACAGCTAAACCGAAAGAGTGACTTTTGCCCCGCCATACCACTTTTTTGCCTGGAAAATACCCTGCTGTTTTCTGGAAAAGATTTTTGGGCCAAAGGGGTGTACTCCAAGTCAAATTCTTTTCCCCCTGCCAGGGGAGATCGACTGTTCCGACAGAAATGTTGCATTTCCCCGGATTTTTTACTGCTGCCAACCTGAATCTCAGATATGCAGATTTCAACGTCCGGTATTTCATGGCAGGAAGTTTGCTGTAATCATAGTCAAGCAGAACGGCACTATCAAACTTTCCGGCTTTATAGGAAATGGAATATTGATTTTTTTCAAAACCGTTTTGGGTCAGAGTACCGCCGATTTTGGGTTGCAATCTGAATTCTGCTCCTGCCAAAGCGACTACCGGCAAAAATATTGCCAAACAAGAAATTCTTTTCATCTTTCACCTCATTTAATAAGTCTGGCGGGATAATAATGTATTACACTGATATTTGTCTCGATATTGACTTTGTTGTACGATGCCGTTTTCACATGTCCGTCAAGGAACAGCAGCGAAGTGAAAGCATTGCCGTAACGCTGGTCACTTCCCCGTCCATTCCCGCCATGCCAGAACCCCATACCGACAGCATTCTTGGGATTTACAAGACAAAAATCCACTTGAGATTTACTGCTGTTCACCCTATTGGTACCGGCGGGAGAACGGTCAACGGCGGCGATCAATCTTGAAGGCTTGGGGTGAACCGACAATTTCTGCCACCGTTTGGTAGCTGCGGAAGGTGTCACTCCAAAGTTTTCTTTTATATACCCCTGAGATCCCAGAAAGTTATTTGCTGCGTATGCCACCACGAAGCCGGTGGAGTCCCGTCCGGAGTGCATTTCCGGACAAATAAATATATGGCTTTTTTTATGGCGTGACTTTGACGCAGGGATATCCTGAACCACATATTTATTATGAACAAGCAAAGTGTTCCAATAATAGTTGGAACCGCTGACTTTATGTCTGACCGGGAAATACTCCTTGTTATCTGACGAATATTGCAGAATGGCGAACCCTATTTGCTTTTCATTGGAAACACATCCTGCGGTGCGGGCACGCACCCGTGCCTTCTGCAGTGCCGGAAGCAAAATCGATGCAAGGATCGCAATAATGGCAATAACAACCAAAAGTTCAATCAGCGTGAACGCTGATTGAGTGAAGATGTGAAGGTGTGAAGAGTTTGCCTGCGGCAAATGTGAAGTGCGCCCTGACGGGCGTAAGGATGTGCAGTTTTTATGAATTTTTTTGAGGCAATACAACGGTAAAACACCTATTTGACAAGTAGCACTCACCAATAGCTCGATCAGCGTGAAGGCTGACCGGGTGAAGCAATGCCTTGCCGAAAAAGTTTTTTTGTTCTCTTTTCTTAAAACAGTTTTCGTCAACATATTTTATCTCCTTCCATGCTGGTTGAATTTCTCACAGTAAAGCGCATTGGCAAAACGACCCCGGTATATTCCATATCCGGAGTTTCTATGCGTTTCATCAACAATTCGACTGCATGGCGGCTCAACTCATCGTGTGTGCAGCGGCATGAAGTCATCCGGGGCACCATGATTTCGCTTACATGCATCACGCCGCCAATGAGGTGATCCTTAAAAATAATCACGCCGGCATCTTCCGGGATGCGCATCTGCGCCTGATGAAACTCATGAATGAATTTCAATCCGGCAAAATCGTCTGCGATGATACCGCTGCCGGTATGATCTATACCGGATATATCAACCATTTTCTCTTCTGTTGTTTCGATCAAAATCCCTTGCCGTCCGGTGTATTCCAGAAAAAACTCCTTCCGTATATCACGGGGCGGAAATTTCTCTTGCAAGGTGATATAATACAATTTTTTATAACCGCATTTCCTGAGATGGTCTACTGAGGTCTTTATACCGCCGCAAAGGTCATTCCCCACAAAATCTCCCGGGAGTTCAGCCAATCTGTTTGTCAAATAAACCAATGGCGTATTCCGTTGCCGCAGCCGGGCAAGTTGAGGAAGATAACAACCGGCATCAAAAAAAGGTGTCCAAATCAGACCATCCACCTGATACGCAAGTGCCGCATCAAGAGCTTCAGCTTCACGGACGTGATCGGCGCAATGGGTAAACAAGGTTAAAACTTTGAAGCCGTATTTTTCAGTTTCCATATTGACGACGTCCATGATTTCAGGAACATCCCACGGCAAAATCAACGCAATGATACCGCTGCGCTTTTTCCGCAATGCCGATGACAAACGGTTTGGCACATACCCTAATTCTGCCGCAATCGCCAGCACCTTTTCGCGTAAAGAGTCAGACACCCTTGTGGTACTGTTGTTTTTGAATACCGCAGAAACAGCTTGGGGAGAACAACCGGCTATTTCGGCAATTTTTTTTATTGATATTGCCATAAAACCTCCGCATTTTATTTTGATTTACCGTTAAATTAGCATAAAAAATCAATTTTGTCAAGTCCTTTTTTGAAAATTTCCACAGTTATTCCGTAAAATTTTGAATACTTGCCCCCAAAGAAGATCCATAAGAAATAATTTCAAAAGTTATTCAAAAAAAGGCTTTCGATGCCATTCGCCAAGAGCAGTAAAGGTTAGTTTGAACCTGCCGCCTGCAGGGTAACAGCCCCAAACGCTCCCTTTAACAGATCGAAGCGAGGACGCTTTGACAATTTTGAGGAGTTTTGAAATTGCCTCAGGAATAAAAACTTTCAGAGCCAAAGCCGGAAATCGATTCTGCCGGGATCCTCCGGCTTTGCTCTTAAAACAAGAAATATGGACTCTTTTATCATACAAAACAATATTTCTCCCGGAGAAGCCGAATTTCTTCTGCGTCTGTGGAGCAAACGGTTTGAACAGGAGGAAAAACGGGTAAACTCTCCTCTCTCATGCACGGAACTGCTGATCCTTTACGCTGTTGCGGGGGGGGTATGTGTTCCAGAGCCGGATCGCTCAGCTTCTGGCCCTTGCCGCTCCCACAGTGAGCCAGAGTATCGCAAAGCTTCTCAGTGCAGATCTTCTCTGTCAGTCTGACGGCGCAGACCGCAGGTTCCGCACTTTGGAACTCACAGCAAAAGGGAAACTGTTTCTGGATGAAAGAGAAAATTTCCTCGCCTCAAACCGGGAAAAGTTTTTCCCCGGGGTCACTCCGGAAGAACTCTGCAGTATGCTCAAAGTTCTTTCCCGCCTTGCCAGTGTCACCAAAGGAGCCGATACCGCCTTGAAAAAAAGCTGATTTGATGCTATATTAAAGCGCATTTTTTCAATAATTTCAAAGGAGTTGCAAATGAAAAGCCTTCTGTTGCCTTTTATCGGTTCCGTTTTCATCATCGCCGGGTGCACAGTTCCCCAAAACCATGCAGGGGATCAGGCTCGGGAGAGCTGGAAAACATGGGCAGACAGGGAAATCGCTTTCAGACCTGACAAAAAAAATGCTTCTCCGACAAATCAGGAAAAACTGGCGTACTTCCTTAAATGTGTTGAAAAGTTTGCCCCCTACTTGCTTGATGAATTCAAAGATATCGACCGGAAAATGGGGTGGAAAAAGGGAACAGCCGCAAAACTTTGCTGTCTGGGCGTGAACTACAAGCAAACACCGCCGCCCCATGAGTGCACCAGCTGGATCATCATGCCTGAACTGACATCCGGAAATCAGCTCATACTCCATAAAAACCGGGACTCTTCCTCCCGTTACCTGACCGCCGAAAGAGTGAGTGTTCCCGGAAAATATTCCTGGATAGGGAACTGCAATTTCGGCAATTTCGGCACCACAAGCGGTATCAATGAACGCGCCCTCGCAGTTGCAATGAACAGCGGTCCCCGCTCAACAGGGGTTTCTCCGCTGGGCATGGGGACAACCATCATTGCAAGGATTCTTCTGGAACAATGTGCAACTGCCAAAGATGCCGTCAAACTTCTTGAAAAAATCGTCAAAGCCAAAGCCTACTGTCACGGCAAGAGCGGATCCATCTGGTTCTTTGCCGACCGCAAGCAGGCTTTTCTGGTGGAACAGGACAATCTCTGTTTCAAAGCCGTTGAGATCAAATCCGGACTTGCCGTCCGCGCCAACGCCTGGAATTTTCCTGAAACCATCGTCTATTCTAAAAATACGCCATCCTTGATCGTGGGCAACTCCCGCAGAGAGTATGCTGTCCGGGATCAGCTGGTCAACAAGGTGCTGGGGCAAAAAAAGAAGATCACACTGCCTGATGTGTTCAAAACCTCCCGTATCGACCGTTTCCCGGAGGATCCCAAATGTTACGCCCTTTGCGACAAGTGGACCAATGTGGGTTCCAGTTTTGTCATCGACAGAGAGTTTCCGGAAGAGCTGAGCTGCTTTGTCAGCACCTTCGGACCTCCCCGTCACGGACTTTACATCCCGGTGCCTCTGACACTCAAACAATTCCCTCTCTCCTTCCGCAACGGCAGATGGAGCGAAAAGCTTTTCAAGCGCAGAGCTGCGAAAAAGCTTCTTGACATGAAAAAAGTGGAGTCGATCGAAAAGCGTATGCTCGACCGCCATCTTGCCGCTGTGAAAGAAGCACGCTATCTTCTGCGCTCCGGGGAAAACAGAGCAAAAGCGGCAGCGCTTCTTGAAAAAGCCTTCACTGCAAACATCAAACTTGCAGAAGAAAACGCAGAAACTCTCTGAAAAATCAGTCAGGAGCTGCCACAGGTTCCTGCCGTGAACCGGAGAAAGATTTTTATCCCTTCACTCTGCCGGGGGTTTATACCGCATAAATTCTTCACCAACTTGCACAGAACAATGGTGAAAAAGCAAAAAAACACTTGACAATTCCCGTGGAGATGGTATATTATTCAATAAGTGCAAAAACACCTTTGCTGTCACTTTTCAAGGGAATGATTTATGAAGAAACTTTTTTTTGCCGCTGTATGCGCCGCCGCTGCGTTTTTTCTCGCCGGGTGCGCCCCGGAAATGATTCTGAGTGACTCAGATCTTACCGTGAAAGAACTGGAAAAAAAGATGGCTGCCGCACTGGATCCTCAGGGACAGTTCGCCACAGCCGACCGCTTTATCCAGCGCTTTGAAGTCAAAACCTCAACCGGATGGCTGGAACCGCCCAAAGAGGAGTTTGTTGAAGTCAAATTCGCCCGCCCCGGCAACTTTAAGATCACAACCAGCGACGACAAGGGACTCCATCACGGATATATCTTCAACAACGACGGCGGCTACATGATCGACTACCGGGGGCAGAAGGTCAGAGCTCTGGACAAAGAGCTGCTCTTCCATCTCCGGACCATGCGCGAGATCGCAGATCCGGTCATGGAGCTGGGAAGTGTCTTCAAGCATATTGAGATCAAGCGCGGAACAGCCGACGGCAAGGAATTTTATCTGCTGCGCTGCCGTAAATCCCCCAAAAGCAACGCCCTTGATCTTTTTATCTCCGCCAAAGACTTTCGGCTCAGAAGTCTCACAGGCAAACTCCAGATCGGTTCAGCTTCTCTGGATTACCGTTCGACCGTGGTCCACTACGCCCTCAACGAAGGCATGATGCTGGCTGATTTGACAAGGTCAGTGACAAACGGTATCAAAACCGAAAGCAAACTGGTGGGCTTCAAGCTCAATCCCCGTTTTGCGCCGGATGAATTCAAGATTCCCATTTTTTGACAAAAATCCATTTTGCGGACTTGTTTATTCACACTTTCTGGAGTATATTATCTGATTGACACTATGTGTCTTTCTTAACTGTTGCTTATGTTTTGAAACATTAATTATACTATGACGGAAGACGATTGTTATGAGTGAATTGGAAAAGAAAGATTTTCCGGTCAATATTGAAGAGATCATGCATACTGCCTACATGCAGTATTCCTTGAGCGTCAATGTGGGCCGTGCCATCCCCGATGTGCGGGATGGTCTCAAACCTGTAAACCGGCGTATCCTCTACGCTATGCGCCAGATGGGTATCACGAAATCCCACGCCACGGTCAAATGCGCCAAGGTGGTCGGTGAAGTGATGGGTAACTACCACCCCCACGGCGACTCTGCCATCTACGACGCGCTGGTGCGTCTGGCTCAGCCTTTTTCCATGCGTATGCCCCTCATTGAGGGACAGGGTAACTTTGGTACCATGGACGGCGACCCCGCCGCTGCCAGCCGTTACACAGAGTGCCGCATGGAGCGGATTTCTGACGAAATGCTCGCCGACATCGAAAAAGAAACCGTGGATATGATGCCCACATTCGACGAAACCGATGTGGAGCCCACCGTTCTCCCTGCCCGTTTTCCCCAGCTTCTGGTCAACGGCGGCACCGGTATCGGTGTGGGTATGGCGACCAATATACCCACACACAACCTGGGGGAAGTCATTGATGCCACCATCTATCTGCTGGATACCCCCAACGCCACCGTGGACGAACTGATGGATTATCTTCCCGGTCCCGACTTTTCAACGGGCGCCATCATCCGCGGGCGTTACACCTTGCGTCAGTTCTACCAGACCGGACACGGCAGTGTCAGGATCCGTTCCCGTGCCGACATCATTGAAAAAGACGGCAAAGAGCAGATCATCATCAGCGAAGTCCCCTTCGGCGTCAACAAAGCGCAGCAGGTGGCACGCATCGCCGAACTGGTCAACGAAAAGCGTATCACCGGTATCTCCGGACTCCGTGATGAAACCAGTGACCGTACCGGTATCCGGGTGGTCATCGACATCAAGCGGGGCGCCGTGGCTCAGGTTGTGCTGAACCAGATCTTCTCACACACCCAGTTTGAAACAGTCATGGGCTGCACCATGCTGGTGGTTGACCACAACCGCCCTGTGACCATGAACCTGCTTCAGGTCCTTGAAGCCTTTATCAACCACCGTCTGGATGTGGTCATGCGCCGTTCACTTTTTGAACTCAAAAAAGCTGAAGCCCGCGCCCATATCCTTGAAGGTCTCCTCAAGGCTCTTGATGCCATCGACGAAGTTGTGGACATCATCCGCAAATCCGCCAACCGTCAGGCGGCTGCAACAGCTTTGATCGAAAGATTTGAATTCACCGTCCCCCAGGTCAACGCCATCCTCGATATGCGTCTGCACCAGCTCACCGGTTTGACCGTCGATGCCCTGCGTGCCGAACTGGAGGAACTTTTGAAATATATCGCCTATCTGAAAGAGGTGATCGGCTCCCGTGAAAAACGGATCAGCGTTATCCGCGAAGAGCTTCTGGAGATCAAAGAGAAATACGCGTCTCCCCGCCTCACCGAGATCACCTCCGACGACAGCGACCTCAACATCGCCGACCTGATCCCCCGCCACAACTGCGTCATCACCGTTTCCGATACAGGATTTATCAAACGCATTCCTGCGGACACCTACGGCGTCCAGCACCGGGGCGGCAAAGGTATCATCGGCATGGAGACCCGGGAAGAAGATCATGTGGCACACCTTTTCAACGCCAACAGCCACGATCTGATATTCTTCTTCACCAACCGGGGCTTCATGTACTGGCTCAATGTCTACGAGATCCCCGAAGGCTCCCGTACCGGCAAGGGCAGAGCCATCATCAATCTGGTAAAAATGGAACCCGGCGAACGGATCTGCGCCATGCTGACGGTCACTCAGGAAGAACTTTCCGATCCTGAGAAATACATCGTCATGGCATCCAGAACCGGATACATCAAAAAGACCGAACTGCAGCTTTTCAAGAATCTGCGCCGCATCGGACTGCGTGCTCTGGTCATCGAAGAGGACGACGATCTCATCGGTGCCGCAATTTCACGCAACGGCGATGAAATATTGCTTTCCACCAAGCTGGGTATGGCATGCCGGTTCGATCAGAACGACGATCAGATCCGTCCCATGGGTCGTACCGCCCGCGGCGTGACCGGTATGCGTTTCAAACTCCCCGGTGACGAAGTGGTCAGTCTGGAAATCATCCGTGAACACTCTTACGATGAGCCGGAATCCATGACCGATGCCGAAGCAGACGATATGGACAATCTGAGCGAATCCCTTGAAGCAGAAGAGGATACCAGCTCCACCGGTCCCGAAGTTCTGGTTGTCACCACCGGCGGTATGGGCAAACGCTCCTGTGTCAGTACCTACCGCAAGACCAACCGCGGCGCCCGTGGTGTGGTCAATGTCCGTCTGCGTGAAAACGAAACGGTTCTCGGCGTCGTTCAGGTCACTGACGGGGATGAGCTGATGATGACCACCGAAAGAGGGCAGCTGGTGCGTATTCCTGTCCACGAGATCCGCCGTGTGGGACGCGCCGCCAAGGGCGTGATCATCATGCGCCTCAACGACGGTGACCGGATCACAGGTATTTCCAAAGTGGCTGCTTCTGAAAAAACTGAAAACGCCGCCACCACTGAACAGCCTGAAAACGAAAACACAGTTCAAGAGCCCGTTCCTCCCCAGGAAACTCCTGTGGCAGAAGAACAAACTCCGGAACAGGAATAATGTTTGATCCTGCCTCTTTTCTCAAACAACTGAACAGATGTGCCATCATGGCCATCGTCAATATTACCGGCGACTCCTTCAGCGAAGGTCCATCTTCCGCTCCGGAGTCTGCGGTAAGGAGGGCTTTTGCCTTCGTTGAGGAAGGAGCAGACATTCTTGACCTGGGGGCTGAATCCACCCGCCCCGGCAGCACTCCAGTTACTCCCGCAGAGGAGTGCAGGCGTCTGCTGCCGATGCTCAAAGAGCTGAGAAGCGCCCTGCCCCGCATGGTTATCAGTGTGGATACCCGCCACGGAGAAACAGCTTTGGCGGCTCTGGAACAGGGCGCAGATATCATCAACGATGTCGGAATGGGCAGAGACAGAGATCTGCTCAATGCTGCAGCACTGCACAAAGCGGCTCTGGTCCTCTGTCACTCCCGCGGGACTCCGGGGAATATGAATTCAGAGTGTTTCAAACTTTACCCGGAAGGAGTGCGCCAAACCGTTGAAAAAGAACTCTTTGAAGCTGTATCAAATGCCGTCGCAACAGGCGTTTTGAAAGAAAATATCTGGCTTGATCCGGGAGTCGGTTTTGCCAAAACGCCTGAACAGTGCCGTACTCTGATCGGTGAAGCTGCCTTGTTTACCCGTGAATTTCCGTGGCTGTGGGGTATTTCCCGCAAGTCTTTCATGGGGGGAACTCCTGACTCCAGAAATGCTGAAAGCGTCATGCTGGAGTCTCAGCTCATTGCCTCAGGTGCCGCAGTGATCCGGACCCACAATGTCAAAGCGCTGCGGCAGCAGATGAACTGGATCAGTAAAGGAGAATAACAAAAAATGGATTCCATTTTCACAATTCTCCGCGCCATTCTTGAAGTGACCATATTGTTCGTTGTTATCAATGAACTCCTTTATTATCTCAGAAATACCAGAGGATCCCTGGTCCTTACCGGCGCTCTGATCGTTGTCATGGCTCTGGCACTGGCAGCCAATCAGCTGGGGCTTCAGGTCATCAACTACATTCTTTCAACCATCTACGCCTCGGCATTTCTGGCTTTGATCGTTATTTTCCAGCCCGAATTGCGCCGTGCGCTCGCTCAGTTGGGCAGCATCATGGTGCGGCAGGGCAAGAAAAAAAGGGAGTTCATCGGCGAAATCGTTGCTGCGGCAAGGGATATGTCCCGGCGCAAGTGCGGTGCCCTGATCGTCATTGAACGCCGGATCAAGCTGCAAATGCTGATAGACGACTCCATCCCCCTTGACATCAAAGTGAACGCTCTGGTCCTGGAGTCCATTTTTTTCCCCAATTCCCCTCTCCACGATGGGGCTGTCATCATCCGTGATGACCGCATACAGGCGGCGCGGGTCATTCTGCCCCTGACCAGAAACGAAAAAATTTCCCCCAGACTGGGGACCCGTCACCGGGCGGCGCTGGGGATCTCTGACGAAACGGACGCAGTCAGTGTGGTGGTTTCAGAAGAAACGGGCGCCATCAGCATTACCTGTAAAGATGAGTTCCACAGGGATCTTTCCATTCCTCAGCTGGAGCATCTCCTTGAACAGTACATCATCCAGAAGGCAGACGCCGATATTCCTGAGACCCTTCTTGCCATGGAAGAGTGCGATCAGTCCGGACATTTGCTGAACCAGACACAGGAAAGAGGAGGTTCTTCAAATGCTGACTAAGATCTGGCTTTTCATCAAACGGGATCCGCTCCGCCGGGGCATTGCTCTTGCTTTTGCCATATTCCTTTACATGCACCTGAACTTTCAGCTGAGTTCCGACAAACAGCTGATCCGGGTGCGGGTGCCGGTCACACTGGCACTGGCGCCGGAACTGCAGGAGCCTACAGGGCAGCTGCCTGAGATTTCACTGACTTTGAAAGGAAAACCCGGCGTTGAATTCGTTCACGGCAGCGTACAGGTTTCCGTCAAAGTCGGACTCCACAACCGGCAGGTCGATGGCAGTTATCTGGTCAAAGTGACCCCAAAAGATATCCGGATCACCAACCGGAAATTTTCCCTGCATTCCATTGATTTCCCTGAGGACGGCAACCTCAGACTCAATCTGCTCAGCCGGGGCGAACGCCATGTCAGTATCGAACCTGTCTTCGACGGTACCGTTCCCAGTGGAAAAAGATTGAAATGGCAGACAGTCCCGGATAAAGTTCTTATCACCGGACCGGAAAATGTACTCTCTGAACTCCTCAAGCTCCACACCACGCCCATTCCTTTGAATGGTGCACAGGAGTTTTTTGAATTCAACGCCCCGCTCCATCTGCCCGATGGAGTCGCTGCAGCGCCCAAAAAAGTTCTGGTGCGGGTCAATATGTACACCCTGCACAGCAAACGCTCCATGCGTATTCCGATTTCCGTACTGCTCCCGCCGGGGGGCAATACCGAAGCGAAACTGCTCCAGCCCCGCCGCAGCGGAGCAGAGCTGGTTCTCAAGGGACCTGCGGCAAAACTTGCCGCTCTGACCCACGACCAGGTGCGGATCTATGTGGACGCAGTTGATTTGAAAACTTTCGGCAAGCAGCGGCTTCCGCTGCACTGCAATATCAATATCCCCGGCATGGAGGTCGTCTCCATCGTTCCGGAAGAAGCAGAAATCATGTTAACACCAAAGACATCCAAATAAAACACACAGGAAAGGAAAAAAATTATGATCATCAAAAAACTCAACAGCGTGTTCCATCGTCACAGCCGCTGGCTTTTCGGATTGATCACCATCGTCATCATCATCTCCTTCATCGGCTTCATGGTTCCCGGTTCCTTCTTTGGATTCGGTCCTGATACCGGCAGCGGCGCCAAAGTCGGTACCGCTTTCGGAAAGACCGTGACATACGAAGATCTGCGTTCTGTGCACCGCAACTTTGAGGTGTGCAAACAGCTGGGATTCCCCGTCAATGATGTGGGTGTCGAACAGCAGTTCGTCTTCTATTGCGTCCTTGAAAAGGCAAAAACAATGGGTATCGCCGCCAGCGACAAGGAAGTTGCCGACACCTTGAAACAGCACCCCATGCTGCAGACCAACCAGAAGTTTGATATCAAAAAGTACAACAATCTCCAAGCCAATCTGGGCAGATTCGGTGTTACCAAAGAAGATATCGAAGAAGCCATCCGCATGATCATCATCCTTAACAAGATGCAGAATCCTGCACAGAACGCCGTCGTTGTCACCCCCGGTGAAGCACGGGATCTTTTCCGCCGTTTCAATACGGAATATGAGATCCAGGTCGCTGAATTCCAGCTTGCCAAGGCGCCCAAGATGGTCAAACCCAATGCCCGCAAAATTGCCGAACTCCCTGCTGCTGAGCAGAAAGCTGTTCAGGCATTCTTCCGTGCCAATGCCAAAAACTACAAGATCCCCGGCTGGCTTGACGTGATGGTCGTGGAGTTCAAAAATTCTCTTTTCACAGCTCAGGCTGCCAAAAAGGCGACCGACAAGGAGTTGTTGAAGTTTTACAACGCCAACAAATCTCTTTTCCAGGACAAAAACGGCAAAACCCTCGCCTTCAATGCTGCCAAAGCTAAAGTCCGTGATGAGTTTGTCAAAATTGAAAGCACCGATCTGGCTCTCCGCGCCGCAGAAGATTTCGCCGTCAATGCCGGTGATGCCGTCGCTGCCGCCGACAAACAAGCTGATAAGGTCAAAGCCTTCCGCAGCGTTGCCGATAAGCTCAAACTCCCTGTCATGGAAAACTCCAAAGTCGCCTTTACTGCCCGCAGTATCGGTTCCATCCACTCTGCTGATCTGGTGAACGCTCTCAACCAGATCGCCGGTAATCCTGTTACCAGAGCCGTCTCCACCTCTGACAGTGCCTGCGTCGGATTTCTGCGCAGCCGTACCGCCACCAGAGATGCCAAGCTGGATGAAGTCCTTGCCAAAGTCCGCGCTGATCTGGTGCAGGAAAATCTCTACAAAGCTGCCCGTAAAACCGCTGAGACAGCTTTCACTGCTATCCGCAAACTGCCCGCTGCCCAACAGGAAAAAGCCTTCAAGTCTCTGACCAATGTCAAATACAAAGACTTGAAATTCTCTCTTGCAACTCCCCCGACTGATTTCAAATATCAGCAGGCAGCCATGGCAGCGGTGGAGATGAAGCCCGGAACCATTTCTGCCCCCATGACCAATCTGCAGATGGTCAGACTGAAAGCAAGAAAGGCTCCTGATTACAAAAATTACACCGGCAAAGAGAGCCAGTATATGATGATCGTGCGTATGCAGAAGGCTCAGCTTCTTCAGGGGGCTTTGATGGAAGAGATCAACAGCTCCTGCAAGATCGATCCCTCCATTACTGCCGAACGCTGACAGCCATGATCGATCCCCGTTCCGGAAAAAGCGTCCGGGAGCCTGATTTCGCCCTCGGACGCCAGATGACAGTTGAATTCTATGACTGTGATCCTGCCAAACTGGCAGATGCCTCTCTCATGGAAAAGGTTTTTCTTGACTCTGCCCATGCTTCAGGCGCCACGGTCATAGACTCCCAATTCCACCAATTTGTTCCCCAGGGTGTCTCCGGGGTGATCGTCATCAGCGAATCACACTTTGCTGTTCACGCCTGGCCGGAACATGAATATGCCGCTGTTGACCTTTTCACATGCGGCGACGGCGTTGATTTCGACAAAGCCATCGAAGTGATCGCTCAGGGGATCTCCTCCAAACAATGGACCGTTTCCAGTTTGATCAATCGGGGGATCGTCAGCCACAATGGTATTGAGCGGATGGTTCCTGTCGTTGAAAAGCAGCACTGCCGGAGTTTTCAGCTTTCGTGGAAAAACCGCTGCGAAGAGACCGGCGCCAGAGCTATTTCAAGCGCCATGGATATCTGCAGCTGCAGCGGCATTGATGTTGCTTCACAAGAATCTTTCAGAAACTTTGTGGAAGAGTTTCTCAAACTCACCAGTTTGAAGCCCTGCGGCACTTTGACTGTGACTCCGGAGCAGGATGGATGGTTCAATTTTGTTCAACTCCTTGAAAACGGATGCCTTTCAGGTTCCGTTGCAACTGAGCCCCGCACTGTATACCTTGACCTCTTTGTCAAAGGTTTTACAGACCCCAGAAATGTCGCTGAAACAGCGGTCAAACTTTTGGGAGGCGCTTACTACCGTATGCAGCCTCAGGTGCGCATATAGGCGTTTCACTCCCCCAAAACACAATAAATCATTTACACAGGAGCAAGGTTTTATCCATGACAAATGCAGAATTGAAAAACAAGGTCTTTGCCGCCATTGATGCCCATGCAGATGAGATCATTGAGATCGGCGACACCATCTGGAAAAATCCGGAGCCCGGTTACAGAGAGTACAAGACCGCTGCCCTGGCGGCAAAAATCTTCAAATCACTCAATTTGCCGACTCAGGAAAAACTGGGTCTGACAGGAGTCAGGGGGGATATGAACTTTTCTTCTGAGGGTCCCACCGTCGCCATGCTGGGCGAAATGGACTCCCTGATATTGCCGACACATCCTGAATGTGATCCTGAAACAGGCGCTGTCCACTCCTGCGGACACAACGCCAGTATGGCAGGAATGCTGGGCGCCGCCATCGGCATCGCCGCCGCCGGGATCGAAAAAGAACTCAGCGGCAAGATCGCCTTTATCGCCGTCCCTGCTGAGGAATGTATTGAGATCGAAAAACGCCTCGACATGATTTCCCGTGGAGAGATCGCTTCTCTCGGCGGCAAAGGCGAATTGATCAGACGGGGTGTCTTTGATGATGTGGCACTTTCTTACATGCTTCACAGTGCAGGCGGTTATGCCTACGGCACCCACAACGGATTCATTACCAAAAAGGTGACTTTCAAAGGCTTTGCCTGCCACGCTGCCGCTCCCGGCGGCGGTATCAATGCGCTCCACGCCATGACCCTTGCCCAGAGTGCTGTGGGTCTGCTGCGGGAACGCTGGGCGGGTATGAATCCCACAGTCCGTATCCACGGCATCGTTACCGCAGGGGGCGATGTGGTGAACATTATCCCCGACAAGTGCAAGATGGAGTTCCTGATCCGTGCCAATGACATCAAGATGCTCCAGATCCTCCACAAAGAGTTTGACCGTGCCATGAACGGCGCTGCTCTGGCTGTGGGCGCCGGTGTGGAAATCAACACCATTCCCGGATACATGCCCCAGTACGATGAAAAAGAGCTTGAGCAGTTCTACTGCGATGCCGTTGAAGAGATCGACCCTGAAATACCCAACCACGGTTCATTTGACAGATGCAGTTCCACCGATATGGGAGATTTGAGCACCATCATGCCCACACTCCACGGCTACACTGCAGGGGCGGTGGGAACCTCTCACGGCGTCAGCTACAGGATCGCGGACAAAACCAGAGCATATGTCACCAACGCCAAGATACTGGCAGCCATCACCATCGACCTGCTGAGCAACAACGCCGAAGCGGCAAAAAGGATCGCCGCAAAGCGGGATGGAAAACTTTCCATCAAAGAATATATTGAACTTGCAGATTCATTCAATGCTGTGTTCTCCCGTGAAGTTGAGAAGTGATCTATGAGAAGTGCTGTTATCATCAAGGTGAACGATCTGCCCTTGTGCGACAACTTTTACAGAGATGTACTGCAGATCGGCACTCCTGAAGTGATCTCGTCTTTCGGCAACTTTTACCGGATAGGGGAGGACTCCGGTCTCTACCTTATCAAAACGACAGCAAAGTTTCTTGAACACGGCTCCGCAGCAGCAAGCTGTTTTTTCACCACTGACGACATGGCAGCCCTGGAAGCCCGGTTGAAAAAAGCTGGTTTTCCCTTATTCAAAGAAACTTTTCATCTCGGATGCGATGAGTGCCGCAGAGGTGTTGACCCTGAAGGCAATCAGTTTTTTGTTATGGAGGAAAAAAATAAATGAGCAACACAACGATCCCCAAGATATCATCATTCAAAACCCCTGCTGAATTCCGCGCCCATTTGCGTTCTATCGGCGTGAAGCAGGAACTTGACGATGTCATTGAAAGTGCCCCCCTTTCACCCATGGCACAGGATATTGAAGTCTACTCCCGCAAAGTGGGCAACCGCTGGTGTATTCTCCCCATGGAAGGGTGGGACTGCGAAAGCGACGGCGCCCCCAGTGATCTGACCAGACGGCGCTGGCACAACTTTGCCATTTCAGGCGCAAAGCTCCTTTTCGGATGCGAAGCCTGCGCCGTCATGGAGTCCGGCAGAAGCAACACCCGCCAGCTTATGCTCACCGAAAGCAACGCTTCAAAACTGGGGGCTCTGCTTGAAGAAATGCGTAAAACCCATGCCGGGCGTTTCGGCACTGCTGATGATACTTTGATCGGTCTGCAGCTGACCCACTCCGGCCGTTACAGTCATCCCCATGATGATGCAAAACTTGAATCCGTCACAGCTTATGCCCATCCGCTTCTGGATGAAAGATTCCACTGCACTTCTGCCAATGTGATCAGCGACAGCGAGATCCCCAATGTGGTGAAACACTTTGCCAAAGCTGCGGTGCTTTCGCAGAAACTGGGTTTCGACTTTGTGGATGTAAAAATGGCGCACGGTTATCTGGGGCATGAATTTCTCAGTGCCTTCACCCGTCCCGGCGCCTACGGCGGCTCTTTTGAAAACCGTACCCGATTCTTCAGAGAGATCGTTGAAGCGATCCGTGAATCCGCTCCCGGTCTTGCCATTGCCACACGCCTTTCTCTCTTTGACTGCATTCCCTTTGAGCCGGGAACTGACCGCCGCGGCGTCCCCATGGAACGGGGCAATGTCAAGGTCGGCAGCTATCCCTACGCCTTCGGCGGCGACGGGACCGGTCTGGGGCGTGATCTGACTGAAACAAAGATGTTCCTGGAACTTTGCTGCAAGCTGGGCATTGAACTGGTTTGCACCACTGTATGCAGTCCCTACTACAATCCTCATTTCCAGCGCCCTGCCTACTATCCTGTCTGGGACGGCTATCTGCCCCCGGAAGATCCTGTGGCAGGCGCCTGCCGCCAGATCGAGACTGTGGCGGAACTCAAAAAAGAGTTCGGCGACAGGATCAAACTGGTGGGTTCCGGTTACAGCTGTCTGCAGGAATACATGGTCAACATCGCCCAGAGAGTCGTCCGGGACAATCAGGCGGACTTTGTGGGTATCGGCAGACAGGCGCTTGCTTATCCTGAGATCTGTGCAGACTCCCTCGCCGGAAATCCCATGCAGACCAAAAAACTCTGCCGCACCTTCGGCGACTGCACCACAGCTCCCCGCAACGGACTTGTCTCCGGCTGCTATCCCCTTGATCCCTTCTACAAGGTCAAAAAGGAGGCAGAGATCCTCAAGATGCGTAAAAAAGAACTGGCTGAACGCTTGAAAAACAAATAAAAGAGGCTTTTCCCATGATCTTCTTCTTTTCGGACAATCATTACAATACCCATGCCGGTAAAAATATCTTTCAGAATCTCCCTTGTGATTTGAAAGAAAAGGTTCGCTTTTTTGAAGATGATTTCACTGTTCTTGAAGAAGGTTCATGGGAAAAGGAGTGCGATCTTCTCATACTCCACCTCATTGGCGGCACCTGTTCCCTGCCCCATCCCGGCAGCGGGGCGGAAGGTGCCGTAAAAAGATATTGTGAACGCAAAGGCAATATGCTGCTGCTCCACGGCTCAAGTGCCGCATTCTGGCAGTGGCAGTGGTGGCGGGAGATCACGGGAGTGCGCTGGGTGCGCCCCAACGATCCCGATGGCGTGGAGCGCTCCACCCATCCCAAGGCGCCCTGTCATGTTGAGGTGTGCAAATGCCGCCATCCCCTGTGCGGGGAACTTGAAAACTTTGATTTGCCTGAGGATGAGATCTACATCGACCTTGAACAGACCTCTCCCGTCTCCTGTCTCATGACATGCGATGTCAACGGCAAAACTTATCCCCAATGCACCTCAAGTTTCACCCCCTGGGGCGGTGAAGTCATCAACTTTATCCCCGGTCACAAAGAGGAGTGTGTCAGCAACGCCGCGCTCAATGCCGATATCGCCCGGGCGGTGCGTTATCTGCTTTGAATCTCATTCATTGGCAGCGGGTTTGATTTCAATGCGCTGTTCGCATTTTTCAACGGTACTGAGGCGGTGCGCCACCATGATCAATGTCTTCTGCCCGTAAAGTCCGTCAAGAGCTTTGATAAGCTCTTCTTCTGTTTCCGTATCAAGAGCACTGGTGGCTTCGTCAAAAATAATGATTTCCGGATCCCGGTACAGGGCTCTGGCGATGCCCAGCCGCTGCCGCTGTCCTCCGGAAAGGCGTATTCCGTTATCACCGATCAAGGTATCCATTCCTTCGGGCAGAGAATCCACAAAGGACTCCAACTGGGCAATGCGAAGCACCTCTCTGACCCGGTGGCGGTCGATCTTGTCAGGCGTATTCCCCATACTCACATTGGCAACGATGGAGTCATCTGCAAGAAAAATATGCTGGGGAACGAAACCGATCATCCTGCGCCATGCCCCCATGGCAAGAGAGATATCCTTTCCATCCACTGAAATGGTCCCTGTCTGAGGCTGTTGAAGCCCCAGAAGCAAATCAATAAGGGTACTTTTACCGCCCCCTGTGGGTCCTGTCACCGCAAGAGAGCTGTTGCGTTTCAATTTGAAACTCAAACCGTCAATGACTTTGCGGTCACTCCCGGGGTAGGCAAAGGAAAGATTTTCAACCTTGATCTCTTCATTGAATGAAAGCTTTTCTTCCCGATCCCCCAATTCTTCCTGTTCCCACCGGATCGCTGCGATGATCTCCCGGAAAATAGGAGCCCCCACACGGATGGTCGTCAAGGAGTAATTGATCCGTGAAATGGCGGGCAGCAGTCTTGACATGGCTGCAATAAGAAGACTGAAGCTGAGAATAACAGTTCCAATGGCTTCCCCGCTCCAAAGCATAAAAGCAAAAATCGCCAAAGAAGAGAAAACGGCAAGAATTTCAAGAACCAGCCGGGGGATCTGCCCGGTGAGGTAATAGTTTGTTTCCAAACGACTGCGCTCTTTTCGGACATTTCCGTAAGCGGCAGCAAAGAAATTTTCCAAACCAAGTACCTTTACGGTCTTTATGTCTTCAAGGGAATAAAGGGAAATTTTATTGAGCCTGCTGTAAACAAGGTTCATTCCCTCCCCCAGATTCCAGTTGAATTTCCTCAAGGGGAAATAAATCAGCAAACTTCCTGCCCCAAGGATCAGAGTGCAGCTGATGACCACCTTCGGGATCGTAAAAAGCAACATCCCGACAATGAAAAAAATCGTCAAAAAATCGACTCCCAGAACCATAAAGGGCATCAATACCATGAAGCCCAGCTGATCGATCTTGTTGAGAATGGTTTGCAGTTCTACTTTGCCGTACTCCTGAAAAATCCGGTATTTCCCGGAAAGAAACACGCAGTAAAGGCGGGTGCCGATATCTCCCAAACGCCTGAAAGTGAAAGAGGTATACAAACGCATGGTGAAGAAAAGCCAAAGATTCTTCACTGTAAACATACATACGATGCAGCCGCAGCAGATCAACATGAATTCCTTTTCATCCGCCCAACTGAAAAGCTGTCTGAAACACTTCAATATGGCGTTCTGCTCAAGGAGTTCCGGTTTGGTAAAAACGGCGACCAACGGAAGAAGCAGCCCGATGCCTGCGATTTCCATAAGTGCTCCGATGCAGAGCAGCAAAACGATCCCCGCAAGGCACCACTTGTCCCGGAGGCTCAAGAGGTGCCTTATACCGTTTACTATTTCCCAGAGAAAGAAAGAACGCATTGTTTAAAAACCCTTACTTGCTCCACACCGTCAGGTCAGCGCCGATATCCTTGCCGTCGCTGCCCCGCTTGCGGGCAGGAGAATCAGCAGCAAGGGAAAAATCCCCCTGCTCAGGATCTTTCATCTTCGGATCGGCAAAGAGTCCGTTTTTCTCAACGCCGTAGTGTTTGCGGCACTCTTCGATGGTCACAAAGGAATCCTGCCGCATCACCTGACCGACAGCATGGATCCCCAATTTGCCTCCCCAGCCGAAAACCTTCTGTTTCGGGCAGTGCTTTCTGGTAAACCAGTACAAGTTCCAGTTGCACACCAGTTTGATCTTGCGGTGTCCCACTGAAATGGCAGGAGAATTATGATTTGAAACCACATCCTGACAAAGATTGTTGGTAATGGTCACTTTTTCGCCATGTCCGCCCCCCACATGGATGGCGTTGATACCGATGCCCCAGAAGGTGTTGTGGTCAACGACCACATCTCCTGACTCCATAAGCCAGAGGCTGTGGAATCCTTTATCAAAGACACAATTTCTGACCTCAAAACCTTTGACATAACGACCGCAGATCTGCAGATTGCTCATCTTTCTGTTGACGCCGGGGAAGAACCGGCAGTTGAGGATGCGTATCTTCTCAGAGCGGGTGATGTCGATCATCTTGGCACTGGCGGAATAACGGCCGCCGGTAAAGTCGATACCGTCAACGGTAAGTCCCTTGACATTGGCTGCCCGGATCACATAATCAAACATATACTCAGCACTGAACTTGACCGTTCCGGGCTTTGAAGCTTTGATGGTGATATTGTCGGCATAGACATTGATCATTTCAGGATAGATCCCGGGTGCCACAAGGATGGTGCTTCCATTGGACGCAGAAAGCACAGCTTCAGCCACAGAAGTGTATTTTTTTCCGGGGCCGACCTCAATAATGGAAGACTTTGCAATTTGTTTTTTCCGGGGCATGACCAATTTGAACTCCCGCACTGCGGAAGTCTCTTCATTGTGGCGGGCAAGACGGAGAAGGACTTTGTATTCCAGTCCCGGTTTCAGTCCGGGAATACAAAAAGAACCGGCAGTGCTCAAATAATCCCCGAAAGGGACACGCCCATCACAGACCAGTTTCGTTCCCTGTCTGACCGTCACATAGGCTTGGACATAATCTTTTGGAGTCTCCCAAGAGACCACGGCTTTGGTACCGCAGCTCAGAGGAGTCACTCTGGCGTACTTGAGTTCCAAAGGCGGGATACGGTCTGGAATGGCTCTGCCGCCGATCCATGTTCCCCGGGAGCCGCAGACCACATTTTTAAGGGGAATACGCCCATTGACGCCGGCAACGAAACTTTTGAAACTTTCTTTGAAAGCCCACTTTTTGAGCTCCTGAGCGGTCATGAAGCCGTTGTGTTCTGAAACGCCCTCTTTAACATCAACTTTGAACATATTGATGATGTTTTCCCTGAAAACCGCCCGCCCGGAGCTCTTGATTGAACTGTGTTCCAAACGGTTGTTGGCAAAAACCACTTTTCCTCCCTGAGCGGCAAAAGCGGTATCGGCAAAAAGATTTTCTGAAAATTTGCAAACACTGTTTTTGAAAGAAAAATTCCCTTTGCGGAAATCCATATTTTCCAAACGGATCCCGGAGCAATTTTCAAAAGCGATGCTGAAATCCTTCCAACTGGCAGTGTTGAAACTTTTGTCAGAAAAGGTCACATTTTTCAAGTTTTTGAAAGTGACATGCCCGGTGTAATTGCCCTTCATAAAATAAACAGTGTCCCCGCTTTTGACCTTTGTCTGCAGCAATGCAAGGGAATTCAAGGCTTTTTCAGGAGTTCTGCCGTCTCCGCCTTTGGTCCCGGGTTTCACAAACCAGACAGGAGCAGGACCTGGCGCAAATCCTTTGCCCAGATATTTGGAGTCAGGCAAAAGGCGGTAGTCGTATTTTTCAGGATTCACAAAGCGCACACTCTTTTTCCAGTTTCTGCCCACAAGCTCCAGATTATCTTTCATATCCGGAGTATATTTTTCCCCGGTATTGGGAACAGTAAAATTGAATTTCCCGGAAATGACAGTGTTGTTTCTGATAGTGGCAGTACTCCCGGGAACGGAGTACAAAACAGCTCCGCTGCCTGCAAAAAGATTGTTGAGCTGGTTGGTGTGTCTGCTGATCCCGCTCTTAAAGCGCATCACCCCGCCTTTACGGGACTTGTCAAGAGAGAGGACCTTATTGCCGATGACATCGACAAAGTACGATTGAGCGTCCCCATAGCGGGCAAGATTATAAACATGTCCTCCCCCCGCCTTATAGTTGCCGTAAAAGGGAAGACTCGAACCGTTGTTGAGCAATAAGTTGTTGACAACTTTGATGTTGCGGAGATAAGCACCCAAATGGATACCCGCACCGCTGTTGCGGAGAGAGAGGCAGTTTTCAAAAGTGAAGCCGTCAACATACCACCCCACCGAAAAACCGCAGTTGCTGCCGAATGCGGTGGAGTTGCGTACAGATCCGGAACCATAAAAAAGATCCTTCTGCCGTCCCCGCAGATAAAAGGCTGCGTCTGAGTGATACTCAAGTGAAATGCCGTCGATGTGAAGATTTTTCCCCACAAGGGAGATACCGGTACGACGGGAACGGGAGGTACTTTTCAAAGAAGAAGGTCTGATGCCTGTGGTAAAGGGGATAGCCACAAAACCGGCGTTTTCAGGGTCGGCGTGCCAGGAACCGTTGAGGGGATTGACATAGATCATTCCTGTTTTCTCATCCTGCCAGAAGCTGCCCGGCTGTTTTTTCAGCAGCGCCATGGAATTGACTTTGAGATAACGGTCAAGGGTGATCCGCTGCCACAATTCGCAGACAGCATAAGGGAACCGGGCAGAAAAAAGTCCACCGGGAATTTTTTTCCAGTTTTTCACATCCCATCCCCAGGTGATCACAGGGGTTTCATCGGGAAAAGCTTTGATGGTGATGGGCTGTAAATTGGGGTCCTTGAAATTGTATGCGATCTGCTCCCGGTAAATGCCGCCTTTGAGCATAACGGTGTCACCGGATTTCACTTTTCGCAAAGCAGCTGTAATACTTTTCAAAGGGAAATGGGGATCGGTGCCGGGATTTTTGTTGTTTCCATCGGGGGAAACATAGTAGATGGCACTTTGCAGACAAGTACCGCAGAACAACAATGTCATCCAAAAAGCTTTTCTCATATTCCGTAATTCCTTCTAAAACAGTTGTGCACCGGATTATTTCACGATTTTGGGTGAAAAGTCAACCAGTTTTCTGTAAAATCCGGTGATTTCCGCAGCCTGAGTGTACTCTTTGGCGCCTTTGAGAAACTTCAAAGACTCTTCTGACGCCTTGAGTGCAAGATCGACCCGTCCGAGGCAGTAGAGGCTCTGGGCATAATAGAGCAGTGCCCTGCCCTTTTCTCTTTTGCTGGCATATTTCCCGGCATTGGCGGCGGCTCTTGCCACAGTGTAAATGTGGACAGGCTCCATCTGAGCAAAAGGACGGTTCAACTCAGCCGTCACAAACTTGAGCAGGATCCGGGGGTGATTTCTGAAAACATTGGTCAGGCGGAAATAAAATTCCCCCTTCCTCTTTTCCAGATGTCCCAGCTCCAGCATTTTCAGCTCCATCTCATAATATCCCGGATCAAGGGGATATCTTTTCTGGGCACGGTGGAGCGCAGCAACAGCATTTTCGGCAGAGTTCAACCGGCGGTAGTGGATCCCCACCTGAAGAGCGACGATCTCTCTGGGGTTGACACCGGGACGGCTCAATTCTTTTTCCAGCAGCGCAAGTGCTCCTTTGTAGTTGCTTTTGACGATCATTCCGGTAAAGGCGGCGTTGAAATCATCGTCACCGGTAACTTTTTTCTGATCGTACTTTTTCTTTTCAACTGCGTTGATGATCCGGGGAAGCCCTCCCGGATTTCCCCGCCAGAGCAGTTTGCCGTCTTTGCCGATCAGCACCGCCATGGGAAGACGGTTTTCGGCTCTGAGGAAGAGTTTGAAATTGACCTTATCAGAGTCGATAAGCAAAGGGATCGTCCCCAGCTGCGGGAGCAGAGGAAACTTTGCAACATTGGGCAAAGATCCCACAGCCACGGCGGCAAATCCCACAGAACCGTTCTTCATCTGATGGGCATAACGGCTGAAATTCTGCATCGCAACGATGTTGGAGTGATCCGGCTGCCAGAAAAGGATGGCAACCATCTGCTTGCCTCTGGAAACTCCCAGTGAGAATTTTTTCCCTTTGGTCCATACGCCTTTTCCGAATTCAGGCGCCGGGGCACCGATTTTCAGGAACCCGGTTCCTGCAGCCATAGTGAAAACAAGAAAACATATAACCCATAAATTTTTCATTTTTCAAGACTCCTCAACCATAAAACTACCGGTTCGACCAGAAGCATCAGCAGTGCTGAGAAATAAAGAGGCCAGGAAACCACTCCGAATTGGAAAAACTGCACTGCCAGAACAACCAGAAAAGCGGCATTGAGGAGCAATATGGCGCGCAGCAGCCAGCGGTTACATGCCAGAAGTGCCGGATTGACCACATTGTTCTCCCTCTGACTGCCTCCCTTTGCCGGAACAGGGCTCCCCGGATTTTCAGCACGGCGCAGCAGTGCCGCACGGATCATGGAGGAGGTCAGACGCTCAAAGCTGATCCCCGCCGCAGCGGCAGCTTTGGGCACAAGACTGGTGGCGGTGAATCCGGGCAGATTGTTTCCTTCAAGGACCAACGGTACGCCCTCGGCATTGACGATAAAATCCACCCTGAGCATATCCCGTGCCCCGGAAAAGCGGTTGAAATCGACGGCAATCTGCCGGGCGCGTTCAACGATTTCCCGGGAGACATTCTGAGGCGGACACAAGTACTCGGTATGACCGTTTTTGTAAAGATATTTGGCATCGTAATCGTAAAAACCGTGGGGAGCCCGGATCTCAATGGCATCAAGGGCCTCTCCGTTGACCACGGGGACGGTCAATTCAACGCCTGAAACAAACTCTTCCACCAGCAAAGTGTCTGCGTGTTCAAAGACCTGTTCAAGAGCCTGCTCCCACTGGGAGCGGTTTTCCACTTTGACGATCCCCACACTGGAGCCTTCCCGGGGAGCTTTCACCATAAAAGGCAACTGGAGTTTTTCGGGGAACTCACGGTGCTCTTTATCCACCACACACCATCTGGCAGTGGGCAGATCGAAACGGTCCAGCATGGTTTTTGTGGCGATTTTATCCATGATAAGGGCACTTGCCACAGAGTCTGAACCCACAAATTTGATGAGATGCTGTTCCAGCATATCCTGCAGCTCGCCGCCTTCACCGAATCCGCCGTGGAGTATGGGGAAAACGGCATCGCTGTTCTGCATTTCCGGAAGGACTTCGCACTTTTTCAAATCGGTAAGGATCACCTCGTAGCCGCAATTTTCCAGAGCTTTTGCCACGGCAGCGCCGCTTTTCAAAGAGACCTCTCTTTCACTGGAGTCTCCTCCGCAAAGGACATTCACCTTCAAAGGAGCAATAAAACGGTCGATGATCTTCTGGGCATCGGGATTGACGAAACAGGTCTCCCGCCGCAAATAGAAGCCCTGTTTCTCGGCAACAGTGCGGCGGATCAACCGGATCAGCTGCATGTAGTCAGCTTCGCTGCCGCTGCCGTGATTGACGATAAAGTTGGCGTGCAGGGAACTGATTTCCAGATCCCCCAGTCTGAATCCCCGGAGTCCGGCTTCATCAATGAGCTTTCCGGCAGGCTCAAGAGAGGAGACATTGCGGAAAGTGCATCCGGCGGAGCGGAGCGCAGGTTCTCTGACTTTGCGCCTTTCAAGCTCCACTTTGATTTTTTCCTTCTCACACTCAACAGTGCTTCGGGAGAGTTCAAGTTTGACCTCAGTGACGATCACATCAGCCGGAAGCGTGGAGCCCCGGTAAAGAAAATTGATCTCACTGCCTTTGGCGCTCCACTCTTCACCTTTGAAAGTCACGCCTTTGAGTTCGTGGACAAGAGTCCCGATCTCCTGCCCGGAAGCTCCGGCATTCATTCTGACGGCACCGCCCATGGTTCCGGGGATCCCGCTGAGTTCGGCAAGTCCGGCAAGTCCCTGCTCTGCAGCCATCCGGGCGGCACGGGAAAGCCTCAATGCACCGCCGCAGCGCATGAAAAGTCCGGAAAACTCCCCTGACCCGAATGTTGCACTGTCAAGGCGCAGAGCCACACCGGGATAGGGTGAATCCATGCCGATCAGGTTGCTCCCGGCGCCAAGGATGAAGAAAGGGTAAGAACTCTCATCAAGAGTTTTGAGTACCTTTTTAAGCTGTTCAACAGAAGCGATATCAGCCAGAAGGGGCAAAGATGTGCCCACTCCGATGGTGGTTATCTCTTTGTAAGAAATATTTTCCACCAGCTTCAAATCCGGAACAGCTGAAAGCAGCAATTTTTTCAAATCACTCATAATTATAAGATCATCTCCAAACTTTTTTTTGGGATCATTCAACACTTGACAGCGCCCACCAGCTCGGAAACATGAGTGATCCCGCGGCGTTCCATGTATTCTCTGAGGTACTCAATGACCTTGAGGGGCGTATAGGGATCAACAAAGTTTGCCGTTCCCACAGCCACAGCAGAAGCTCCTGCCAGCAGAAACTCCACAGCATCCGCACCGTCGCAGATACCGCCCATGCCGATAATGGGGATGCTGACCGCCTTGTAGACATCATAGACCATACGGATCGCCACCGGTTTCACCGCCGGACCGGAAAGTCCTCCGGTACGGTTGGCGATTTTAGGTTTCCATGTTTCGATGTCGATAGCCATGGCAGTAAAGGTGTTGATGAGAGAAACAGCATCGCTGCCTTCGGCTTCCACGACCCTGGCAAATTCGCCGATGGAGGTCACATTGGGGGAAAGTTTTGTAATAAGGGGCAAAGAGGTATTTTTACGCACCTCACGGACCACCTGAGCCGCCAGAGCGGGCTCTGTTCCAAAGGCGGCGCCCCCTGCTTTCACATTGGGGCAGGAGATATTGATTTCCAGAGCGGTGATCCCCTCTTTTTCAGCTTCCAGCCGGGCGGCGACCTCTCCGTACTCGCCGATGGAGGTTCCCCAGATGTTCACTATGACCGTTGCTCCGACTTTCCGCAGAAAGGGCATGTAATGGTCGTCGTGGAGAAATTTATCAACGCCGGGTCCCTGCAGTCCGATAGCGTTGAGCATACCGCCTGTGACCTCGGCGACCCGGGGCATGGGGTTGCCGTGTGAAGGAGTCATGCGGATCCCCTTGACAGTCACAGCCCCCAGCTGCGAAATGTCATAAAAATCGTGATATTCTTCACCGTAGCCAAAGGTTCCGGAAGCGGTCAGCACCGGATTTTTCAACTGGAACTTGCCCAGATCAACACTTAAATCCACACTCATTTTCACATTTCTCCGATATAGATCTCTTCAGCCGGAAACACCGGCCCCTCTTTACAGCTGCGGGCGTAACGGAATTTGTCAGGGGAATTTTCATCGTTGACCTTGACAACACATCCGAAACAGCTGCCGACCCCGCAGCACATGATTTCATCCAAACTCAACTCACCAGCCATTTTTTCTTTCCTCATCAAAGCGGCAAGTGCCATCAGCATGGGTTTGGGCCCGCATCCGTAAACGAAAAAGGGCTTGTCGCCGGGGGCGGCAAGAAGCTCCGGGATCAATTCGGTCACGAATCCCTTTTTGCCTGCCGAACCGTCATTGGTGGCGATCCGAACATCGTATCCTGCTGCGGCGTATTCATCAGCCAGCAGCAGATCATCGGCGCTGCGGGCTCCCAGAAGCACCACGCCGCCGGGCATGGAACGGGTCAACTGCCAGGTGGCGGCGGCACCGTATCCCCCCACGATGATCAAAGCACGGTGATCTTTCTGAGGTGTAAAGGGTCTCCCCTGGGGACCCAGCAAATCGCAGCATGCCCCCTTTTCAAGTTTGCTCAAAGCGGCGCTGCCTTTGCCCACCACTTTGTAAAGCAGAGTCACGACGCCATCTTTGGCATCTCTGATACTGAAAGGACGGCGGAGCATAAAGTCCCGTCTTTCATCTATCCGCACATGGACAAAGTGACCGGGTTTCGCAGATTCAGCCACTTCAGGAGCAGCAAAACGGATCTGGAAATAATCCCCCTTCAGATTGACATTTTCGAGAATTTCAGCCTTCATAAGTAAGTTCCATTGATATAAGGATTGTTGCGGCGCTCAGCGCCGATTGTTGTTACAGCCCCATGGCCGCAGTGTGCCTTCACATCATCAGGCAGAGCCATGAGTACATCCAGAAGCGACCGGGTGATCTCCCTATCATCGCCTCCCGGAAGATCTGTTCTTCCGCAGGAGTTGAGGAAAAGGGTATCCCCGCAGAAAAGATCCTTGCCGAAAAGGAGTCCGGCTCCCCCCGGCGTATGTCCGGGAAGCGCCAGCACGGTGAAATCAGGATTTTCCTCATAATCCGCCGGACGGGGCGGATTTTTCACGGGTTCAGGGAAATAAGGGGGCAGACAGTTTGAAGCGCTCAGGTAATAAGCATGATCCGGTTCCCTGAGCCGCACATGATCGCACCCCAGTGCTTTTGCGCAATAGCCCACAGCATTGATGTGGTCGATATGAAAATGGGTCAGCAGCAGCTCCACTTTTTCAAAGTTGAACTGTTTTGCCTCCTCCACGATCCTTTCCCCGTCATCGCCGGGGTCGATGATATAGAGATGTCTGTTTTCCTCTGTAAAAACCAGATAGCAGTTGGTTTCAAAAGGACCGACTTCCAAAGTTTTGATGACCATGACCTTGTATTACCTCACACTTTTTCCGGGAGTTCCGGAAATCTGTTTGAATATCACCCGATCCGCCTCAGGATGAGAGACCTGCACTTTGCGTTTTTCCAACTCACAAAAGTCAACAACATCCACCAGCTCCACCGGCAGATAGAGACGGCTGTAGAGAGAGAGCTGACCGGACAAAGCGGAACAGGTCTCGGTAAATTGCGCCGAACCATACTTGCCGATCTGCACCTTCTCTTTCCGTCCCTGAAGGGCGGCAAACCCGGGAGGAGGAGTGATCGTGTAGCGCAGAGCCAATCTATCAGCATGATTGCGCCAGTAAGGTGTGGTCCGTTTTCCGGCAACGGGCAAGGCGCCTGTCCGGAGCAGCAGATCGTACCGGGGCAGCGGCATGACGCGGAATGCGCCGGTCCTGCTCAAAAAGTTGGCAGCTTTGATCTTGTAGTTCAAAACGCCCGGATACTTTTCAAGGTCGAAAGTGGGAGTTGCCACCAGTTTGCCTGTGTGCGAAATTGCGCTGACCCGCTCTTCAAAGAAACGGCGGCGTCTTTCAGGGGTGGCTTTAGTAAGCACCTCTTTTACCTGTTCGTAAGCGGCGCCGTAAAGAGATTCAGAAACCCGGATCAGAGCGGAGTCATCGGCAGCACACTCAACATGGAACGAAAGCATTCTGCCCGTCTCTTTCAGAGAAGCGCTCTGGATCTTGAACAATCTGCCGGAACTCAGTTCCATACCCAGTTTGTTCTCGCTTTTGACGCTCCCCAGCTCGGCGTAGCAGCTGGTATCATTGAGGAACCATCCCTCATCCGCAAGCTGGATCAGAATATTTTCAACCATCTCATCCGGAGCAGGATAGTGGCTGTAAAGCCTTGTGGTTTGCGGGGCAGATCCAATTGAAGAAGCGCCCGTAAATTGAAATTTGATATCCAGCGCTTTGAGGATCGCCCCCAGCAATATGGCACGGTCTGCCGAATTGCCGTAACCGGATCTCAAAGTGACAGCCCCGTCACTGAGAGCTGAGAAGGGGATCTCCCCCAGAGAGACGGGCGTTTTGCGGATGGATCTATCCACATAGTCCCTGACCTTGACCAGCAGAGATTTTCTCTCTTTGATCTGATCCCACTTCTGTTCCCGGATAAGCTTCCGTGCAGCGGGGAGTGAGGCTTCGACCTTTTCCCAAAGAAGCTCATTCAGCTTTTGAGCATAAATCTTATTGCTCCCGGAACTCAGAAGCACACCGGTGCAGAAAAGCTGCCACGGGGGCTGTCCGGCTTCATTCTGAAGACGGGGCAAATTGGCAAAGTTCCAAATCCTGACAGATTTTCCTTCGCTGATCTGCTCTTCGTAACGGCAGTTTTTCTCCCCTGTCACCGTACTTTTGAGATACATCTGAGAAGGTGCCGTCACCTTGAGAGAGGCTCCGATCACAGGGGCAGACGGAGAAGCAAAACGGATCTGTCCGGAAAAGATGATCCGGTTCAGATAATGCTGCGTCATATCAAGTTCCACCGTACTGCCGGGAACAACACGGGGAAGACTTATGACCATGATCTTTCCGGCAGGGTAGCGGGGACCTGCCCCATTTCTGGGGGAATCCATCACATTGATCTCCCGGGAACTTGCTTCATGCACTTTGCCGTCGGGCGCGATGACAGAAGCCTTCACATTTCCCAGTTCCAGCCATCCGGGCACAAAAGGGATCTTGACTTCACTGTGGGCTTTGACTCCGGCGTAATTCAATATCTTTCTCCGGATCTTTGTTCTGATGCTCCAGCGGGATGAGTCGGCAATATCACAGGAAACATCATATTTTTCAATGACCGAATCGGCTCCGGGAAATGCTTTGAGAGCGTCAGCTGCAGTGGGCAGCTTGAAATTCTGAACAGCAACAGGAATGACTTTGGAGTCGTTTTTGAGATGGTTCAGTAATTTTTTCAATTCAGGGTACTCTCTTGCGCTCAGTTCCAGAGTGTTGACCTCCATTCTGCGCTGCAATTTAAGTACGCCGTCTGCCAGTACAGCCCCCCGTTCAATAGTGATTTTATCGCCGATCTTCCAGCGTTCCGGCTGCGGCAGCGCCTTCATCCGGTATGTAAGGGGGAGACGCAAGGTACACTCCTCAAAAGTGGAACAGGTCGCAGCAAGCTTCAGAGGATATTTTCTGGTCAGCAAAGCCACATCCTGAAAAACCGCTTCACCGATGCCAAACACATTGAAAAACTCAGGCACGGGCAGCAGCTGATAGACAGAGCCCGTTGAAACCGGAGCAGAAAAACGCAAATGCACCTGGATATTCCGGGACATATCACGGATATTTTCCGGCAGGATCTTCAACTCCTCAAGCTCAGCTCCCGGAATGACCTTCTGCAGACGCCCGGTGAAGAAAAGCCTTTTTCTTTCCTCTGTCCACCGGGAAAGAGCTCCCCGGTAGTAAACATCATTCACGCCATACAGTTTGATCACACTTTCCCCCCGCAGGACGGAATCGGCACCGATATGTGCCTGAGTGCGGATCTCTGTGCGGTTCTTCTTTGAAGAGACCACAGGGGAACGGCGGAGCTTTTCACCTTGGGGATGAGCCACCAGATAGCTCATGTCTGCCTGAAACGCAGGAAACAGTTCGGTGGTGGATTCGTAAGTGGGATCCATCAGCACATAGTTGCCCTTCCCCAGTTCAACAGCAGTGACGGCATGATTGAAATAACCGTTCGGGATCTCATCATCCTTGGGGTCCCCAGCCATGAAAAGCACCGGATAGGCTTTGAAGCCTGCAAGTTCCAGCAAGGCGACCAGCAAAGCCGCCTTATCCCGGCAGACGCCGTACCGCTGCTCAAAGGTCAGTTTCACATCGTGGGGTTCGTATCCGGGAGCCTCCTTTTCGGGAGTGATCCCCATGTAACGGATATTCTGGGAGACAAATTGAAAAATCGCCTTGACCTTTTCCATATCCGTTTTTTTCCCTTTGATCAAAGCGGAGGTCAGTTTTTTCATGGCGGGAGTCACAGCATCCAGCCGGGGGCGGCAGAGCTGCCAGTACCAGCGGGAAACCTCTGCCCAGGAGCCGGCGGTACTGACCAGCAAACGCTGGACACAGGTGTGGAACTCAGGCATTCCCGGCTCAGGTATGACCTGAGGCACATTGCGGGCGCTCCACTTGTAAATAATACGGTCGCCACTTTTTTTCTGAGTAAATTTCACCGTGCCTTTCACCTCATCCTTGAGAGCGATGGAACGCAAGGGGAGTGCGGCTGGAGCATTGACTGTGATATTGTTTTCAAGGATGGGGCTGTCAGACTGCAAAAGAAAGTAGTTGCTCCAGAAATTGGGGATCCGGGGCTTGAAGTGTTCATTTGAACTTTTCAAATAAAGGATATCCCCCACCTCAAGATGGGGTATGGTCACCACCAGACGGCGACTGGCTGGATCGTAGATGTTGCTCGCCATCTGAGAGGAGTCGATCACCTGACGGCTGTTCCCGGCAACATCGACATCGATGGGTTTGCCATGGGGTTTGATTATCAGTATCTTTTGGACCGACACCCGGTTGTAATGGGTGTTGAAATAAAAACTCAAACGCCTGAGAGAAACTCTGCCGTTTTCTGTCAGGATCTTGACATAGAGCTCATCTGTTGAACGGTATACACCCGTCTTTTCATAGGTATAGGACTCATTTTCTCTGAGGATCACACTGTCAGATTCCGGGAATTGAGCTTTCGTGATTTTTGCGGCATTTTTGAGAAGAATACCGTCAAGGGTCACGGCGGCTTCACCGGCACGAAGAACAGCCCCCGAAATCAGCACCGCAAGAAGCATACAAATCAATAAACTTTGTCTCATTTTCACTCTCTCCATCCCCCTGGATATGCAATAAATATACCTTCTGTCAAATATACCACATCCCCGCCATTTTTCAAGGCTCAAACATAACTTTTTCCAAAGTCAATGCAGATCTTCCATGATCCTGCGGGCAATGCTATCCGGATCAAGTCCGGCATCGCGGCGCAATTCAGCCACATTGCCATGTCCCGGAGGGCAGTTTGCCCAAGTAAAAGCAAGAACCTTGGTCCCGGCTTCTGCGGCACAACATTCGCAGAGAGCCCCGGTCAATCCGCCCCCTGCGTGATCTTCAATGACCACTTGCAGTCTGGAAGAATATTTCAAAGCGGTCTCCCGGTCAAAAGGAGAGACAAAGCGGGCATTTATCAAGGTCGTTCTGATCCCCTCTTTTTCCAGGAGTTCTGCAACTTTTTCTGCGGTGCCGCATTCAGCTCCCAGCGCCCACAGGACGGGGCCCTCCGGAGCCTCCCGCAAGACCTGTGCCTTCCCCATCCGGATCTCTTCAGGAACCGGCAGAGCTTTTTCCGAAGCGCCCCCTCTGGGATAACGGATCACCGATGGCGCATCAAGGATCAGGGCAAAGTCCAGCATCAACTCCAGTTCCTGAGTGTTCCGGGGCATCATAACGGCAAGTCCGGGGAGCGAACGCAGAAAACCCAGATCGTAAATGCCGTGATGGGTGGGACCGTCAGGAACCGCCCCGGCACGGTCAAAGGCGAAGATCACCGGGACTTTACCCAAAACGGCATCGTGATAGATACAGTCAAGAGCTCTCTGGGCAAAGGTGGCATAAAGAGCGCAGACAGGTCTTTTGCCCCCCAGAGCCAACCCGGCGGAAAATATGGCGGCATGTTCTTCAGCGATCCCCACATCAAAGCACCGTTTGGGAAATTTTTTGGCAAAGGAGTCCATGCCGACACCGGGGATCATGGCGGCAGAAACGCCCACGATCCGTTCATCGTGAAGAGCCTTACGGCACATCCACTTTCCCAAAGTCTCAGAGAAACCGCCTGAAGAGTCGGGTAACTTGCCGCTTTCAGGCTCAAATTTGCCGACTCCGTGATAGGCGACAGGGGCATTTTCTGCGTAGTGCGCCCCTTTGCCTTTTTTCGTTACCACATGAAGCATCAGGGGACCGTCAAGATCCCTGATCCGCTCAAGAATGGCGATCAACTCCGGCAGGGAGTGGCCGTCAACAGGTCCGAAAAAGCGGAATCCCAGAGATTGAAAAATAACACTGGGGGGCAGCAGAGCCGATTTGAGCCAGTCATCCAGACGGCGGATCAGACGGTGGAGCCGGGGCGTTTTACGGACTCCCCGCCGCAGGATATCGCGGGTCCGGTTGTAAAACCTGCCCGAAATGATCTTGCTCAACTGGCGGCTGACCGCTCCCACTGCAGGAGAAATGGACATCTTGTTGTCGTTGAGCACCAGTATAAGATTTTTGCCGCCGTAAACAGCGGTATTGAGGGCTTCAAAAGCAATACCGTTCCCCAAAGCACCGTCTCCCACCACAGCGATCACCTTGCTGCGGGTGTTTTCCAATTCTCTTGCGGCGCCGATCCCCAGGGCGATGGAAACGGCATTCCCGGCGTGCCCCCCCACTGCGGGATCAAGGGGGGACTCCGCGGGATGGGGGAATCCGGAGCACCCCTCTTTCCGGCGCAATTTCTGAAAAGACTCCTGCCTGCCGGTGAGAAGTTTATGGGTGTAACACTGGTGCCCCACATCAAAGACCATGGGATTTTCGGCGGGATCAAAGACCTTATGCAGAGCAAGAGTCAGCTCGACACACCCCAGATTTGAAGCCAGATGACCGCCGTTGCAGCTGACCTGCCGGATGATCTCCTGCCGGCAAAGGGAAGCAAGTTCTTCCAGTTCCCTTATATCCATGGCTGCCAGCTTACGGTGGTCAGCAATATTTTTCCATTCCATACGATACCGAACACTCTCTCAAAAAATCTGAAACTGTACAGAAAATAGCACACTTTTCTCCTTTTTCAAGTATTCATGGAATTAAAGAAGGTGAATTTTGACTTTTCCTCAATCTTCATTTGAAAAAAAGAGCCACAGGGTATATCTTATAAAAGAAGCATTTGTAATAACTCCCAACGCCGGAATAATAATGAAATATCTGTTCACACTTTTTTTGTTTGCTGTTCTTTTCATCGGGGGCTGTACACCTGAAGTTCCCCCGCCGCCTGTGGAACGCAATGACCTTGTTGTGCGTTTTCTCCGCAGTCTCAGAAATAATGCAGGCGTTACAGCGGCACTCCAGGGGCAGAAACTCTATGCCATGGATAAACGCAACTATTTTTTATTGCGGCTGATCGCGATCCAACAGGCGAACAGCTATATCCTCAGCGCCCAGCGTGCCCTCAATGCAGGTCAGCTGGAACAGGCGATCAAGGAACTGGAATCCGGTTTACGCCGGTTCCCGGATAATGCAGAACTGCACAAACAGGCGGATAAACTCCGTAAACTCCGTCATGCGGAGCGGCTCTTTGTTGCCATGAGAAGCGCCCCCACCCCCGCAGCAATGAATTCCGCTCTGGCAGCAGCTCAGGCGGGACTGCAGGGAATAGAATCCCCCAAACTCAACAAATTCTTCGCTGATTACAGAAAAAGTATCGATCAATGGAACAAACACGCTCCAAAGGTCAAAGATATTTCAGGTACAGTGCCCATCAGGAGTTTTGACGACAAGTGAGAGCGCTTTTCATCACAGGGTCGATCTGTCTGCTTTTCAAACTGACGGCTGCCGGATTGCCGGAAACTCTCGCCCGATTTGGAAATATTGAACTCAAAAAAGAGCGCTTCCAGCGTTACAATATCCCCTCATCCCCCGCTCAGCGCCGGGCTGTCCTGAAAAAATTGGTCGATACGGAAATCTATCTGATCATTGTCCGCCAGCTCCTCCAGCGCAGCCGGATCGCTCCGGATGCACTGACCGCACGGCGGTATGTTGAAATGCGCAGAAAACAGTTCCCGGGAAAATCTTCTTCTCTGTTTCTCAAACAATTGGAGCAAAATATCAGCAAACAGGAGTTCCAGTTGAAGTGTGCCCTCTACTTTACCTTTTACGGAGCAGACCCCGCAACAGCAGAGCCCAAAGAGTTTGAAGTGCGCCAGCACTATGAACTGAACCGGAAACAGTTTCAGCTGCCGGTCAAAACCGACTGGGCACTTTTCCGTGCCGGAAAAAATGATGAACGGGGCAGAAAGAGAGCTGAATTGATCCTTTCCCGTCTGCGTCAGGGAGAGGATTTCTTCGTCCTTGCCAAAAAATTTGATCCGACAGGAAGAAAAAAGGCTTCCCTCCCGTCACCAGCCCTCAGGCATTACTTTAGAAAAGTGGAATCTCTTGGTCCCGGACAGAGCACATCAGTGGAAACGCCGGAATCTGTTTTCATCGTCAAGGTGATTTCACGAAAACCTGCCGGATACCGTTCCTTTGAGGAAACCCGCCTCTATATCACAGAGATGCTTTCAAGTGCCCGGCTGAAAAATTCACTTGAACAGTACATGGGCGAAATCATCGCCAAAAACCCGATCCAATATTTCTTTTAAGGAGAGGTGATTTCAAAAGTCATTCAAAAAATGGCAAAGATGCCATTCGCAAAGAGCTGTAAAGGGTAGTTTGAGGTTGCTACCTGTAAGGTAACAGCCGAAAACGCTCCCTTTATCAGATCGAAGCGAGGGCGCTTTGACAATTTTGAGGAGTTTTGAAATTACCTCAAGGAGCAAATCCGAATATGGCAAGGGGCAGTGTCACCGTGTGCCACACCAACTGCAATGGCGCTGTAAGCCCTGCCAGCATATTTTGCAGCCCGCTGTCAAACATGCCGATGGGAGCCCCCAGAGTTGACTGCAGCAATCCCAGAGGCAGCTTGAGGATACCAGCCAGATCAAGTCCCATTTTCATCAGATGGACACCCGCATTTTTAAGCCCCTGGATCACATAAGGCATCATGACCTCAGCGGCTTTGATCGCCACAGGGGCGAGGATCGCAATAGTCACAGGGTCCATGGCGTGCAGCTCAACTTTGCTCATGGGGCAAAATACGCTGACAACCAGCAAAAGGAGAAGCAAATTCCGGCGGAACATCATAGACTACTTTTCCTTCAATAAAACATCCACTGCAAATACTGAATGATCTTGTCTGAAGGTCCCGCCACAGGAGAAGCCTGAAAGGAGAAAATCAGCCGTTTGAAGGGACGGCGATCACTTTCATCGGCGGTGATCCGCACTGTATAGATCCCGCTTTCACGCCGTGGGAGATTATTCAACCTTCCCAGCAGCAGCGGATCAAGATTGCCGTCGCTCAGGGGGACCTTTTCAGTTTTCCACTCTCTGATCGCCTCCATAATGGACTCCAGTTCATCTTCATCATCAATGTTGCAGTAATTCATGATCTCCTGTTTGGAGGCAGTAAGCAAGTTGGGATTTCCGGAAATAGTCACCGTGTTTTCAGGAGGGATCAATCTGACGGATGTAAGCAAACCATCTTTATCCACCGGAAAAAGATCTCTGAATCCGGGAATATAAAGCAGTTCTTCCCGGAACTGGAGCGCGCCGTTGCGGGGCAGCGGCTTCATCTCTTCAGCTTCATAGTCGCTTTCTTCCATACCTTCGTTTGAAACATCATCGTTGGTATCGACATAGTCGGTGATCTTATCTTTGAGTATATCCACCAGTTCTGTAAAATCCTCATCATCGCCCATGCCGACTTTGAGAGAATCAAGGGAACGGCGGTACTGTGTGCCATCCATGCGCCTGCCCTGCCGGGCATCGTCGATGACCACTTTGACCTGTCTGCCGTAATAGTCGATGACATGAGGTGTACCGTCAGCGATAAAGCGTTCGTAATCATACTCTTCGTAATCAGTTTCCCCCAGGGTCTCGCTGCCGTGCAAATAACGGTCGGCAGCAATGAGCCACTGCACGCGCTGCGCGACGCCTTCGGCGACGAACATGGAGCGCTGCTGTTCCACATGAGAAGCCACTTCAAAGGAGCCGGAGCTGCCGATCGCCATCATCAAAGCGGTAATAAGTCCGCCGGTAAAGACCAGCACCAACACAGCCAGAAGGGCGGAGCCCTGTTCTCTTGAGGAAGGATTTTTCATCTTGAACTGCGGCCTCCACGGTTATTTCCGGCGCGGCTGTTGGAAGTTCTGGTGGCACGGGTGGATGTCGCCGCAGCGCGGTTGCCGAAATTACTGTTGTAGTTGACCCCGCAAGTGCGTCTGAGCCAATACTCTTTGGTACCGTTTTTCCACTCAACGGTCATGCGTATGGCAAGGGGGAGATTGGTATGTTCTTCTTCCTCCCACTCCTCGAACCACTCGATTTCATTTGCTTCAGCCTGTTCAGCGTACTGAAAGGAGATGTGTGCAACATTCTGAGCGATGACCTCGGTCTGGGTCACGGCGCCGGGTTCATCTTCTTCCCAGGGAAGAATGGGGTAGTTGGAGTAAATGGCAATAAGTTTTTCATCTTCGACCTTGAAACGGATAAAGGTCAGAGCGCTGGGATCGTTGCCGTATACCCGCCGCAGCGTGGTCAGAAGCAGTTCATCGTTTTTACCTTCAAACACATAGCGGGTCTCGTTATTATCGTCCTTCCACTTGAAAGGAACCATATTCACCAATGCGGCATCCCACACACGGTCGATAGCCATACGCTCTTTCAGCTTTGCGACAGCTTCGTTGGAGCGCCTGTAACCGTTGTAGAAAGAGGAGCCTGCCGTGCCGATGACCAGCGCCACCACCATCATCACCAGCATGGCGCAGACCAGTTCCACAAGAGTAAAGTGCTTTTTACGGATCATATTGCTCTTTTACTCCTCAGACTCAAAGTTGATACGGTCGATCTTCACCCGGTCTACGACCTTGTTGTCTCTGGTCCGGACCAGTTCCACGGTAATGCACTTTAAGGGTGCGGCATCGTCTATTTCTGTAAAATCCTCCGGGAGTCCTTCGGCATCATCCACAGCACACTGCACCATATAGCCCTCGTAGGGAAAAAAGTCGTTGGGGACACTCAGATTCTCGTCATCAAAAAGCATGACATACTCAACTGCCTGGATCAGCTTGTGGGTATTTTCCCACTTTTCCACTGCCCGTGCGACTTTGATCTGGGCATTCATCGCCAAACTGAGAAGTCCTGACAAACTGAGTCCCAATATGGCAAGGGCAACAACGACCTCAACCAATGTAAAAAATCTTTTCAATTAGGCAAATCCTCGTCTATCAGCACCCGTCCGGTCAGTTTTGAAATATGGAACACCTTCTGCATCCCCCCCAACTTCAGTATCAGCTTATGTGATCCGGAGGCGCCGCCGTCGGGGAAAAATCTGAAAATTTCCAGTTCTTCGCCGCCGCCCAGTTCCCCTTCAACGCCTTCGGCGGTCTCAAAGGTGAATTTTTTATCCAGCTTGAGATCCATGCGGGGCAAGGGGGGGGCATCTTCCTCAGGCTCTTTTTTGTCGTTGAGAAAATTGCCTGAGTTGGCTCCGGAGACGAAACTATCCTGTTCCTGCTCATCTGCAACGGCTGCAGCATAAAAACTGCGCTCCTCAGGATTGTATTTCAGGACCCAATCCCTTCCCTCTTCGGCGGAACGAAACCGTACCCGGGCGCAGAAAGCGGAAATTTCATGAACGCTCCGCTCCATTTTCTGCGCCGGGGATTCTCCGCGCAAAGCGGTCACTGCTATTGCCAGAGTCAGTGTGACAATGGCAATGGCAACAACCAGTTCAACAAGAGTAAAAACTCTTTTCCGTGCCGTTCTGCAGAAGCAGGCAGTATCAATCATAGCTGGTCACATCAGCATTATCACCGGTACCGCCGGGCTGCCCGTCGGCGCCGTAGCTGGTGATTTCGTACTCACGGTTCTCTTCACCGGGAGAAGCGTAAACATAGTCGCGACCCCAGGGATCCTTGGGAATCTTGGCAGGTTTGAGGTAGGGACCATTCCACTTTTCGTCACCGTCGGGATTCTCGATCAGGGCATTGAGTCCGGCGTTGGAATCAGGATAGCCCCCCATATCAAGCCGGTACCCGGTCAGAGCATCTTCCAGAAGCTTGATCTGGGTCTTGGCGGCGCCAATATTGGCACGCTTGACATAGTTCATGTAGAGGGGGGTGGCAATGGATGCCAGAGTGACCAGAATGATGATCACGACCACGACCTCAATGAGGGTGAAGTTTTTCTTACGGAATTTTTGACTCTTTTTCATAATGAAGGTCCTCCTTGACTTATAGAGTTGATTTCCATCATAGCTACAAAAATTGAAACAACAACGATGAGCACGACCACAGCCAGAAAGACGATCACCGCCGGTTCAAAGAGGCTCAGGAGCCGCTTGATCTTCAGTTTGGTATCGCTTTCAAGGTTGCTGGCGATTTTTTCCAGCATGGGTCCCACATTTCCCGACTCCTCCCCCACCCGGAGCATAGGAGTCATACCGGAAGGCACATAGGGATTCCCCGCCAGAGCCGCAGAGAGCTTGTCTCCCCCCTTGAGCTTGCGGTCAATGGAACCAAAGGCCTTGGCAATAACGGGATTGGAAATGATTTTCCCGGAAATACGCACGGTACGGATGATTTCCACATGGTTGCCGATAAGAATGGAAAGGGTCCGGACATATTTGCACATTTCCAAATCAATGACGATGCGCCCGAAAAGGGGCAGTTTTATCACCTGTCCTGCGATTTTGAACTTGAGTTCTTCCTCGCCGATGATCTTTTTCAGGGCGTACCAGAAACCGATGCACGCAAGGGGGATCATCCACCAGGCGTATTTGGCAAATTCACTGACCCCCAGCAGGAACTGCATTGAAGGGGGCTGTTCACGGCCCATATCGGTAAAAATATTGGCAAAACGGGGCACAAACACCGTAAAAAGCAGCACTGTGACCAAAAGGGTGATCGCCATAATGGCAGAAGGATAAACGGAGCTTGAAATAATGAAGTCCTTCAACTCCTTGCTTTCCCCCATGAACTTATGCAGCTCCCGCACCACCTCGGGCAGACATCCTGTTTCCTCGCCGCTCTCGATGAGGTTGGCATAATAAGGGGGAAACAAAGTGCCGTGGGAACGGACGATCTCTGAAAATTTCTTACCTTCATGAAGCGCCTGCCGCATGGAACTGACAAAGTCCCGCTGCTCCTTTTCGTGGGCGCTTTCGGCGATGATGCTCAAAGCGCGCTCCAGAGGGATATAGGAGTCAAGCAAAGGAGCCAGCTCACGGGTGAACTCAAAGGTATTGACCTTGCTGCGTTTCAGAGAAAAAGATGATTTTTCCGCAGAACCTTCTCCCAGCAGTTTGATGGGCACGATCCCCCGGACCCGGAGCTTTTCTCTTGCCTCTTTCTCGCTGTCTGCTTCAATAAGCAGCTCCCGCGGCTTTTCGTTGCGCGCAGCGCCTATGTACTTATAAAGTCCCATGGATCTTAAACCTCAGCTGTCGATCTGCCCAGCTCTTCTGCGGTGGTGATCCCGGCTTTGACCTTGGCTTCACCATCCTGTTTCAAAGTGATCATACCATGTTTGACGGCGATCTGCTCCAACTCTGCGCTTGAGGCATCTCTGGTAACAGCGGTACGGATCTCGTCATTGAGGATAAGCAGTTCAAAGATACCGCAGCGTCCCTTGAACCCGCTGCCATTGCACCGGCGGCATTTGACGCCGTTGACGATGCCTTTGCCGTGACATTCGGGGCAGATCTTACGCACAAGGCGCTGGGAAAGCACGCCGAAAAGGGCGGAAGAAACCAGAAAGTTTTCCACTCCCATATCCAGAAGACGGGTCACTGCGCCCACAGCATCGTTGGTGTGGAGCGTGCTCAACACAAGGTGTCCTGTCAAAGCAGCATTGATGGCGATATCGGCTGTTTCACGGTCGCGGATCTCACCCACAAGGATCACATCAGGGTCCTGACGGACAATACTGCGCAATCCGGCGGCAAAAGTAACGCCGATCTTATGGTTGACCTGTACCTGACACAATCCCGGCGTCTTGTATTCCACAGGGTCTTCAATGGTGATGATCTTCTTTTTGCTGTCATTGAGCTGATTGATCACACTGTACAATGTGGTGGTCTTACCACTTCCGGTGGGTCCCACCACAAGAATGATACCATGGGGGATCTGGATGAGTTTTTCAAACTGTGCCAGATGCTCAGGAGACATTCCCAGAGTCCTGAGGTCAAAACTCAGTGCTCCCTGATCCAGCAGACGCAGCACGATACTTTCCCCGGTCAGGATGGGAATGGTACTGATACGCATATCCAGTTCAGTCCGTCCCAGCTTCACATTGGTACGCCCGTCCTGAGGAAGACGGCTTTCAGCGATATTCAATCCCCCCAGCAGTTTGATACGGGAGGCAATGGCGGGGAACTCCTTCAAAGGAGCCGTCAGTATCTCGGTCAAAACACCGTCAACACGGCACCTGACCGCCACATTTTCTTCTCCGGGCTCCACATGGATGTCACTGGCGCCCAGTTCGATGGCCTGAGTAAAAATATCATTGACCAGCCGGACGATCCGCGCCTCTCCTGCCATGGAACGCAAGGTATTTTCGTCCTCAGCCTCAACAGGGTCCTCCTCTTCGCCGCTGGACTGGACTTTGCTCAAAAGACGCTCCAGGAAAGGACGGCGGCAGAAGACCGGGATGATATCCCTTTTCCATGTTCTTGAAAGGTTGTAATCAAGCTCTTCGGCACAGTACGGATCTGTGACCAGAAGTTTCAGGGAATTTTCATCCCACTCCATAGGCAGACAGCACTTGGCATTGAGATATGCCATAGAGGCTTCTGAGAAAAGCTCAGGTGTCCCGATATCCTCCTCGTCAACCAGCTCCACTGCGCAGACCTGGGCATAGATCTGGAGCAGTTCGCTTTCGGTCAGTTTGCCCTCTTCAACGAGTTTGCGGTCACACTCGGCAGGAGCGCTTCTGTCGATCCCGGGGAAACGGTCCAGCAGCAGCTCATCCAAACTTGCCAGTGCTCCGGCATAATCTATTGCTTTGCAGCTCATTCCAGCCAGAACTCCGATTTAGTGAAGATACCGGGCTTACTGGAATCAGCATCAGGGCGATCCCCCAGCTGGCTGTCATATTTATTGAGAGCCTTGATGGCATCGTTGTAGCGTTTGATCATATCCTCGATGGGACTCTTTTCATTGACGATGTAGCCAGTGATAAGCACCAGGATCTCGCTGCGCTCAACACTTGCGTTGGTGGATCCCAAAAGACGGTTGATGAGGGGGATCTTGTTGATAAGGGGCAGAGAATCAAGAGTATCATTGGTTCTTTCCTGGATCAATCCGCCGATGATCATGGTCTGTCCGTTGGCAATGGTCATGGTGGACTCCACTTTCCGGGTGGAAATGGAGGGAGACTGAATTGGATCAGTTGTGGCAGGATCCACCTTGGCGGAAATTTCCTGAGAGACATTGAGGGCGATAAGATCAGTACTGGTGATCTGGGGAGTCACTTCAAGGATCACACCCACATCCTTGTACTGGTAGTTCTGGGTCACATTGGTGTTGGACTCGCTGTTAGAGATACCCTGAGTCAGAATGGGAATGGAACTGCCCACCTGCATATTGGCTTTGTTGTGACTGGTCACAAGAAGCTGAGGACTTGAAATGACCTTGACCTTGCCGTTGCCGGCAAGAGCACGGATGTATCCGAAACGCTTCTGGGGGTTGTCAGGATCGGCAATAACAAAGGTTCCGCCGGTCTGACGGTCGTTGCCGGTACGCAAACTGGCGGCAGCGTTGGTAGCGGCGTTGGCAGCGGCGTTGGCAATGAAGGGGTTGAGTCCGGTTCCGGAACCGGAATAGTGGTTGCCGAAAAGTGTGGTGGCATCGTTATGGGAGGTGTACCCTGAAAACTCAAGTCCGAACTGGGTGGATTCGGTCAGTGTGACCTCGACCACCATGACCTGAAGCAACACCTGAGCGGGAACAACATCCAGTTTGTCAAGAAGCGCCTTGATGGCAGCGTAAGTTCTGGGCACAGTACGGAACACCAGACGGTTCAGCACACCGTCAGAGTGGACACGCACCTGCTGATCAAAGATGTTGGAACTTGTATCGCTCAGAGTGTTGGCAATGGTGTTGGCTCTCGACATCACCTGATTGCGCTGAGCGTTGTTGGCGGTGTTGCGGTTGACGCTGCTGGAGTTGATGTTCTGAGTACGGATATTTCCGGTGTTGGTATCCATGGAAAGGTTGACACCGGTAGTGTTGAAGATAACAGAAAGAGCGTAAGCCAGCTGTTCGGCGCGGTTGTGGCGCACCTTGTAGACGAAGATCCGTTCCTGATCGTTTTTGTCGGAGCTGTCAAGAAGTGTGACCCACTCTTTGATCAGGTCGATGGCTTCCTGAGTCGCAGCTGAGGCGACCACCACATCCAGACGGTCCACGGCGGACATTCTGACGGAACCGGGGAGCTCGTTGCGGTCGTTTGTCTTGAAGACATTGAAGCCGAGGACGGGCAGGATCTCCTGCATTTCCATAACGACTTTGCTGGGCAGCACATTGTGGCAGGGGATGACCACCCGGGGCCAGGTCCGTCTGCCGTTGCGGTCGATCAGGTCAAGAAGCTGTTTGGCTTTGGCGATACTGGGGCGCAGGTCGCAAACCATAACGGCGTTGGGACGGGTCAGATCGACAATGGAGGCGTCGCGGCTCATAAAGGGTTTGAGCTGGTTGACCGCCTCACGGCCGGTGGCAGTGGTCAGAGGATAGTAAAGGATCTCGCTTTCAGCGGAGGTACCGATCTTGTGGTCGGCTTCCTTGGCGAACTTGCCGGAGCCCACGATACGCAAAATGGAGTCTTCCACTTTGATACCGGCACTTGAAAGATGCACCATACGCTCAAAGGTGTTCCACAGCTCCCGGCGGGTCATGTTGGAGTTCAAATTCAAAGTGACCACGCCGCGCAGATCGTTGTCGGCGATAAAGTTGAAGTTCAGCACATCGGCAAAGGCAGAAAGCACATCAAGGAGCGGTGCACTGTTGAAGACCAGAGAGACAGGGATCTCTTCGTCACCGTTGAGAGCGATGAAGTCATCGTAGAATCTGGGGGCATTGGCAGTGGAACCGCCGGGAATGATCTTTGCCTTGGGGATAGGTTTCTTTTCCAGCTTCTTGACCTTGTCGGGGCTAACCGGATGAGGATAGGGAGCCTTGGTATCCACCTGTTCTTCAAGCATCTGCTCTTTTTTGTCCACATGAGGAACGATATCTTCCCGCCGCAGAAATTGAAAACGATCCTCTTCCGGAGCGTTTTCATCAAACTCATCATCTTTGCCTGATTGACACCCGAACGACAGGATCAACATCAAAAGAGTGCTTCCCCACAAGATTTTTTCAACGACTTTTCTCATTGCTTTTGTTTCCCATTTTATAATTAATAATTTGAATAAACTTATCGTCTGCCGCCGCCCCGTCCGCCGTTGCCGCCGCCGCTGCTGATATTGCGGTTGAGGTTATACATGGCGCGGTTCATGCCCCAGGACATGCGCTGCATCATCTGCATCATCTGGCGCTGGGTATTAAGGGAGTTCTGCATAAAGCGCTGACCGGCGCTCATGCGGCGGGAGTAACTGCGTCTGACCTGATTTTTGGAGGGATCTTCAAGAAGCAGTTCCGTCTTGGTTCCGCCGCGGCTGAGGATCACTTTGAAACGCTGCACCTCAACAAGAGTGTGTCCGCTGGCAAGGGTCTCCCCCACCTTGACATACTGCTTGGTTCCGGTGGTCGCTGAATCCACATCCTCCTCTTCGCCGGACATCTGGCGGAACATGGAGGTAAAACGCATACGGTTGTCATCGCCAGACATCATACCGCCCCTGCCCTCGGAGCGTCCGGAGTTGATCCGGGGACCGGCAGCATTTTGAGTGTTATTCTGGGCATTTTGTGCTCCGGGAGCAGCCATACCGGGCATACCGGGCATACCGAACATGCCGCCGCCCATCTGCATGAAGCGGTTCTGGGCGACTGCGCCGCGGACACGGATAATAGCACCTTCACTTTTGCCGATCTTGAAGGTCCCCACAAGGGAAAGCTGTACCCGGCGGTTGCGTCCCCGGGCGCCGGTGTTGGGGCTGCGGTCGGGATTGAGGATATTGGCAGTAAGAATGTTCTGCACCTGCTGCTCTGGGGTCAGGGGGGGCGTTACAGGTTCAGTATTGGTTCTTGCGGGGGCGATCACTTTCCGTGTCCGCTTCACAGGAACGACCTGTTCTTCTTTGGAAAGATTTCTGATATTGCTTACAAAAGCAAAGCAGACGCCTCCTGCAAGAAGGCAGTTGAGAAGGATCAGAGGACTTTTCATTTCCGTGCGGTTCCTTTCGTTTGAGGAGCCTTTGCCCCTTTCTTCTGCAAAGCGGCGACATTGACAGGACCATCGTAACCGATCACCCGGATCACGCCGTTGAACATAACGTTGACAGCATTCTGATCCTGAACTGCCTGAGCACGGGCGGCGGCAAGATTGGTGTTGTTGGCACGGGCGAAACGGCGGCGGAAATCCGGACGCAGATCCAGCCGTCTCCAGCTGAGTTTAGGTTTGCACTCAGCCAAAGCGGCAATAAATTTGACCACCTCTTCGTAGGTACCGTTCATGGTGATATCGATTTCTGCGAAATAAAAGTCCTCGTTGATCCGGTTGGTTCTGACGGTGCCCAGACTGTTGGGACGGAGCTCAAGTCGGGTGGCGGTGTCAGAAACGATACGGCGGAGCCGGGTCTCAACGAGACCGTGTTCGCTTTCGCGCCATGCGGTGCGGATCTTGTCGTTATATTTTTCTCTGAGCTTGAGATACTCCCGTTCTTCGCCCTGGGCTTTTTCAAGGAGCTTCTGTTGTTTCTTGAGCTCTCTTTTGGAGTCGCTCAAACTGTCGGCGCTGGGCAGACTGTTGATAAATTCACCGCCGAAATAGAGCAGCAGTATGAGCCAGACCAGCCCCAATGCTGAAATGGCGCCGATCAGCTGTCCTTTAGGGGTGGACAAAAATTTCTTCACATCAAGGCTCATCTTCCGCTCCTCCTTCCGGAGTTATATTGTCTGCGGCGTGTGGTGGTGCCGCCTTTTTTCTTATCCTTATCCTTGCCGTCATCCACATTGGGGACGAGGCGCAAATTGATGGAGGTCACATCGCTGCCCCACATCTGGCGCTGCTGCAGATTGCCTATCTTCCAGAAGGTCAGAGGTTTGAGTAGTTCGGGCAGATTGATATTGGCATTTTCAGACTGGAGCTGCAGATCCACGCCTGAATCGCTCCAGCGCATACTTGACACAAGGACATTTTCCGGAAGAAGTTTGGAAAATGTGGCAAGTTTTCCGATGATATCGCTTTCACCGGCGGTGATCTCAACCACTCTTGCCATATCCCTGGATGCCTTCTGGTTACGTTTGAGGCGGGAGTTGATAGAGGTGATCTTGCGACGGCAGGAATCAATTTCAGCAGCCACATCGCGGGCTTCCCGGTATTCACCGCCGTAATTGAGATATGCCGCCCAGAGCAGATTGGCGATAAGCAGCACAAGGAGTATGACCATAAACTGTATCTGAGTTCTGTAGCGCAAAGGGCGTGACTGGTCGGGCAGAACCTTGAGAGAGACACGCTCCTTGACAGACTTTCCGGAGCACTCAAGGCGTGCCACAAGGAGCACACTGAGGAATCGTGCCACATCAAAGTAGGCTGGCAGCACAAAAAATTCATTCATGACCTTTTTCCATGTCTCTGCGGCATCAGAGAGAAGTTTTTCTCTACCGGCGCATTTTTTCCAGACGCCGTTGTGGAAGAAAAAGTCACTGTTGATCACATCAAAGTGCACAGGAGCATCGCCGGAGTTGAGACAGATCATGGGGGAAACAAATTCATCCGCCTTGCAGTTGGCACGATTGAGCATGGCGGCGACCTGATTCAAAGAAGAAGCGGGGAAAGCGCAAACTCTGACGGTGACGCTGCCCTCTTCGTTCACGGGGGATTCGGTGAACTGAAAAACGGGATCGTCCATATTGCCGGGCAGAGAAGCGGCAAGTTCCATTTCCACAGCGTTCTGCTGTTCTTTGGGAGGCAGGGGGAATGACTCCCAGTTGAAACAGAAGGAGTCTGCCAGTTCTCCTGTAAGAAAGAGCTCTATATCGCTGGAGTAGCCGATTTCTTTAAGAAGAGCCTTGAGACGGTCGCCGGGGAGCTCAGCTCCTGTGGAGACCTCGCCCCAGCGGATCAGAGTCCACCTGCCGTTGCGGCGGGCAAAAACCGCCCCCCGGAAAATTTCCGGAGAGCAGAAAACAACTGCAAATTTATTTTTTCCAAAAAGTGCCATTAAAAAAGATTCCCCCTGCAGATCAAAGACTTACAGCTTATTTCTTCACCGAAGTCTTGGAAGCCTCAACGCGGCGCATGAGCTCCCGGATCATTTCTTCAGCTTCCCGTTTTTTTCCTTCACGCTGAAGGTTTCTCACCTGCTCCCACTCCTTGGGGAATTTTTCCCGGACGGCGCGGATCTTGGCAGCTTCATTGCGGCGCATCTGGGGACGCTGACCGCTCTGCTGCATTTCGCCGCCGCCGCGGCGCATTCCCATACCGAAACCGAAAGCCAATTTAAGATTGTGCTTTTCGGCAAGAGCACGGAGTTTTTCAAAGCCTTCCCGCATGGTTTCCCGTTCTTTGAGTTTGGCTTCGATCTCGGCAAACTCGGCAGGAGCTTTGGTTTTGAGCTGACGGTAGACATTGTTGTTGTCAACGGGCAGTTCGACTTTCGCTTTTTTCGCCAGTTCCTGAAGTTTGTTTTCGGCGTCGATGAGCTGTTTGGCGATCTCAGCGTATTCCTTGGGGAACTTCTGCTGGATCTCGGATTCTTTGGAGATCCTGCCCAGGATCATGCCGCCGAATCCCATACCGCCCCGGCGCTGACCGCCGCCCCAGCGCTGACCGCCCATGCCGCCGCCCCGGGGACCTCCCCAGCGCTGACCGCCGCCCATGCCGCCGCGTCTGCCTCCCCAGCGCTGACCGCGCTGACCGCCGTTTCCAGACGCAGTGGAGCCGCCTTCGGTGGTATCAGCGAAAGCGGCAACAGAAAAACCGATCAAAGCGGCGCACAAAACTGTTGAAAAAAGACTCCTTTTCATAAATTACTCCCTTCTCCTCTCCGTTCGTTTGGATTTGTGCCCCCTTTTCCTCAAGGGGATTCGACCATATAACGCAGGAGAGGAGAAGTTTATTGTCTGTGGAAGTTAAATTTTCTTAAAAAAATCACTCCCACTCGATTGTCGCCGGGGGTTTCTGGGTGATATCGTAGACCACGCGGTTGACCCCTTTGACCTCGGAGACGATGCGTTTGGACATGGTGAAGAGGAGATCCCAGGGGAGCTCCACCACCTCGGCGGTAACGGCATCCACACTGTTGATGGAGCGGATGGCGATAACATTGTCATAGCTTCTGCCGCCGTCACGGATACCGGTGGTCTTGACGGGGACGAAGATGGCGAAGGTCTGCCAGGTCTTGGCATACCAGCCGGATTTGAGCAGTTCCTCAGTGACGATGTTGTCTGCTTCACGGAGAACGGCGAGGGTATCCCGTGAAATGGCACCCAGATGGCGGACGCCCAGGGAGGGACCGGGGAAAGGATGACGGTCAAGCATGATCGAAGGCAAGCCCAGGAGTCTGCCCACCTGACGGACTTCATCTTTGAAAAGGCGTTCAACGGGCTCCACCAGTTTGAATTTGAGGTCGGGGGGGAGACCGCCAACATTGTGATGGCTCTTGATGGCGGGTTTACCATCAAAGGAGATACTTTCAAGGATGTCCGGATAAATAGTGCCCTGACCGAGGAAGGGGGCATTGACTTCTCTTGCGGCATCGGCGAAAACTTCAATAAACTCCTTGCCGATGATCTTGCGTTTGCGTTCGGGTTCATCGACACCGGCGAGCTTATCGAGGAAGCGGTCGGTTGCGTCGATGTAGACCAGATTCATATCGAAGGTTTCGGCGAAGACCTTCTGAACATTTTCGGGTTCATTTTTTCGCAGGAGTCCATGGTTGACAAAAACGCAGGTCAGCTGTTTACCGATGGCTTTGTGGATGAGAGCCGCCACGACGCTGGAGTCAACGCCGCCTGAGAGTCCCAAAACAACGGTCTGGTCGCCCACCTGAGCGCGGATATCCGCCACAGCTTCTTCGATAAAGTTTTCCATGGTCCACTTGCCGGTGCATCCGCACTGGTCGAAGCAGAATTTGACCAGAGGTTCCACAGCGGTGGCATTTTCCAGCTGCACAGCGGGGATGCCGGGGAACATGGATGCGGCGCCATTGACAGCGATCTTGGGCAGATCAAGAGCGGCGATACCGGCTGCCTTGGCGGCGAGTTCGGGTTCATTGTTATCAGCGCAGAAGATGATACCCACAGGTTTTTCCGCCTGAAGCCGTTCCAGAGGAACGGAACAGGGCATAACCATGGTATAGACCTTTGCACTGCGCACAGCGCGAGCGATTTTCTGGATCTCATTGCAGTTGCAATCCACCAGAACCACTGTTTCCGGAGTAACTTTCATTCCAACCTCACTTCCATGTAAGTTACCTTAAAAAAAGCATCCGGGCCGTTGCCCGGAGCTTCAAAAATCTCCTAATCGACCTAACCTCAATCCAGATACTCGATCTGCTTCACCCGCAGCCGCGCCCGTGGAACTTTCCCAGTTCCGACAGTTTCCAAGTAATGAACCTTTTCAACCGTCACCAGCATACGGCATTCCCCCATAATCTCATCGTAATACAAACCATTCTCAACATCAAACACGCCGAATGCAGCGTCTGTACTCTTGGAGACCAAGCGGTTGGGAGTAATTGAAAGATCCCATCTTGAAAGGGGGCCCTCCAAATCCCGGATGCTTTGGGCTACAATCAAAATCCTGAATACATTAGGCGTTGAAAACGACCTACCTTCAATAAGATTGAAAGTTTTACCTATCAATTCTTCTGCGGCGGCATCTGTGGTATCAGTTGTTAAAACCCACTTAGCTGCATCTGTCTTCAAAATTTTGGAACGTAAAACTGAAGTGACTGCAGAGGGAACAGCTAAATCAGCAGGTATAGTATAAGGAGTACCAGTCAATGTACCCGCATCAACAGACACCTTGTTATCTTCTACGGATTCTTCTAAAAATTCGTATGCTTGCTGCCGCCTTATTTTATTAAATAACGATTTGAATACCGCAACGTTCATTTTTTCAACAGTAGGATCAGAGCCACTTTTTCCCCACCATGGAGCTGTTACTGCCAGAGACTCCAAGTCAACCTTGCCGAAAGACTTATTATAGGATGTCATCTTGATCTGGTCAAGAATACCTGCATCGCCATTCTTATACAAAGTTCCTTTTGCAGCATCCCATTCCTTGAAATTATCGGGATTATGAGCATCCTCAGCCAAATCACTTGATTCATCAATAGTACCAGCACCTTTCAAATTGATCGTCTGGAAAGGAATTCCCCGGTGGATAAAGCCCAGTTCCCAAGGACTCCGCATGGGAGCATTGCGTATCACAGCGGTAGAAATATGCTGATTGGCAGCATCACCTTGCCATGCGGGATCCTCAGCTGTTTCCTTGTCTTTATCAGAAGCTTCAATGAATTTACCATCTGCATACATTGGAGCATTGGGTTTGGAACTGTCATTTACGCTCCCCCCTGTAACACGCGTAGAAGGATCATCCCACTTCCAAGTATCAACGGGGAAATAATGCTGTGCTTTCCCTTTTACCGGCACATAGGCAAAAGATGGCTTATCAACATTGCGCCAATCATTCATTTTATCCTGAACGGATCTTGCATTAAGATTTTGTCTTGGATCAATTGCCTCCATGCCTCCTGCAAAAGCAATTATTGCGTTGTTGGGAGCAAACGCCTCATTAAATTCATCCTTGCCACCATCGCATAAAGTAATCCCCGGGGCAACCTCCCTTGGCGAGCCCGCTTTTTCAACTGTCACAAAATCAACGCCTATTTTCGATGAACCACTGTCATCGTACAACACCAAATTGCCCAAATTGAATTTAACTTTAGAAATTTCAATTTTGATTTTAGACAACTCCACCTCTATCTTTGAAATAACCTTGCCATCCAAAACGCTTCCATATCCAGCTTTCTCTTTAATACCATCAGTAAAGTCAGCATTCAGTGAAACTGTTGTGGGTAACGGGATATTTTTCAGCCAATAGGGACCATTCCCGGAAAAATCCCCTTTTTTAATCGACAGTTCAAACGGAGCTGCGTTGCTTGCAAACACCCCACCCGTACTCTCTACTGAGACGTCATCAAACTCTTTATTTTCTAAAAATGCTTTTTCAACCTCTTGTCCCCCTTCATTTACCTTTTCAAAAAAGGTTGCCTTACCGTCAATAGTAACTTTAAGCACAAGTTCCAAATCGGTGATTTTTCCAGCAAAACCGTATTTATCAATTTTATCTGGAATCATATTACGATAAACTTTGATCAGCTCGACCCAAGCTTCTGATTGTGCCTCAGCAGAAAATGTATATTTCTCCCCTTGGTTAAACTTGGGATTTTTGATTAGAAAACCAAAACCGATCTCATTGATATAAGGTGTTGCCTCATTTCCTGTGTACTTTGGAGGATTTGAAGTAAGCACATCATCCGTAATCCATGTATCAGCAGGTTTATCGCTGGTGGGGATAGAATCATCATCGCAGTAATCATTCAAGTTGGCAGCGATTTGCTTGCGCAGATTTGCGACAGTGTCAAAACCGCCTTTTTCAGTATCACTACCAATACGACGCAGAAAAGGAAGTCCAAAAGGATCATATTGGCTATCATCCTTGTAACCGTCTACATATTTAAACGCTGCAGATTCGGTACCTGCAATAGTAATCCCTTTTCCGGGGTGACGTGTCAGACGGTCTACTATTGTATCATTATTCTTGACAGCATCTACAGTTTCACTGCCTTTGATAAAACGCTCATACCAGTTTTCACCGTTAGCAAATCGCCCCAAGTTAAACCGGGGATACCACGCGCCTGTTGATGATGCATTGTCAGTATATGCCTCTATCGCAATACGCTCTTTACCCTCGGCAAAAATATTACGAATCCAATTTTTGTAATTTTGGGACAATGCCTTCTGCGCATCAGTTGCATCTGCCGGGACATAGAGGTGATTTGGTGAGGTATTGCTTGAAAACAAGTTAAAGAAATTGTCAAACTCATACTGAGGATCATCATTGTCAGCGTGTGGCGTTCTTCCCCAAAATTCGGTAAAAATACCGGCTCCACTCCCGTCAGTCAATCCGGGAATCAGTAATTCATCAACATCAACTCCCCAACGATGGATGTGGGGGATTTTACGGTCTTTAGCAGAACCAGAGTAGTCAGCAATCTTCTTCGCACCAGCTGTCACTGCAAAAAGACTTAAACGAGATCGTGATGTTTGCGGCAACACCTGATATGCATATCTGCCGATAATCTTCGGGGCTCCTGTCAAAGCAGTCGATGCATCATCACTGATCTCTCCATTGTCATATACATAAAGCCATTTTGCCTTACTCTGCTCTCCATAACCTGTAAAACTTGCATTGCTGCCAACATCAGGTATTTGCATTTTCGCAGACAATCCGTCATTCCGTGTACCAGCATCTGTTGAATTAGCTTGCTCAGAAAAACGCAGAGAACTGTAAATACTTGAAGCATCATACGCTCCAGCTTCATCATGGTAAGCACTCTGCAACAAACTGAACATAGCCAACTGAGCCATCGCCCGTTCAGCTGCACTTCTGGCAAGTTGTCTGGCAAAATTTGATTCGCTGTTGTTCACCGCAATTTTCTGGGATATAAGAGAGTTGCCCAGAAAAGCCAAGCCGGTGACAAGCATCAAGGAAAGCACGCCAAGAGCAAAAAGGAGCGCAACGCCTCTCTCACATTGTCTATTCTTCATAAATATGCCTCCTTTCCCTCAACGATTACCGACATAAATACGCCGGGTAAACATAAATTCATTTTTCTCTCTGAATCGGCGACCAACAGCAGATTCCGGCTGATTTGCACCGCCATTCATTTCTGTCCACGCATCATAATCTTCGCCGCTGAGCACGACCAAAGTAACCTCAATCATGGAAGGAACTATATTATCAATATTCCGTTCGTTATCCGGCGTCAATTCAGCCCCATTTCCATCAAAAATACGCACATTGAAACGAGTCACATGATCCAACAACTCAATCCTTGACGGAGTAGAACTCGAAGAAAGTAATTTAGCTCTGCCGTTCATAACATCAGCCAGATCATCAATAACATCAGCACACTTGCCGTTTTCATTTTTCAGGCTTGGCGATGCAGCGGAAGGGGTATTAATACGCAAAAAGGGAGGAAAAAAAGCTCCAAAATAGGGATCATTGCTACTGACAACCGTCATAATCAATTTGTTGTACAAACGGTTATCAGCATCACCACAGGAACTTGCCGGATAAGAAGTCACATCATCAGCAGTAGGCACTTGAAACCCGATGAAACGAATGGGATTATCACCCGGCAATTCAGCTGCAGTTTTTGCAGCGAAATAAAGCTTATGAGATAAATTCACATTTGCAGGCTGATGCGCTCTGAACAGATAACGTCCGACTTCATCTGGGGTAGTATTGGCGCTGGAATAGTAATATGAGTTGATTAAAAGAGAAAACATATCCATAGCAATACGGACATTGGCATAAACCTGAGTACGTTTTTCAGAATTTGACCAAACCAACCGTGCTCCACTGAAAAACTGCATAAACACAATCAACAGCAAACTGAACACACCAAGCGAGACAAGCAACTCAACAAGTGTAAAACGACTTTTTTTGTTCTTGTATTTCATGGCAGACAGATCCTGTTATACTTGTCATTATATAATTCCATCCGATAGTTTTTAACCTCGCGCGCAGAAAACGGTACATCCGCAGGATATGAAATTTCCATCTCCAATTCCACAAAAGAATTATTTAAATGATCGTTGATCTGGTCTTTGCCTGCAAATTCACTTGCAAGAGGAGCTCCGGTCACAGGATTGACGACAACCAAATTATGCGCTCTACGCTTCACACGCACAACAGCAGAGAAGGTAGGCACCAAGGTGCCGTCTTCATTCCGGCTCAATTGACGGTAAAGAAAATTGTACTGCGCCGACCCGCTGTAGGTCCTCGAAACAAGAAACTCCTGCGGGTGGTTCGTAACATCGAACTCGGACATATTTTCTGTAGTATACGAAGTCGGCATACTCGTAATATAGCTTCCCCAGGAGTCATCACTACCGTAGTGCGTAGCTAAAGAACGAATCCGCGCCATCGCCGACTCCACAATGTCAGGAAGTGCACTCGATGCTACTGCGCTATTATTTGCTTTCAAGCCGGAAGTAAAGAGAACCATCACACTGGAAATACCGATTGCCAGTATGCAAATGGCAAGAATAATTTCAATCATGTTGAAGTAAAATCGTTTCATCTGAAATACTCCACATTGCCAGTTAAATGATTTATTTTCAAGGCTCTGAAGTTATAAGCATCTCCACCAGGAAACACTAAGGTGTTACCATTCTGCATAGTTTCAGCAACAACAAGATAAACATCTCTCAAACTCCTCACATTCCCTTTCGGAGAAAAAATGATTGCGCTGTTGCTTATTGTATGACCACCGTGAGTAATATCTTTAAGGGGTTTTTCGTCATGCGGAGAGATTGGCGTAGCAATGACGGATGCTACTGGAACTGGCTTGGAAACACCTGCTCCGAATGGCTGTGGACTGCCCTTCGCAACAATGTTCGCGGGGTCATTACCGGCATAGATCAAGCTGGCTCCACGCTCAGGCATATTCCAAGTCTCATCTGGAACCCATGCAGTAAATGTACCGCTGTAATTTGAAATGGTTACATAACACATTCTGGAACCACCGAGACGAGCGTTATTCCATTCTGCTGAACTGAGATGAGTCCCGAAAGAAGGAGCAGCACCATTAGGCAAAATCAGCGCAACATCTCTGCGGCTTGCTACTGCTTCAGATTGAGCCCGGGCAAGACGGAGTTTCAGGTTTGAGGCGAGGCGGTCGACGGCACTGCCTGTGACCATGCGGTTGAAGGCGGGAAGCACAACGCCCATCAGAAGAGAGGCGATGCAAATTACCACCAGTAACTCCACCAGCGTAAATTTGTTGTGTCTCATGTTCTTTCAGGCTCCCTTGGGTTCCGACTTTCTTCAGGTAAACCTTATTGCTTGCTTTCCCTCAGTTCGTCATAGTTTTACAATGCATACTATAACGCCGGAAAATCAATTTTTCAAGGGCTTTTTTTCTTTTTTTTACGAACTTCTTTGAAAAATTGCCGGAATTGCTCCAAAGTTTCCTCAACACACAAGTCCGGGACCACTTCAGGATGCCATAAATTCCCCGGATGAGCACATAAATTCAAGGCTCCGCCGCAGCCCCCGGCGGCGTGGTCGGAAAATCCGTAGATGATACGCCGGGCACGGGCGTTGATCAACATGCCGCTGCACATGAAACAGGGCTCCTTCGTCACATAGATGTCTACACCTTCCAGACGCCAGTCGCCGGTTTTACGGCACAAATCACGCATCAATTCAAATTCAGCGTGCCCATCCACCGCTCCCCGGGACTCCACACAGTTGCGCCCGCGGGCGACGATCACACCGTCACGGACTGCCACCGCTCCCACAGGAACTTCACCCGCAGCCGCAGCAGCTGCCGCTTCTTCCATGGCAGCTGCCATGAATTCAAGATCGCTCATTTCTCTTTGATGTCCACGCGCACCACAAAGTTGCGGTAGGTAAAGAAGATCAGACGGACGTACCGGTCACGGTACTGGTAGTTGAAGGTGATCCGGCGGTCAACGGCTTCCGGAATGTCGATAATGGCATCGTTGGCAGAAAGAAATTCGTTGATGGTCTTGGTCTCACGGGTAAAGGTAAAATCCACCTTCTTCATCAGCTCACGGATGGCATCGTACTTGAGCTTGCTGTTGGCAGGGATCTTCGGATCTTTCAGAACCTGGATCAGATCCGCATAAAGCCGGGGCGCCTCAATATCCTCAGAAGGCAGCCGTTTGGTGGCACATCCGCTGCAGATCAGGCTCAGAAGGCACAGTAAAAACAATGTCGATCTCATAGTAAAAACCTCCTTCATCTCTTCCGGAAAAAAGGCAAAAAAAATGGAGCGGGTGACCGGAGTCGAACCGGCGTGACCAGCTTGGGAAGCTGGGGCATGACCGTTTTGCTACACCCGCAACCTGTTTAATAATATAATACCGCCTTACTGCAATGTCAAGGGCTTTTTCAAACTTTTTTTAAACTTCCTGCTTTTTGCCCCCCGCTCCGGGGATTTTTACGGAGCGGGAGGGAACTTTTTCAGCACTCCTCAACAAGAAGACGGCAGCGGATCACCTTGACCTCAAGTCCGGCAAGTTCCACTGTTTCTTCCATACCGGGCTTGTCAGGCAGGCTGATGGCAATATCGCTTGTGGCACTTTCTTCACTGAAATTGGCACAGACGATCAAGGCTTCATCGTCGTTCCAGTAGACGCTCACACCCACATCCTCTCTGCTGCTCACAGCCATTCCTTCGCCGGGGGCGGTGTGGGCGGTGTATTTGGGCAGCTCGTCGATCCACTCCAAAGAGGCGTAGAACTCAAGGATCTCAGGCTCCGTGGAGGAAACTGTGGCGTGGTGCAGCAAAGCCGCCATGGCAACTTTGCGGTTCTCAAGAGGGGTTGCGTTCCGGATCATGTTGCAGATCTGGCGGGGCGCAACATTGACAAAATGCACATGGGGCGTGAACATTTCAGGTCCGATACAGGGGAATCCCTGCTCCTCGGTGATGACCATGGTCGCGGCGTTCTCTACAGCAAGAGAGGCAACGAATGTGGTGTGCAGATAGCGCTCCGGCTGGGATTTGAACTCCTCAGCCGTCCAGCGGATGTGTTCAAGGAGCTGGTCGTTGTCCCAGTGGGCGGCTGTTCCATGTTCACGGTTGTCGCACTCCAATCCGGCGCACCAGTCGTAATAGATGCCGTCAAAGGGATGTTTGGCAAGAACTTCTTTAATGGAGCTGCGCCGCTTTTCACGCCATGGGGAACAAAGGCACATGACCGATCCAAAGGTTCCGTTGGTGCGGATCTTGGCGTCTTTCCATCCCCGTCTGCCCCATTTGGCGTGGTTGGCAGGGTAATCCGGCGCATCAAAGTGGAACTCCTTCACTGAGAAATAGGGCACAACATGGATCCCGTAACGGTGGGCGGCTTCAAGAAAACGCTCCATCTTTTCCATTTCCTCAGCCGGGAAAGGGGGATAAATGGTGGCGCGCCAGTAAATGCCGTTCTTGAAACTGTCTCCGTCGCAGTGGAGCCGCAGCAGATCGATACCGGCAGCTTTCATGGCTTTCAGATCCTCTTCCGTGGGCCAGCGGTTTTCAAATCCCCGCTTAAAATAGATCACAGAAGCAACACGGCGCAAAGGAACGATGTTCTTACGCACAAGAGGCAGAGACAAGCGGAATTTCAGACACAAAGGCTTATCAAGCACATCATTGCCACGGTCGCACAACACAGACCAGCGCACATCAAAGCCCCTTGTGGTCTTGTTCCAAAGCACAGCGTTTTCCTGATACCCTTCCTTGATTTCCCAGGCGGCGATGTCGTCCCCGAGCTCGATCTGGAGCGCTTCGGTTCCTGCGTCCAGAAAGATCATGGAAAGGGGCAGATGGCACTCAAGGACCGGCACGGTGTCACTGTGTCTTTTGCCGGGGGAAAGTTTCTGCCACTGCATAGGATTCTGGCTCCAGGCGCCGACGCCTGCAGCAAGACGGCGGCGGATACCCAGATTATCCACAGAGTCCCTGACTCCGAAACGCACAGGCAGCATGGAAACAATGCCCGTCACAGTTTTTTCGGGGATCACCTCAAGAATATGGGCAGCGTCTCCCCATTCGCCGTATTCAACGGTGTGGCGCAAGGTCAATCCGGGGACGCATTTGCCCTCTTCGTCGGTAAAGGCAGACTCCACCACCACCTTTTTGTCGCTGAATTCCACTTTGGAAACACTGCGCCCGCTCCGGTAGCATTTGTTCCCCCCTTCGCCGTCGCAGTTGATGGAAAAATACAAAGGGGTCGTCAGCAGATTTTCGCCGGAACCGTTTTTCACGACGGCGCCGGTCAGCTCTCCGGAGCCCGCATCATGGCTCCAGCGGATATATTCGTTTTCGTAAAGGATCTCCCCTGCTTTGCAGTTTTTGATACAGGGAGCGGCACTCACATTGAAATACTCCATAAAAAAACCTCTTCAGCTCAAATGTTTTGTTTTGGAAGATGTTTGGCAATATACTCCTGCATATCGGCAACCGACAGGAATATCAATCCGGGATTGACCTTTTCCAGCGCCTCCAGCCGGGCGGAAGACGCCCAGGCTGCGGTCAGACAGGTGACTCCGGCTTCACGGCAGGCGGTCACATCGGAAACGGCATCACCGACATAAACCAGTTCTCCGGGGGCAAGTTTGTGCTCTTTCATCAGCTCTTTCAACTGCCCGGTCTTGTCGTTTTTCTCAGGATCACCATATTTTGCCTGTGAAAAATACTCCTGCAGTTCCAGAAATTCAAGGGAAAAATTGCAGGTCGTTTCAGAGCGCCCTGTCAGTATCGTCATGGGAATGTTTTTCTGCCGCAGAAAATCCAGCAGCCCCGGAATGCCGGGGAAGGGCTTTTCGCACATCCAGGGATGAAGTTCCCGGTGGTTGGCGTAAAAATCCTCTTCAGCTTCAGGATTGGCGCTGCCCATGAAAAAACGGATCACTCCCGGCTCATTCATGCCGAAATTCTCGTACACATCTTCACGGTCCGGAGCGTCATTGCCCATATACTTTCTGAACACCCTGTCAAACACCGCCAGACAGAATTCAACACTGTCTGCCAGAGTTCCGTCAAAGTCAAAAGCCACATGTTTGATCATTGAAAAACATCCCCTTGAGAGTTTAATACAGTTTCCTGTAATATAGCATGAAAAAAAGTTTTTTCAAATCAATCTTTTCTTCTGCGTCCTCTTTCAGTACGGTAATCGCTGTATTTGCGGATCGTGCGGGCAGGCTGCGAGGTGGATTCCAAACAGAAACTTTTCAAAGGAGCATATCCCCGTTCCGCCATGAGTTTGTCCCAGTTCCGGGGCAAAACGATCTTCACGACCGCCGATCCGCCTCCGGGCAGACACATGACCTTGTTGCGGTCCGGATCTCCGGAAATGAGGATCGCGGTCTTTCCCGGCTTCATGACGGGGACGGTCTCAAGTTTCTTGATTTCAGTCCACGCAAGCCAGGGCGGTACGGCAGTGATCCTGCCCTGCTCCTGCCGGCTGATGCGGTAGGCGTGACGGTCAAGAGAGTAGTTTTCTGTGTTGAACCGGCTCCCCGGATTGGCGTAATAATTGGCGTAAGTCCGGCTCAGAAGGGGCGTTCTTGCCGCAGCTGTCAGAGCATCTTCAAGAAGCAGCTTGCTCTTGTACTCCTCTTTAAGCACACGGGCGACCTGAGGCGTGATCAATATGGTCCGGTAGACAAAGGGAGTGCCGCTCCCAAGAGCAAACTGCTGTTTTTCCACGATATCCTGAGCCATAAGTTCCATGATCTTCCGGGGCGACACAGAAGCCGGAGCAAGATTGTTGCCCCAGTTCAAGGCGGAACAGGCAGTCAGGGTATTTTCGTTGAGAGCATATCCCATTTGCATATTCCAGGGGAGCCATCCGCATTCAAGGGCTGTTTTTTCCTCTTCGACCAGAGTCCACGGCATGAGATAACCAAAGGTCCCCATGCGGTTCTTGCGGATATAATATCCACCGAGATTCAGCATGGCAAGGTTGATGAAACGCCCCAACTGAGCATTGCGCTGAGCAGAAATGCCCCCCTGCCCCGCTTCAAACCCCAGCTGCCGTGCCACAGGACCGTTGAGCCAGCAGTAAGGGGTCCAGCCGTGGGTGCTGGCAAGAGTCCGGCGGAAATCGCCATTTTGCATAGCTCGGGCAAAGGCGATGAGCAGAGGCATGAATTCCGGGGGACACCCCGCCATGACACCGTTGACGGCGACGGTTCTGACCGTGGCTTCACGGCGGGAGGGAGGGATGACTCCCAGAGAAGTTTCCGGGGCAAGATCGGTGAATTTCAGGAACTCCGCCACCCTTTCGGGCGTAGGGGGCACGATGGGTAATCCGTCACTCATCATCTGAGAAGCAAAAAAGTCGTTGATCTCCCGGTAACTCCCGGTAAAAAATCCCTCTGCGCCCCCCTTGAAAATCTCTTTTCCCTTTTTCAAAGTCCCCGTCAAGGCGGCAAGGATCCGGGGGAAAAGGAGCTCACGGGTGTTTTTGAGCAAGGTCTCACGGGAGTGGGATGTGAAAGCTCCCGGATACACCGCCACCGGAATGTGGGGAACTCCTGCTGTTGCGGCGGCAAAGTGCGCCTGTTCAGCAAAGCCGGGGGCTGCGATCATCACAGAGGGGATGTTTTCATATTCAGAGGCAATACAGCTGCCCATCTCCTTTGGGGTACAAAGTCCGCAGCCGCCGTTGCCGGAAATGACCGCATCTATCTTCAGTTCCCGCAGCCGGGCGGCAAAGGCTTCTTTCTGGGGGCGGCGCACCCCGGGAGCCGACCATGGTCCGGCTGAACCGATCTCTGAAAGGAGCCAAACCTTTGCCGTGGGATATTTTTGCAGTATCAGTTTCTTCAACTCAGGATGGGTCACATTTGCCATGAAGCTCCCGCCCACAATGGCGATCCTTTTGCCATCGAGTGTGGATAACCGGGGAGATGGTTTGCGCTGTTTCAGAGTGCTTTTCCCCACGGGCAAAAGCACACGGAGCGTTCCGGAAGTATCTGCAACACTCCCCGGGACCTGACACTGCCCCGGCGTATCGCAGAGGACATCACTGCCCTGCGCCACAGGCAGAAAAACACTCAGTAAAGTAAAGCACAATCCTTTTCTTACAACATTCATTTTCGTTCCTCCTTCAAAATGTTTTACACCGTTCTAACGGCAGTACAGACCTGTTTATTGTCCATGTCAAAAGAGGTAATTTCAAATGTTGAAAAAAATATTTTTTGTGCTATGAGGTAATTTCAAAAGTCATTCAAAAAATGGCAAAGATGTCATTCGCAAAGAGCTGTAAAGGGGAGTCTGCTGTTTTCAGAACATTACAGGAGTCCGGGAGGGAACGGTCATCGCCGCATTTCTGGTGGGATTTTTCATAAAATCACAGCAGAAATCAATGCGAAAAGTAAAGATGCTGCTGTTGAAATAATTGCCATTGCTAGGGGACCATGACAGCTTTGAGCCCCCTTCTGTCACGGCTTTTCAGCAGCAGAATAAAGGGACTTTCTGTAAGCCCGGGGAGAAAGCCCGCAATACTTCAGGAAAGTATTTGAAAAATAAAGGGGATCGGCATAACCGCACCTGTCGGCGATCTCTTTGATAGAGTAATCGGTGTTCTCAAGAAGTTTGACGGCATACCTGATGCGCTCTGAAATGAGAAATTTGACCGGCGTTGTTTCCAGACGGTGTTTGAAAAGCCACTGCAGCTTGGTTTTACCGCATTCAGCGGCACGACAGATGTCTCCGAGGTCGATCTGACGGGAAAGATTGGTATTGATAAAGTTGATCGCCCGCTGCAGCTCAGGGGGATAGGCTTGCTGACCGGCACACTGGGAAAGAAGAAGGAGCAGTTTGTAGATCAAAGCACAGCAATTCCGGAGATTCCGGCTTTCCTTTGCCTCAAAAAGAGAGTAGAGTTCCGTGTAAAGCTCTTCAAATTCCTCATTGTGAAACTCTCTGAGGACAGTTACTTTATTCAGATTAAGGGAAACCATGTTGTTTGCCAGTATGGGACCGGTTATGCCCAGGAACCTTTTCCGGCACCTCATCTTGTTCCCGGCAGAAAGTTTTGATTCCCCCGGCGGGATCAATACCGCAGCTCCGGCGGGGATATAAAATTTTTCCCCGCCGTATTGAACAAACATCTCTCCTTCATCCACGATCTCAACATCAAGGTAAACGGTCCGGGGATGGTAGACCATCGCCCCCGGCTGCCAGATGGTTTTACCGATGAACTGCAGCCACAAATAGGAACTTTCCGGTGCCAGTGGAAAATATTGCAATATATTTTTTTGGTGGGGAAAGGAATTTTTGCTCCAACGGTCTGAACTTTTCATAGTGCGGTCTTTTTTACATGTTTTATGGGTTATATTACATAATTTACACCGTTTTTCTCCTTGTTTCAACTGTTTTTTGCAGATATATTATGAAAAGAGCCAAAGATTTTTCCCAAAACTAAAATTTACCCTGAAGGAGAAGAGATGAAAAAATTATCCGCCCTGTTCCTTGTGATCTGCTGTGTTGTTCTTTCTGCTGCTCCCCGGATGCAGAAAAAGCTTCAACTCCCGGAAATTCTTTACGCTGTGCCGGGAATCGAATGCAATCTCTACTTTGAAAATGTCTTTCTGACCATCAATCCCGGAAACTTTGCTTTTGAAGTCAAGTGCTCCAAAGGCAGATGTGACGAGAAAAGATGGCGTTTCACCCCCAAAGCCGATGAAACAGGTTCCTATGATCTCAAGGTGCGGGTCTATGACGATGACGGCGTTGTTGCTGAAGGGGGCACAAAACTGGTGGTGACTCCGGTTGATGCGGGGAAGGGCAAAAAAATCACCATGCTGCTTATCGGATCAAGCAATATTGCCCGGCAGCATGCCTTTCCGCTCCATCTCCACAGCCTCTTTCAACTCCCCGGCAATCCCGCTGTCACCATGATCGGCGAAAATGGTCCTGGAGCTCCCGATAAACTCAAAGCAGTGCGCCATGAAGGATACGGCGGCTGGAGCTATCAGACCTTCACCACCAGCGGACGGAAAAGGATCAAAGGACGGGGGAGCAATTATCGGGAAAACCCCTTCTGGAACTTTAAAAGTTCTTCCCTTGATTTCCCCGGTTACTTCAAGAAAAACAGTTCCGGCATTGCCCCTGACTTTGTCATTATCTCTCTGGGAGGCAATGATACTTTTGCCGCCGATGATACCACTATCGACAAATTCCTGACCGATATCAGCAAAAGGATAAATCTTTTCCTCGACGCCTTGAGAAAAGCTGCGCCCCATGCCCGTATCGGACTCAATCTGATGGAATACTGCTCCAAATCTCAGGACGCTTTCGGCAAAAGTTACGGTACTCTTCAAAGCCGCTGGCAGACCCGGAAAAATCTTTTCAAATACCGTCAGATGGTGACTGATCTGGTCAAATCCCGGAATGACAAAAATCTCTTCACCATTCCCATCTACACTGCCATCGACAACGAAAACAATGTGATCCGGCAGAAAGAATTTGCCAACGCCCGGAACAAGTCCCGTGTCCTCCGGGATGCCAACGGCCTGCACCCGCTCCCCGCCGGATACCAGCAGACGGCTGACTGCGCCTACGGCTGGCTTAAATATTTATTGAACCAAAGCAAATAAAACAATATTTTAAGGAGACCTTTTATTATGTCTGCACACCATAAAAGATTCACCTTGATCGAACTGTTGGTCGTTATCGCCATCATCGCCATATTGGCTGCTATGCTGCTGCCCGCTTTGCAACAGGCGCGGAACCGGGCAAAAAGTACCCAATGCCTCAATCAGCATAAGCAGATCTACCAATACTGGTTCTTCTACGCTTCAGAAAACAAAGAGTTTCTGCTGCCGGATACCATCAAAAAAGGGGATGTCCCTGAATCAAGCCACGAATATTGGGCTTTTTACATGAACAAAGGACAAAAGCCAAAACCGCTCCTCAATGAGCGGAAATGGAATAACTACCTTGCCATGACCAAACTTTTCAAGTGCCCTCTTGATTCAAACCGTGCCACAGCCACTGCAGCAATGAGAAGGACCGACGGTCTCACCGCTTTCAACCGGGCAATGGTTTACAGCAGTATCGGTTACAATGCAGGATTCGGTCCCAATGCGAGAAATTTCAAAAAGAATATTCTTAAGCTCTCAGGACTCAGAAAAAATATCGCCCAGACCATCGTTTTCGGAGACAGCTGGAAAACTGCAGCCATGAATATTGCACTGGGGAGCGGGGATTCAGGCAGACGGCAGCTTATCAACGGTGTCGATCTTGATACCGGTATTGCCGCCTCTCACGGCAGAGGCTTTAACGCCTCTTACGCCGACGGCAGCGTCAAAAACTCAAGTATCGTATATATCACAGATGATGCGGACAACAACCTCGCCCTCTGGAACACAGACAAACCCCTTACAGCATTTAAAAAAGGCAACACGCCGTAAAATATGAAGGAAAAAACAAAGATGAAACTTAAATTTCTGACACTTGCACTGCTGGGGAGCCTGGCAATTTCCCTGCAAGGCGTTGAGGTGGAAAGCTCCAGCGGTCTGCGCTGGGACTCCGGCAAAGCCGTTCCCTATGTTCAGCAGAAACCTTTCTTCCAGCTGGATCCCGGCAAAAACTCAAACTGCTGGGATCTGAAAAGTAAAACTAATTATCTGGATCTTGTGACCATTGATCCTCAGGGAACTCTTTTCGGGCAAAAGTGTTTTCTTGTCTACCGGCAGGACAACAAACCCAATACTGATACCTTCTGGGGCATAAGCTCAAAGCCCTTCCCCTGCAATGCCCCGGAGGGGAATGTGATCATTTCCGTCTGTGCCGCAACTTCTGAAGATATGGAACGGTCCCTTTACTCCTCCACTCCCTGTGAAATAGAGTGGCGCAATGCCAAAGGTGAGACACTTTCAAGATCTCCCTTCTACTTCAACGATTACAACCGCTCTTTCACAGTTTCCCAAACCCCGGGGATCATTCCTCCCGGCACAAAGAGTTTCGTCCTGCGGCTGGGGATGGATACCCCCAATATACTCAAAGGCTCCTACTTTGCCGTTAAGTCTGTCTCTCTCATTTCAACGGCAAAGAAGGTAAATTATGTTAAAAGTTACACCTATACCACCGATATACTTCCTGCCGGAAACGGCAGGATCTCGTGGAAAAGTTCCACCCCTGCCGGGACCTCCATCAAGATCGCCGTTTCCACAGCCCCCCACAACAGGAACAAAAGCGGCTTTCCCGTCAAATGGAGCAAGTTCGGCAAAGAATTTGACAAAGAGTTCACCGTCAAACAGCCTTGGGTAAAACTCAAGATCACCCATTACACTGCCAACGGCAAATACCCTGAACTCCGGGAACTCAATGCGGGCGGTCAGAAGATCACCCACTTTCACTCCCCCAGAGTCCCTGCAGTGCCTCTGGTGGAAAATCTTTCCTCCGTCGGTCCCACAGAAAACAGCAAATGCCCCGTTGTTCTGCGGATCACCTGTCCCACACCTGTCCACTGGGGATCACTCAAAGTCGCCGTTGACGGAAAAGATGTGACAGCTTCACTCAAGCGTAAAGGCGACATCGTCACCTGGACCCCTGCCGAACCTTTTGCTCCCGGAAAGCACATCATCAAAGTTTCCGTCAGCAACATCAAAGGCATTGCAAGCAACAACACCAAATACCTCATCATCGGCAAACACCGCAGTCCCCATACCCCGAAAACCACTCTCCGTGATGATGGAGTCACCCTCATTGACGGCAAGCCATTTTTCCCCATCGGCATTTACGGCGTATGCAAATGTTTTTTCAATAACAACGATTGGGATAAGTGTATGCAGGATCTTCAAAAGACCGGCTTCAATCTGCTTCACACCTACGAACGGGTCAACAGTCCGGAAGGCGCTCCTTACCTTGCCGCAGTCAAAAAATATGGCTTCAAGATGTGGTTTGAAGGGCGCGATCCCTTCAAGCGTCAACTGTTGAATCAACACATCAAAAATCCCGGTATCCTCGCCTGGTATCTTGGTGACGACACCTCAGACTACACCCATCCTGCCCGCTTTATCGACCTTTACGATGCCAGCCGTGCTGTGGACGGCTCCCGGATCACCTGTCAGGCTGACGGGACCGGCGTCCACAAAAAGGTCTCCCAGTACCGGGACTTTGTACTGGGCAGCGATGTTTTCATGCCTGAAATCTATCCCGGACAGCGCCAGACCGATATCGACCGGGAAAAATCTGTGGCTCAAATCATCCATGAGATGAAGGAATGTACATTTGATATCGCCGTCAGCGGCACACAGCGCCCCCGTGCTCTCTGGCCCATCATCCAGTATTTTTATTCCACCGTGGGTAACAACCCCAAGCGGGGGTGGCTGCGTTTCCCTGACCGTGATGAAATGCGTGCCATGAGTTATGCCGCCATCATCCACGGCGGACAGGGGATCATCTGGTACACATACGGCAAAAAGCCCTATAAGGGCGAAGTCCTCGGAGCATACGGCGTCAACAGCACTCCGGAACGGTGGAAAGATATCACTGAGATAACAAAAGAATTCCAGTATTTGAGGGATGTTTTAACAAGCCGCACTCCCTCTGAACAGCCGGAAATACCTCATGTGCTTTCAGGACCTGCTCAGGATCACTACGGCAGACCTTCCGTCACATGTCTGCTTAAAAAGCACAAGGGCAAGTACTATCTTCTTGCCGTCAATGCCACACGCAAGAGTGTTAAAGCGCAATTCCGTCTTCCTGTTGCCAAAGAGGGGAAAGTCCTCTTTGAAAACCGCAGTGTCGCTGTCAAAGCCGGAGTACTGACCGACACTTTCAAACCCTTTGATGTCCACGTTTACGAATTTTGATTTTAAGACAAGTTCCATGAAAGATTGCCACATTCATCTGATGCCCCTTATCGGACCGGCAGAAGCCCCCGATGTTTTTATGAAACGCGCCGCTGACGCCGGGATAGACGGCGGCACCATTATGAGTCTGCCGCCCCGTTCCTTCCGTCCTGACCCGGAACGCTCTCAGCATTGGAAAGACCGCCTTGAGGGGATATTGGAATACACCTCATCCACACCGGGGTTCAACCCTTTTTTCTGGATCGACCCCACGGAAAGTGATATTTATGAACAAATCAGCTGTGCCGCCCGATCCGGGATCGCCGGGTTCAAGTGTATCTGCAACCACTTTTACCCCAAGACTTGCCTGAAACAGTTTTCTGCCGTGGCAGAAACGGGGCTGCCCATCCATTTTCACAGCGGCATCCTCTTTGACCACTATCCCTCAAGTGAATTTGTGCGTCCCCTTGCCTTTGAGCCTTTGCTGGAAATAAAAGACATCAAATTTGCCCTTGCACATGTGGGCAATCCCTGGGTGGATGAATATGTGCTGCTTTACGCCAAATTTCAGGCGGCGATGCGGAATGTTCCGGGAGAAAGAAAGCTGCGGATGTTCATCGACCTGACCCCGGGAGTCACCCGGCTGCGCCGCAAAGAGATGTTCCGGATGCTGCTGTTGTCAGGGTATGCTGATTGTTCAAAGGACATCATCTGGGGAACTGATTGCCGTATCAACAAATACGATACGGAAAAGAGCTCCATATATCTGGAGTTCGACCGGAAAATCATCGAGGAGATCCGTCAGGAGTGCCTTGAGGAACAACGATTCCCCGCTCCGCCAGAGGATCTGTGGGAAAAAATCACAGAGTCAAATTACAAGGCTTTTTGTTTCCGATGAATCTCTTTCTTTCAAAAGTGAAGCGCTGGCTTCTTCTGTTGTCAGGAATACCCTTTGTCTGCAGCGCACAAAGTGTGAAAAAAGAAAGCATTTCTCTGATCGAAGGGAGTCCCGCTGTATTTGCTGTTGAGGAGTCCTATCAGATATTCATCCGTGTCAGAAAGCCCTCTCTGGTCAAGATCAAAGTCGGCAGGAGTGTTTTCAGCGGTCATATCAATGGCGTCCGCCCCTCAGGGCGCAAGGTACACGCCTTTACCGTTCCCGGGAAACTGCTGGATAAAGTTGGGCTGTATGAGGTCATCTGTCAGGAGCTCCCTGAAAGACGCCCTTACATGAGAGAGGTGAAACGCTTCCCTGAAAAGAGCTTTATGTATGAGTTCAAGGCTTTACCTGCCGAAAATGTCAGGATCTTTCACATCGCTGACATCCACAACAGGATCCCTCAGGCAACGGCAGCAGCTGCCGCAGCAGGAAAGTTTGACCTTCTCATCTTGAATGGCGATCTGGTTGAGCACATGGCATCCCCCAGTTCCCTTGAAACAGCTCTTGTGCTGGCAGGGGATATGACTGGGGGCAGACTCCCTGTGATCTGTACCCGGGGCAACCACGAGCTCCGGGGAAAGTTCGCTGAAAATATCACTCAGTACATGCCCAATCATCAGGGAAAACTTTATTATCAGGTCAAATGCGGTCCCCTGTATGCCGTGATCCTTGACGGCGGTGAAGACAAAAGCGACTCCCACCCGGCATACGGCAATACCATTGACTGCACCAGTTTCAGAGAGGAGCAGCTTGAATATCTCAGAAGCAGCGCCCTGAGAGAGGAATTCAAAGCCGCTCAAAGTAAATACAAACTGGTCATCTGCCATATACCTTTCCCCCGTTATATTGGCGAAAGCAGGGCGGACGAAGAGAAAAGGCTCTTCACGGTATACGGGGAATGGTCAAAAGAGTTGAAGACATTTTTGAAGCCTCATCTGATCGTCAGCGGTCATGTCCACAGAAAACTGATCCAACAGGAATCGGACTTTCCGGCTCCTGTACTCATGGGGGCTGCCCTTGATAAGAAAACGGACATCGTTTCCGGCAGCATGCTCACCCTTGAAAAAGGGAAGATCCATGTTGATTTTATCGACTCCGGCAAGAGAATTTCAATACCCTGACAACATTTTTCAGAGAAAACAGCCCTTATTTTACTATAAACTGTGGAAAAATCAGAAAAAGGAGGGTATATTAAAAGTAGGACGATCTCTCAACAAGGAGCTGGAAAAATGTTGTACTTTAACGAGGAAAGAGAACACTTTTTTAAGGAATACCAGAACCCCGGCATCCCCGAAAGCGGCATTGCCGCAGGGGATCTGGAAAAAGATATACAGCTTTTTCTTGCAGACAAAAAGTTTCCGACACCTCTTGCTGAACATGCGGCTGCCTTTTCCCGGCTCCTTGAAAAATCCCGCATCGGCGTTTCTCAAGAGGACCTTTTCGTCAATCTGGGATTCCGGGGCACTAAGGTCATAGAAAAGCTCCTGGGGATGCCCCGGCGGCAGTATGTCGCAGAAAAGATGAAAAGCCCGGCTGCTGCTTGGCGGGAGGAATTCAACAATGCCGGGTTCGGATACTTTTTCTGGGACTTTGCCCACAGCGTGCCTGATTGGAACCATCTGCTGCAAAAGGGATTCCCCGGGATCCTGCAGGAAGTTGAAGAAAAAGAAAAAAGTTTTATTGAAAAGCATCAGGGGAAAATAACTCCTCAGGAAAAAGATTTCTTCCTTGCCGTCAAAACGGAATACCGCCAGATACTGCTTCTCCTCGACCGCATCATTTTCCGGGCGCAAAAGAGCTCCTGTCAGGGAGCGACCATTGAAGCTCTTCAGTCGCTCCGTCAAGGGGCACCAAGCTCTTTTTATGAAGCGATGCTCCTTATTTGGCTTTTTCACCAGCTTTCAGAGTATGGCGACTGTATCCAGACCCGCTCTTTCGGCAATCTGGATCTGATGCTCTATCCCTATTACAAAAAAGATCTGGAATCAGGGAAGTTCACTCAAGAGGATATCCGTCAGATCGTCCGCAACTTTTACGCTCAGGTATCGGGGATGAAATATTTCTTCGGACACCCCTTCTATCTGGGGGGAACATTGCCTGACGGCAGTTCCGGCTTCAATGAGCTTACTGCGCTTTTGCTGGAAGAATACGGCAACATGGGGATCTACGACCCCAAGATCCAGATCAAGCTCTCTCTGAATACCCCTGTAAAGTATATAGATCAGGCTTTGGAGCTGATCCGCTCCGGCAATAACAGCATCGTTTTCACAGGGGAACCCGCCATGGTGAAAAGTATGCTCCGCAACGGGTACTCTGCCGAAGAAGCCCGCTGTGCAGTTATCAAAGGGTGTTACGAATACTGCGCGCCCGGAGCCGTTGAAACCGCACCTGTGGTCCTCAATATGCCTCAGATCTTTTGGTCTCAGTTGCAGGCAAACAGTCAGGCGGCGACCTATGAAGAGTTTGTTTCAGTTTGTCTCCAAGGATTCAAAACCGTCATAGACAAGGCAATGGGCGTTGCCGATGAATTTGAAAAGTTCCTTGATTTCGTGAATCCTGCCCCCCTTTTCTCAGGAGCTTCTGCCACAGCCCTTGAAGCGGGAGCTGACGGATACGGAAAAAGCGCAAAGTACAACAACTCCAATGTCTGGTTTTCCGGTCCCATCACCGTCGCGGACAGTCTGAACGCCATAAAAAAATATGTTTACGATGAACAGAAACTCACACTGCCTCAGTTTCTTGAGATACTTGAAAACAACTGGAAAGGCTCCGAAGCTCTGCAGGGACAGATCAGACTGGATCCCGACCATTTCGGCAACAATATGCCTTCAGATGCAGAAGGGATCCGTTTTCTGGAAAATCTGGCAGAATATATCAACGGCCGCCCCAACAGCCGGGGCGGATTTTACACCACAGCGGTCCATTCTGCCGACTGGTTCATCAAATTCGGCAGACGGGTCAAAGCCACTCCCGACGGTCGTTCTGAAGGTGAAGAGCTGACCAAAAACATCTCCCCCCGTCAGGGAGGCAGCCGCAAGGGCGTCACGGCACTGCTGGCATCGGTCCTGAAGTTTGACACCTCCCTTTTTATGGCTGGATTCCCTGTGGATGTGATGCTTCACCCTTCTGCCGTCGCCGGAGATGAGGGACTCCTTGCCATGCGCGCACTGCTGATGACCTACATCAAAAATAACGGACATGCCATGCACTTCAACATATTCAGCACCCAGATGCTCAAAGATGCTCAGCTCCATCCTGAGCGCTACACCGACCTGCAGGTCCGCGTCTGCGGCTGGAACGTCTTATGGAACGACCTGTCTGCCGCTGAACAAGCCAAATATCTGGAACAGGCAGAAGCCAACGAACAAGCCATCTGAATATACGAAAGAGCGGCAGAAGAAAATGCTCTTTGTTGCTCCTTGGGGCTTTCTTTTCAAATCCCACCGGATTTTACGCAAAAAATGTTCTGTAAAACTTGAAAAAATGACCGTCAAGTGGTAAATTAAATAACGGTTCTTTACTCTGTTCCGGAATCTATCTGATCAAAGCCAATACACTAATTGCTGAGCAAGGAGACACTGATGTTAAAAAAAGTTCAAAAAGCAGATGCTTTTTTTTCAAAAGCAACAGCTTTCTTCAGCAGCTTTCTGACTCCCCGGAGAGTTTTTTTCATCCTTGCGTTGTTCTTGCTTTTTCATGGGATCATATCTGTTTGCTTCAATAACCAGCTCTACCGGGATGTGGCAGGGGTATACGCCTGGTACGCACGGGAGTTCGGCAATGGAGTCTGGCACGACATTCCTCTTTCCAAAGTGCCCGTACTGAATGTATTTCTCGGCGGTCTCCTCGTCCGCTGCGGTGTGGAGCCCTATACAAGCGTTATCATATTGTCTGTACTTTTCATGGGGTTGACGCTCATTCCCCTCTACAAGCTCCTGAAAATTTTCGTCCCTGCCGAAAAAGCGGCGTGGGGTTGTGTGCTTTTCACCCTTGTCCCCAAAACGCTGCGTTTTGCCGGAACCGGTCTTCTGGAAACGACACGGGATTTTTTTCTGGTCTCAGCGCTGTACTTTCTTTTCAAGAGCTGGAACAGCCGGTGCCGCTGGTATGACTGGGGACTTTTCGGCGTTTCTCTGGGATTTCTTGCACTTGCCAGAGGCGAAGGGATCTTCATGGCAGGACTCCTGGCAGCAGGAATATTGTTCCGGTCTGCTTCTGACTGGGAAACTCTTAAAAGGTTTGCAAACAACATATTGCTTCCGGCATTTATCTCAGGCGTATTTGCCCTTGCCGTCATGTCCCCTGTTGCGATCCAAAACTGCAAGGTCACAGGATTCCCGGTGACAGATGCCCGTATGATCGGCGTCTTGCAGTCCGTGCCGGGAATCAATAAATGCTTTACGCTGAAAACTCATGCTGTTAAAAATGATCCGCGCATACTTACCGCGGAAAAATACGAAAAAGCTCTCCCTGAAGACAACGAAGTTCTGAAACGGTTGCGCCAACTGCCTGAAAATCTCTTCCGGGGCGCTTATGAACCTTACTTTATATTGGCATTGCTGGGGATCGTGCTGCTTCTCAAAAAGAGACAATGGCGCAAGGAATACTCTTTTTCCGCAGGATATTGTCTGCTGGTCGCATTAAGTTTTATCGGATTTTCAGTTTCCTACAGATATTTTATCTTTTTCATACCCTTGCTGATGGTCTTTACACTGTACGCCTTGAGTGCGCTTTTAAACGCCGCGGAAAAGTACCATTTCAAAAATATACTGTTGACAGCTGTTGCAGTGTATTGTGTCCTGCAACCCCTCAACGCATGGTTGTGGATGATCAAAGATTACGATGCGGATGAGCTCAACATCAAAAAATTTGTGGCGCAGAACCGTCACCGTTTCCTGCCTCCGGGTGAAAAGAGGAAATTGCTCATCCACGGCGATCCCCGTTTTCTTTTCCGGACTGGCGAAGAGCGGCTTTTCCACTACGGGGAGCCCCTCCCCCCCGCAAAGTATATCACAGGATTTGACCTGATGCTTGTTTTTAAAAAAAATCAAAAGGAGTGGGAGGATTGTAAAGCCCGGCGCGATTTGAAGCAGATCGAAGCGCCTTTCAAAACAATCGTTGTTTTCGCCCCGGTCGAGAGGAAAAGTGAATGAGTAAAAAAATAGCTCTTTTGATCCCCTGTTATAACGAGGAGGCCTGTGTTGACAAGGTCATTGACAGTATCACACAGGAGCTGCCGGAGTATTATCTTGTAATGGTCAATGACGGATCGACTGACGATACAGCCCGTCTTATCCGGGAAAAAGCAGAAAAGAACGATCATGTCATACTCCTTGATCTGTCCATCAATCTGGGCATAGGCGGTGCCGTGCAGACCGCTTTCCGTTATGCCGCTGCCAAAGGTTTTGACTACGCAGTGAAAGTCGATGGTGACGGGCAGCACCCCGTCAGCGAGATCCATAAGCTGTTGACGCCCTTGTATGAAGACAAAGCAGACATGACGATCGGTTCACGCTTTCTGGAAAAAGAGGGATTTCAGTCCACCTTTTGCCGCAGGATCGGGATCGTTTTTTTCAGATATCTGATATCGTTTCTCATCAATCAGAAGATCACAGACAATACTTCCGGGTTCCGGGCATATAACCGCCAGGCATTGGAGTTTGCACAAAATCACTATCCCTCTTTTGATTATCCGGAGCCTGAAGAGGTTGTACTTATGGCAAAAAACGGATTCCGGGTGTCAGAAGTCCCCACGCAGATGGCAAGCCGTCAGGGGGGAGTATCTTCCATCTCCCCTTTGAAGGCGGCTTATTACATGTGTAAAGTCTTCTTTTCTGTCCTTATGGCAGCTTTGCGTCCGGCTGTCCGTTCTCAGGAGGGTTCAAGATGAAAGTACCAATGATCCATATACTGTCGGTCATAGGCAGTGTATTTTTTCTGCTCATAATATTGTGGAGCGTCCGCCAGAAAAAACTGAAAGAGGCGTATGCTTTGCTGTGGCTTCTGATCGGCAGCTGTATGTTCGTTATTGCAGCAGTTCCTGCTTTGCTGCGTTATATCTCTGAACTGGTCGGGGTCTTGTATCCTCCGGCGATGCTCTTTTTACTGTTGTTGTGCGGTGTTATAATGCTCCTGTTCCAGTACTCACTGATCCTGAGCCGGAATCAGGAAAAAATCAGCCGCCTGGCGCAGGAAATTTCTCTGTTGAAAAATGAACTTGAAAAACTGAAAAAGCAAAAATGAAAATCTCGATCATCACTCCGGTATATAATGGCGAAAAATTTCTCCGCCGAACAATGGATTCCATCCACAACCAGAAAGGCGACTTTGAGCTGGAGCATATCGTATGCGACGGTCAATCAAGTGACGGGACCCTTGATATCCTCCGGGAATATCCTGAAGCACGGGTCATTTCACGCAAAGACGGCGGTCCCTTCAACGCAATCAACTACGGCATGGATCTGGCATCCGGTGAAATCGGGGCATGGCTCAATGCCGATGATGTTTATCTGCCGGGCACTCTTGCCAAAGTTGCGGAACATTTCAAGAAATACGAAAAGTGCCAGTGGCTTTATGGAAACTGTCCCATCATCGACGCCAACGATCAGGAGATCCGCAAACCGATCACCTGCTACAAAGAGCTTATCGGATTCTTTTACAGCCGCAATGTCTTGCTGTGCGAAAATTTCATAAACCAGCCTGCCACTTTCTGGCGGATGGATCTTTGGAAAAGCATCGGCGGCTTGAAATCTCTTTACAAAGCCGCCTGGGACTACGAACTCTGGCTGAAAATGTCAGCCAAGGCGCCTGCTCATCATCTCCATTGTGATCTGGCACAATTCCGCCGTCACGAGGAATCCATCAGCGAAAACTTTTACGAAAAGCAATTTGCCGAAGAACTGCAGATCGCAACCGAACACGGCAACGGTCTGCACCGGATCATTCACAAGTTCAATCAATGGAAAATAGTGACAGCCTATAAACTCTTGTCATGAATAACTATTTGAAAACATTCCTGCGGGGCAGCTGCATATCCCTCTTTGGAGCAATTTTTCTGGGGATCCTGAATTATCTGATCCGCCGTTTTTTATGCAGCAATCTGAGTTTGGCTGACTACGGTGTTTTTTACAGTACATTTGCTCTTTTGGGTATGATATTCGGCTTTACGGATCTGGGCTTGACCCAGTCTGGAACGGTCATGATCGCAGCTGCCGAAACGCCCCTCCGCCGGGATGCGGTCTTTTCTCATTTGTTTTTCATAAAGCTGCTTCTGGCATTGCTTTGCGGCGCCGGAATTTTTATGAGTTTCCATTTAAAAAATGAAGCTGGCAATCTTTTTTTTCTGATCGTATTCCTTGTCTACTTTGCCGTGCAGATCCTCAATGGAACTTTGCAAGCCCTGTGGAACGGGCAGAAAAAGTATTCTTTGCAGCAGCTCTCCTATTCTTCCATTGCTCTCCTGACTTTGCTGATGCTGTATTTTTCAAAGGAAACGACACTGAACAACGCCGTTTTCTGTTTTTTCCTGCCGGTCGTGATCCTTTTTGCCGCCGGAATAGTCTATTCGCATTTTTCCGGATGCGGAACACTCCGGCTCAAAATGGATAAAGAGATCACCTTCCAGCTTTTAAGCACAGGAGGGCTCATTGCCGTCACCACGACGCTCCTGTCAGTTATGTATTACATGGACACTGTCATGCTCAATATGTTGAAAGGAGCCGAAAGCGCCGGATTGTATAATGTGGCGCTCCCCATTATGCAAATCGTTCAGGCTGCCATGATATTTCCCGTGGTGTTTCTGCCCGTGGCTGTCGATATGAGTAAAAAAAAGGAGTACCGGAAGTTGCTCAGCTTCGTCCACTGTGCTTTGATTGCGGCACTGGCGGCACTGGTTCCTGTCTGGTGGTTCTTTGACTCCTGCAGCAACTGGTTGATCAGGATCCTTTTCAAACCGGAGTACACAGCCGCCGCCTCTTCTGTAACACTGCTTTGTCTGGGGCTTGTCTTCTTTACTCTGGGAAATTTCCTGATGCAGATCATGCTGAGTCTCAAAAAAATACTCCCCATGGCTGCGATCGCAGCGATTTCTGCTGCGGGCAATTTTCTTTTGAACTACTCTCTGATAAGAAAATTCGGAACTAGCGGCGCAGCGGGTGCAACATTGATAAGCTACATGATATTTGCATTGCTGACCTATATCGTTTTGGTATATATATTGAAAGGACTAAAGAAGAATGAGTGCTGCCAATAAAAAAATAATAAATTGGTTGAAAAATAAAAATCAGCGTTTCCGTGAAAATATTTGTGCGCCAATCGTCTTCAAACTGATGGATCTTATCGGATTTCAGCGCCATCTGCCATTCACCTGTACCGGTGACGATGCACAGGAACTGATCTACCGGAAGCTGATTTCTGGAAAACCTTGTATGATCGGCAGGATCGGCGCCTCTGAAATCAGAAATATGGAGGGCGTTCTGCACAAAGATGATCCCTTCTTGAAAAAGCTCCAGCAGCGCTGTCTTTTGCATCAGGCAGGTATTTCAGAAAGTTCCCGGAAAGTCCTGCTGCCTCTGGTGGGGGATTATGACGATATCTTTATCGAAGAGTTTACCAAACGCATGATGGAAGAGATCCGGCAGCTGGATGTCTTTGCTTCATGGCGCTGGGAAGAAACAGGGGTATTCAGCAAGCCCTATCACTTTGATATCGTGTCACTTTGGGATCTGGAACCGTTTTTTTCAGCAACCCCCTGGACCAGAGCATTGGCGGGCAGGAAAGTTCTGGTCGTTCAGCCTTTTACCAAAACTGTGGAAAGCCAGTACAAGTACCGCACCAAACTCTTCAGCAATCCCGACATACTGCCGGAATTTGAACTGCAAACTTACATGCCTTTTTTCCGCGGTCTCAGAGATGACCCCGCCAACAAATCCTGGTTTGAGAATCTTGATTGCATGAAGGAAGAAATTTCAAAACTTGACTTTGACATTGCTCTCATCGCCGCCGGTCCCTATGGATTCTTCCTCGGCGCACACATCAAACGCATGGGGAAACAGGCGGTGATCATGGGCGGCGTGCTGCAACTGCTTTTCGGTATCAAAGGCAGCAGATGGGACTCCACTCCTGAGTACAGCAAGCTGTACAATGAGTATTGGATCCGCCCCGGAGAAGAGTGTAAACCGAGGAATTTTTCAGATATCGACGGCGGATGTTATTGGTAACGCCATCGCGTCACAACGGTTTAATATCTTGAGGTAAACCATGAAACTTATTTTCAAATACATCATCGGTTTTTTGTTGAATATCTTTCATCGGGGGATCGTTTTGGGGGCTCTCGTCGATTACCGTTCACGCATATCGCAAAAAGCCAGAGTTTATTTTCTGACTAAGATTTTCGATTCCAGCATAGGTGATTACTCCTATATCTGCCCGGGAACGGAAGTCTCCTGCGCAGAGGTGGGGAAATATTGTTCTATCGGTCCCAAATGCAAGATCGGGCTGCCTTCACACACATTGGATCACTTATCGACCTCTCCTTTGTTCACAGAAAAAAACAACGCCACAGGTCACAGCTGGACTCAAAAGGATACTGTTGTTCCTGATAAAAGAACTGTCATTTGCAACGATGTGTGGATCGGTGCCGGAGTCACTTTACTTGGCGGCATCACAGTGGGCAACGGCGCCGTCATCGGAGCCGGTGCCGTTGTGACCAGGGATGTGCCCCCCTATGCCATCGTCGGAGGAGTTCCGGCAAAAATCATCCGCTGCCGTTTTGACGCAGAGACCGTCAAAAAGCTGGAAACTCTGCAATGGTGGGAACTTCCGGAAGAAAAATTGAAAACATTACTTCCTTTTTTTCAATCTGCTGACTTTGATGTTGACACTTTGATCCGTGCAATCCAACGGGGCGATGGTACAGAGCAGCAGCCAAAGTGATCTCCGGGATCTTTTGATCCTTACTCCCCCGCAGCTTTTTGCCGGGGGAGTTTTTTTTGCTGTCCTCCGGCAAAAAAATTCCCCGCTCCGGAATGGAACGGGGAACAAAAGCAAGTGTTCAGCAACAGAAAATCACAGCTTGATTTCCCACTGGCTGCGGTAGACGGCGCGTTTGAGCCAGTTGGGGTCGCCGGTGCCGTTGGCGAAGGTGCAGTTGACGGGATCCCAGTCAAAGCCGGTGTCGTAGACGTAGCTCAAATTGCACAGCCCGCAGAGAATGGAGGAACGGGCGCCCGTTTCAGCAGGGCAGATGGTCTCTTCTCTGGAAATGCAGCAGTCGATAAAGTTGGCTTCCTGAAGCGCACTCTTGTAAAGCTGCACCGGAGCTGTTTCCAGTTCAAAGTGCTTCTCAATGGTGTTCAAAGCGGTGGTAAGAGCATCATCCTTTTTCTGGGAGGGATCGAAGCCGTATTCCACTCCGGAACAGAAGGCGACAGACTTCATCCGGGTAAAGTTGTTCTCTTCAATGGCTTTGCGGACAGCGGCGGTGGGTTTCACTCCTTTGCCCAGCCAGACAGCGATGCGCCCACGGTTCACAGCGACGATACCTTTGGTACCGTAAAAAACGGTTCCCCAGAGTCCGAAGGGGTTGTGGGAAATGGTGCATCCGTTTTCAAGGATGAACTTCATTCCGAACTGACGGCGTCCGCCGTGGAAAGGATTGACAGAGTGCGGTTCCTTGGAGCAGATGATCTTCACAGGACCTGATTTATCCAGATCAAGCCCCCACTGGGCGATATCCAGATGGTGGGCGCCCCAGTCACCGTTGTATCCGGTGCCGTAGTTGTCGTCAAATCTCCAGAACATGGGGTAGAACTGCGCTTCGCCGCGGGGCGCACACTGGTCGGAATAGGGAGACCAGGGAGCAGGTCCCAGCCACATATCCCAGTCCACATCGGGGTTGGGAGCGGATTCAGCTTTGATACTCTGCTTTTTCCTGGTTATGGCGTTCCACTGGCAGAAGAAACGGTGGGGATGGGAGGGACCACCCAGATTGAGGGGGAATTTGCCGATCTCTTTGTTGTCCTGAGCGGAAGCTCTGCCATAGTTGCAGTCAACATATTTGATGTCGCCGATGAAGCCGTTCCGGACGACCATACAGGCGGTGCGGAACTCTCTCCATGAACGCTGCATGGAACCTGTCTGGAAGACCCGTTTGAATTTCTTCTGCGCCTTCATGACCAGCAGAGATTCTTCAACGGAGTAGGTCAGGGGTTTTTCGCAATACACATCTTTCCCCGCCTTCATGGCAGCGCAGGAAATATAGGCATGCCAATGGTCAGGGGTGGCAATACAGACCGCATCGATTTCAGGATCTGCCAGCACATCACGGAAATCTGCAACACTGCGGCATTTGGCAAGTTTGCTTTTTTTGTTCTCTTTGTAGTAGTTGTTCACCATATCTTCAGCGATCTTGCAGCGGACTTTGTCACAATCGCAGACCGCCTTGACAACGACCTTTTCCTGTTGGATGAAGTGGGGGATCAACACTGAAACAGCCTGGATACCGCAACCGATAAAGGCAACGGAAATCTGTTTTGCTTCAGCTTTACCGGCAGATTTCTTTTCCATGATAAATAAACTCCTTTTATCCTGTAACGTCAGAGAAACACAAAATTGCCGTTGAAATGCTTCAGCAATTCCGCAGTCTCCTTACACATAACATGGTTGTAATATAATATCCGTAGAGGAAAATAGCAAATCAATATACGGAAAACTCCTTTGTTTTTTTATTTTTTTTCAGTATGAGGAGAATACTTGAGGCGGATTTTATTTCATTGCGTCCGGGGAGTTTGGGGGCAAGAGGCGTCAACGCCTCTCTCCCCCAAGCCCCCTCTCTTGCGGCGGAGGTGGCTCACCGGTATGGTGCAAAGGTGATACTTTTTTAGAATGTGTGCGGCTCCGAACTCAGGTGGTACAATGTTCATCTTTGATTACAGCGCCCCCCGGAGACAGCCTTTCGGCTGATCTCCGAGGGGCTTAGTTGCTCGGGTTTCACTCCATTCGCGCCGACATGA
>JAZODE010000086.1:0-79397 GCA_045596885.1 Victivallaceae bacterium
CGTCGCTTTAGGCAGAAGCATTACAGAACGCGAATAGGAGCAAGACAAAAGCATACCTTTTAGGAATCATCTTTCGCTGATTATCAACTTTTTTAACGTTTTTTTGCAAACACGACTTGACAAATAGTCTCTCATAGGAGCTTTATGCGAAGGCGGAAAAACGCTCCCTTTGTCAGATCGAAGCGAGGGCGCTTTGACAAATTTGAGGAGTTTTGAAATTGCCTCTACACCATAAAAAATCCCCCGCCGCTCCTGGAAGAGGGCAGGGGATGGACCGCAGTCAGAAATTACTGGATGAAACCGGTCAAATCTTTGACCTGACCGTCCATGATCGATTCGTAGACAGCGTCGCCGATGGAGATGGCACGGAGACCGTCCACACTCTTGGCGAGGATGTCGAACTTGCGGGCGGGATCTTCACCGAGGAAGATATCTTCGTGGATGGCGCTGTCGCCGCCGCCGTGACCGCCTTCGCGTTTGACAACATTGATCCGCTCACGACCCTGGAAGATGGGGAAATAGTCGATGACCTGAACACCGGCGGGGTTGGGGTTGGGCAGAGCTGCACCGCCTGCACCGCCGAATTCCATGGTCTCGATACGGCCATGGGTACCGTTGAAGGCGAGATGATAGCCTTCGTAGGGGGTGGAGAAATTGGCGGAGTAGTTCAGCAGCACACCGTTGCGGTATTTGACGTTGGCGATGAAGGTATCGTGGATATTGATCTCAGAGTCAAACATACACATATCGGGACGATAGGTGGTGAAGAGCTTCTTGGGACCTTCAAAAGCGTTGATGTGGTCATCTTTTGCAAAGATGGAGGAATTGCGGGTGGACCAGCGGGCCTTGTAGGGACACTGCATCTTTTCTTCGCACTCGTTGCAATGACGGCCGTCCTTCTTGGAAGGATTGAAGATACCGTTGGGACCATAGTGGTTCAGAGCACCGAAAGCGTGGACATATTCCGGCACACCGTCGACCCACCAGTTGACAAGGTCAAAGTGGTGGCTGGACTTGTGGATGGAAAGACTTCCGGAGTTCTCACGCATACGGTTCCAGCGATGGAAATAGCTGGAGCCGTGTTTGATGTCGATATACCAGTTCAGATCGACATGGGTGACACGACCGATCTTGCCGTCAACGATCATTTCACGGATCTTGGAGTGGACGGGGTTATAGCGGTAGTTGAAGGTGCAGATGAGTTTACCTTTGGATTTCTTCTCAGCTTCCATCACCTTGAGAGCGTCAGCGGTGTTGGTGGTCATGGGCTTTTCGCTGATGACATCAACATCGTAACCCAGTCCGCGGACGATGTATTCAACATGGAAACGGTCCATGCAGACGACCAGAACGGCATCGGGTTTGGTCTCAGCCATCATCTTGTCAAAGTCTGCAGCCATGTATTCGGGCACATCCTTGGCTTCGGGAACAGCGTCTTTGCAGACCTGGAAACGCAGAGGATCGATGTCGAGCATACCGACCAGCTCAGCACAATGCTTGAACTGACGGAGCATGGGGCCGATGTACATGTAGATCGCGCGTGAAGAAACACCGCAAACAACATATCTTTTCTTTTGCATAGTAGAAACTCCCTTGATTTTAACTTTTTCTACGGTAGTTGTTATAATATAACTCACAATTTGCCAGATTCAAGGTAAAAAAAATAAAAAAAGAAGTTTTTTGTTTTAATGCTTGCAAAATTTTTCCTCATACTCTATATTAAGTGGCGTGAATCACTCTTTATTTTTACATTATTGGAAAACAAAGGATCATTATTTTATGGAACGGGCAGAAATCACATGGTCGCTGATGCACCCCACTGAGCTGAATGTCGAATACATGAAAAGAGTCGTCAGAGAAGCTGAAAATTACCGGGTCGATTCTTTTGAAATTTGCGCTGCCTGTCATACCCTGCTGGGCGGGCTGGATGGGCTTGTCCTCTACGAAGACTTTCCGGAGGTGGCAAAAAGCATCGACCGTGAAGGTATTCTTGCCAACAGGGAAAAGCTGCGGGAGATCCTTGCTGTTGCTCATGACTCCGGGCGTCCTGTCTATTACTGGCACCGTGAAGTGACGGTCTGGCCGGAATTTCTCAAAGCAGTGCCCGGTTTGATGGACTCCAATGGGGAGTTCGATCTTCTGGGCAAGCCTTTTGCGGATCTTCTGCGCTATAAACTTTCCAAAGCCTTTGAAGCATTGCCGGAGCTTGACGGGATCGTTCTGACTTTGACTGAAGCGGATTTTTCAGCGATCCACAACTCTACCCCCGATGTTTATCCGCCTGAAAAGGTTGTGGAACACATCGTCAGGATCTTTGCTGAGGAACATGAAAAACGCGGCAAACATTTCATTCTCCGCTCTTTCGGTTCCATTGCACAGGATTACAAAGACATCCTCGCCGGAGCTGAATTGGCTTCGGCAGACCATGCTTTTGAAGTTGAAACAAAGATCACGCCTTATGACTTTGTTCCTTTTTTGCCGGATAATCCCTTTTTCTGCGATATCCCCAACCTGACTGCCGGAGCCGAGTGCGACAGTCTGGGGGAATTTCTCAGTGCCGGATTCCTGCCTGCTGAAAATGTGGATCACATCGTCCGTTATGTCCGTCATGCCCAGAAATGCGGCGTGAAGCGTTATGCCATCCGCCTTGACCGCATCGGCAACAGTGTGTTTGAATCCTGCCCCATCAACCTTTACACTTACGCCCGTGCCATTGATGATCCTGATGTGACGGCTGATGAGATCCGGAAAGAGTATGCCGCACGCTTTTATCCGGCAAGCGCTGCCTCTGAGATGATCGAACTTGGCAAGATGGGGTTTGATCTGGTTTCCAAGGTCCATTACATCAACCGCAATCTGATTTTTCACAGCTTTCCGCCCCGGGCTTCTCTGAAATGGCTCAAAGCAGGGGGCTACTTTGCTCTCTTTGCCGAAAACAAACCCCTTGCTCCTCTGGATGGTGTCTGGTCGGTCCAATACAAAGAAAACTCTCCGACCCATGCAGAGATCATCGCCGAAAAAGAGGAGGCTCTGCGTATTGCCCGTGAAGGTTTGGAACGCGCCAAACGTATCGCTCCGCAGCTGGAAAGTGAAATCGGTTCCAGAGTCGTGCGTTTGTGGAGCAATGGTGTTATGGCGGCTGAGGCACTCCTCTGCATGACTGAAAATACAGTGGACTATGTGGAATTTATGATGCAGGGAAAGACACCTGATGAATTTGCCGCTGCTGTGAAACAGAGGGGCTCTCTTCTTGCAAAACAAAGCGTTCCCCAAACTGCAGGATTCGTCAATGGCGAAGAACACAATGTATTTCCCCTTAAAGCGGTCCCTGTGGAAGAGGTTTATCCGCAAGGTATCGCCGGTATCAATCAGGTGCTCATAGATGAGTATGCCGCTGAATTCAGGGCACGGCAGCTTTGGGCGGCACGGAGTGACTTTTCGGATTTCATCCTGCCCGGTACCATCTGCGATGATTGGCGCTGCACCAGAAATATGCACGCTGCACACGGTGATATCGCCAACGGAATGCCGGTGCGTTATGTCGGCAATACTGTTTTCCCCAACGGTTTTCTGGAATTCGATCTGGAAGGGGAGGGGAACAGATTGGAGCTCCGGGGAGAGGGAACGATCAATGTGGAAGTTGACGGCATCAAAAAGACTCTTTTGATGACAGCAGGCAAAGGAGTGGTCATTGACCTTCCCGCAACGGGAAAAAGTAAACACCGTTGCAAGCTGACAAAATCGGGCAGTGCTTACCCCGCCATCCTTGGCGTGACGCTTTTGAAGTAAACACCCGATAGATAATGAGACCTGCCGCAGAGCCTGTGAAGCGTTGCGGCAGGTCATTATTTTTGGGGGCATCCCTCAACTCAGGTCTGACCACTCCTCTTTGAACTGAACAGAACACTTGTGTTTCCCCAGGGGGCGGAACTCTTTGTAGGTAAGTTTTTCTCCGGGATCCGGATGGGGATAACGGGCTTTGTACCACATTTTTCCCTCTTTATCCCGCAAGGGGAGAGCTCCGCCGAGGATCTCAATATATTGGCGGTTGACGATATAACGGTCAAAGTCACTCAATGGATCGCAGATCCTGCCGGGGGAATTTTGTGCATTGGAAATGTGCTTGCCGAATATGACGGGGAAACGGTATTGCTTTCCTGATTCAGAAACAAAGATGTGTTCACCGAGGAAAAATTCCTTTTCATCAAGGTAATTGCCATCGAAGAAATAGAGAAATTCAATATCCGTTTCCGCGGTGTGGCAAATTTCAAAAAAGGAGTCTGTGTTTCCGGAACGATTCCGGTCAAGCTGTTCCAGTTCAGCTGAAACGACATCAAAAAGCTGTTTGTAATCTTCACTGCCGAGCTCTTTGTTCCAGCAGAGACAGGCGCTGCAGATCAGATCAAAGATGATCCCGTTGCGCCGCATGGTTTCATAATCCGTCCTTCCCCAGTTGGAAACGCAAACTCCCTGAAAAGAGTTGGCGGCACTGCGCTTTTTCCAATCCGGCAGTTCGACAGAACCGAAGTTGCCGAAAAGATATTTCAAGTTGCGCTTTTCGTATTCCAGATCAAGTTTTCTGTCGATACTCCAGTACCAGTGGAATATTTCAATTCCGGGGTCGATCAGGTCAGCTGCGGGGAAGGTGGCGGGGACGCCCTCTTTGCCATCAGTGCCCTCCGGGATCTCTGCCCCGCCGCAGGGACCGCCTGACAGGAAATGGGCGTCAAGGAGTTTGTCGCCCCAAATAATGGTTTTTACACCGAAGGTCTTGAGAAAAGCCGCTGTCCGGTTGATATCGTCAGCGTAGATTTTGGGAGCCGGTTTTTTCCGGCACTCAGGACAAAGTCCGATGGTGTAATATTCATCGTGACCGATATTGATCCGTTTGGGGTGAAAAAGCTCCACGGTCTCTTTCAGAATGTCGAAGAGAAGTGTGTAATATCCCTCCTGAGAGGGACACGCAGTATCAGGGTAAGGGTCTTCCGGGCGCTCTGCCAGATGGGGGTGCGCCGCCAGCATGTAGTCACAATGGGAGAGTGAAGGGATTTCCGGAACGATCTCAAGCCCCCTTTCCCGGCAGTAGGTGATGATCTCACGGATCTGCTTTTGAGAAAGGATCCTGCCGCCGCCGTTTTCTGTGTGGATGGAGTTTTTCCGCCAGGGGAAACTGTTTTGTATTTTCATGGCTTTGGCGGGATATTCATTCATGAAAGAAGCGTATTTCAAATAGGCTTCATTGATTTCGGGATGGGAGAGATATTCCATCGCTCCTCCCAGCTCCAGCATAAGAAAATTGTACTTATAGCGGAGTGCAAGATCGATAATGGCGTAAAACTCCCTGATGGAACTTTCATCCGGAGGGGGGAGATAAAGTTTCAATCCCCGCTGCGGTGCTATGGGAATGTCGGTTATGGTACATTCTGCTTTGTCCTCCAGTTCTCCGAAACGGATCAAAGTCCACATGCCGTAAAGGAGCCCCCTCTCAGAAGGCGCAGAGAGGAGCACTTTTTCACAGCTGATATCAAGAGTATACCCTTCCGGGGCGGTAATGCTGCAGGGACCTTCTGTAATACGGAGTTCAAAGGACCAGGGGATCCGTGCGGCAAGATCTTTTATGACCTTGCTCTCAGAGCCGGAATAAAATACTTTCCCTTTTTTCCACACCAGCGGGGAACCTTTGACAACATGAGAAAAGGATAAGGAAAAATCACTGAATTTCATTTTTTACAGCTCTTCTGTATTCAAAAGGATCTTCCGGAAAAACGATTCCGCATTTTTGGGCAAAATTCAGGGCTTTTGTGAAACGCTCCGGGGCGAGACGCTCCGGGTCATGGGCATCGGAGCCGAGGTGGAATTTGCAACCGCATTCCCGGGCGATGGTAAAAATCCGCCTGTATTCAACGGGAAAACCTTCCTGATCGTTTTTTGTGTCCTGATAAAGCATACAGATGTTCAATTCCACAGATTTGTCCTTTTCGGCGGCATGAGAGAAAACGCTCCGGAACGCACTGTCGGAAATGGTAGAGAGGATCTCATCGGTCCTTCCCGGGTATCCCGCAACCATGAAGGGGTGGACGATCCCGAACGCAAAGTCGATATTGCAGCACTCTGTAAATCTTGCCAGCATCAGTTTGCCGACGGCGGAAGCCTCTTCAAGTTCCACGGGACGGACGAAGTTTTTCATGTGGAAGTGATGTGCCGGAACCAGCACATAATCAAAAAGCTTTGCGGACTCAGGCTTCAATGCTATCCGTCCCTGTCCCACATATTCTGTTTCACATCCGAAATAAAGTTTTATGCCGCAGCGTTCCTCTTCGGACAGTGAGGCATATTCTTTTTTTGCTGACAGCACATGTTCGACATTTTGCGGCGCATACCATCCTGAGGCGCCGGGAACTTTGGAGTCCCAAAGGTGGTTGGCGACTCCGGCAGTGGTGACACCGGCTTCTTTCAGATGCCGGAGCATTATTTTAAGAGAGGACTCCCGCTTTGCGCAAGAGGAGAGATTTGTATGAAAATGAATGTCGTGCATATTAAAAGTGTTCCTTTCGTAAGCTGGAGCTTGGAATATTCATTATATCCCGATACTTGGCAACAGTCCGCCTGGCTACGGGGTGCCCTGCCTCATTGAGCAGTTTTGAGAGTTTGTCATCGGAAAGAGGATGTTTTTTGTCCTCTTCATCAACGAGTTTTTTCAAAAGTTCCATATCCGCTGTGCGTGAAACTTCTGTTCCCTCTTTGCTGACATAACCTGCGGTGAAAAAGTATTTGAAAGGGAATACGCCGTGGGGCGTCTTGATGTATTTTGACGCCGCTGCCCGGCTGATAGTGCTTTCACTTTTGAATTTCAAATACTCAGCTGCCTGCTTCATGGTAAAGGGACGCAGTTTTTCCGGACCCGATTCAAGAAAAGGGCGTTGTATCTCTATGAGCATTTCTGCCATCCTCAGAATGGTCTCTTTGCGGAACTCCAGAGCCTCAAGGAGATTTTTTCCCTCTCTGACCTTTGCCGCAAAATCACTCCCCGCATCGGGATCATTGACACATTGTGCATGTTCAGAAAGTTTATAGGTCCGTTTTTCTTTAAGCATACGGGCGCAAAAGCCCTCTTTTTCATCCGGAACGATCTCAACTTCCGGCATGATGACAGCACCGGCAGAGGGACCTTCCGGGACCGGTCTCATGTTCAGGGGACGCAGTGCCTGAAACATGGCACTCAGTTCATCCATGGAGAGCCCCAGTTTTGAAGCCACAGTATCGAGTTTGTTGTGCACGAGGTCATCGTAGAGCTCAGTCAGGAGCTTTTCAAAAAGAGGCGTCCACATGCCATTGCGTTTCAACTGCAGCAGCAGACACTCCGGTATGGAGCGTGCCCCGATCCCGGGGGGATCAAAGGATTGAACGAGCTCCAATGCTGCTGTGATCTCTGCCATGGAAATGCCGCAGCTCATGGCAATATCTTCTATAGGGGTACGGAGCATACCATCGTCTTCCAGACAGAGAATAATGGAGTCAGCACCGCGCCTTACCGGTTCCGGAAGATCGCGCAAAACATTTAATTCACATTGAAGCATCTCTCTGAAAGAGAGCTCCTGGGCAGGAGTATAGGACAAAAAATCATCAGAACTGCTTTCTGTAATGTCTGAAAACTCTTGAGAGGGGGAGAGCTCCTCCTCTTCAAGCTCCCAGGAGTTGCCGTTGTCACCATCTTCTTCCCGGTCTTCTGAAAGTTCTGTGTCCGGATTTTCAGAATCCCACGAGTCACTTTTCCAGATGTCGCAGTCTTCGACCAGCTCAGCATCACAGGTGGACTCATCTTCTGTTGTGCGGGGGGCGAGTTCCGGAGGCTCCTGAAGATCCATGGGCTCTTCGATGGAGTCGTTCACTTCAATAAACGGATTTTGCAAAAGCATTTCACTGAGTTTTGCATCCAATTCCTGCCGTGAAAGAAAAAGCATATCCAGCGCCTGACGCTGCTTCATCGTCAGGTGCTGCTGCTGGGTCTGTTTTGCATCAAGCTGCAGACCGTTGTTGTGAGAAAACGCTCCGGGCATAAAAAAAATTCTTTTTTTTTGAAATTTAGCGCAAAAACGATTTGAATTTTGCATAAATAGAATTTACATTTATAAATGTGATTTTTCCAGTGAAAAAACATGAAATTCGGGTAATTTTTACATTTTTTTATGAAATTTTTAGGAATATGTTGAAAATAGGTGTATTGGGCAGCGGCAGCAAGGGGAACTCTCTGATTATTTCCTATGGTGCGGAAGCGATTTTGGTAGATGCCGGATTTTCCCGCAAAGAGTTGTTGAAACGGTTGGAAAAATTGGAGTTCGACCCGACGACCATACGCTGTGTGCTGTTGACTCATGAGCATACAGATCACCTGAGCGGCGCTCCGGTATTCTGCGATTCTCTGAAGATCCCGTTGTGTGCGGCAGGCAGTGTGCTGGCTATGAAAAAAAGAAAAAATGCAAGGCTTCCGGAACAGCTCTGGAGTTTTGAACCGGGAGAACAGTTCGCCGTGGGCAATTTCAAGATCTCCAGCTTTTCTGTTCAGCACGATGCGATCGACCCTGTCGGATTTGTTATCAGCTGCGGCGGATTCAAAGTCGGTATCGCCACCGATCTGGGGGAGGTTGGTCCCATGGTCAGACGCAATCTCGCCAACTGTGAAGTACTGATCCTTGAGAGCAACTACGATGTAAATATGCTGAGGAACTCTGATCGTGCTCAATCTCTGAAAAATCGTATCGACGGCAGACACGGTCATCTGGATAACCGTGCCGCCGCAGCAGCTCTGGAAAATCTTCTGGGCGACCGCAGCGAATTGCTGCTCCTTGCCCACCGCAGTTCCGAGTGTAATACTCACGATCTGGTCTACGAGAATATTCAGAGTGCACTGCAGCGCTTGAACCGGAGGGAACTTCCCTTTGCCGTACTTTCTCAGGAAAACAGTTTCAAAGTGTGGCGCAGGATCGACGGTTCGCTTGACCTGCAGGAGATTTCCTGATCATGACAGATTCTTTGAAAATCAACTGCAGAAACTGTCATTCCAAGCTGGACTTGGGGGCTTTTCCCCCATTTGAAAAAGTTCCCTGTCCTGAATGCGGTGCCTTGCTGCGCGTCCCTATGCGCTTTGAGCGGTATCTGCTTGAAAAAATCTGCGGCAAAGGAGGGAATTCCGTCGTTTACCGGGCGTTGGAGCCTGATTTGGCACGGCGGGTGGCGATCAAAGTGGAAGAAAAAAAAGAGTCCTCAGAAGAGTTTGAGGGACAAAGTGAGGTCGCCGACAGCTTTATCAATGCCGCCCGTATCAGCGGCAGGATCAATCATTCTGCTGTATTGCCTGTCTATAACTGCGGAACCTTTGAAGGGAAAGCATTTCTGGTGATGCGCTATATGGAACACGGAGATCTGGAACATCTGATGAAACACTCCCTTCTGCCCGGTCCCGGAAAGATTCTTTCATGGATCAATTCCCTGATCCCGGCGTTGATAGAATGCCGGAACAACAATATCGTGCACCACGATATCAAACCTGCCAATATCATGCTTACTGCTGAGGACGAGGCGAAACTGGGGGATTGGGATATTGCAGACATTCGCGAAAAAGGAGATTTTACCACTCCCTGTTCCATGTGGGCAAGCCCCATCTACACCAGTCCTGAAAGGATCTTTTCAGGGGGGGAAGATTATCGGGGGGATATTTTCAGTCTTGGGGTGACGATTTATGAATTGCTTTCAGGAGTTGCGCCTTTCGGACTTCACGGGGGGACGGAAACGATTTATGAAAGACGAAAAAACATGCACTTTCAATCTCTTTCAGTTCTGGTTCCTCAAGCGCCTCCTGTGTTGGCGCTCCTGGTGGCGGCAATGCTTGATTTTTCTCCGGAAAACCGTCCGGATTACGAAGAGATCTTCACTATTCTCAATACAGTTATCACCGGCAGTCAAATGGGGGCAATGAATGACCCGGCTGCGCCGGAAAAATAAGGGTTCAGAAAATTTTATGAAATATATAGGAGCACATGTCAGTATCTCAGGCGGCATCGAAAACGCACCGCTGAATGCCGCCGCTCTCGGCGCATCGGCATTTGCCATGTTTACAAAAAATCAGCGGCAATGGAGTGCTCCGCCTTACAAGGATGAGGCGGTGGAAGCCTTCAAAAACAACTGTAAAGCACACGGTTTTTCCGGGGAAATGATCCTTGCCCATGACAGCTATCTCATCAATCTGGGACAGCCGGATCCTGAAAAAAGAGGGAAAGCCGTCGATTCATTTGTCAATGAATTGGAACGCTGCCGCCAGTTGGGGATCGCTTTGCTCAATTTTCATCCGGGAAGCTCCCTCAAGCAGGTTTCTGATGAGGAAGATATCGCACTTATCGCCGCCAGTGTGAGAGAGGCTCTGGAAAAAGTTCCAGATGTGACCGCTGTTTTTGAGAATACTGCAGGGCAGGGAAGCAACATGGGCTGGAACTTCGATCAGCTGGCTGCCATGATCGAACAGACCGGCATGTGTGAGCGCTGCGGCGTTTGTCTTGATACCTGTCATGCCTTTGCTGCGGGGTATGATATCGTCACTCCGGAAGGGTATGAAAAATTCTGGGCGGAGTTTGACAGGAAAATCGGATTGAAATACCTTAAAGGTATGCATCTTAACGACGCCAAAGGTGTCTGCGGCGGCAAATTGGATCGCCATGACAGTATCGGCAAAGGGAATATCGGTCTTGAAACATTCAAAAGGATCGTTTCTGATCCGAGGACCGCTGATATACCGCTGATTCTTGAGACTCCTGATGAGTCTTTATGGTCAGAGGAGATCGCATTGTTGAAATCTTTCGCAAAGTAAATCGGACTGTAATTTCAAAAAAAGGAGTTTGGAAATGAAAAAATTGGTATTGTTTGCTGTCTCTTTGGTGCTCTTTTCTCTTGCCGGAGCAGAGAAAAGCAAGGCATTGGTACTTTATTATTCCTGGTCTGATGCGGGAAATACCCGGCAGGTGGCTTCCATCATAGCCAAAGAAACAGGCGCGCCCTGTGAGATGATCGAGCCTGTGAAAAAATACTCAAGGAAATACTCTGAAGTTCTCAAACAGGGAAGAATGGAATTGAAACAAGCCAACTCCTGTCCCATCAAGCCTTTGAAAAACGATTTGAAAAAGTATGATGTGATATTTATTGGAACCCCCATCTGGTTTGGCACTTATGCGCCCCCTGTGCGTACACTCCTGCAGCAGAAAGTTCTCAAAGGGAAAAAGGTGTACTTTTTCTGCACCCACGGAAAAGGTGGTCCGGGAACCTATTTCAAAGATGCTGCCAAACTTGTCCCCGGTGCTGTTGTGGGTAAGGGATTCAACTGTTACGGGGTCCATGTCAAAAAAATCGCGCCTCAGGTCAAGACATGGTTGAAAAAGGATGTGAAGAGATGAAAAAGTTTTTCTTACTGACAGCTGTCGCTGCGCTGGGGACTCTTGCCGGAAATGACGGAGTCTACCGTTATGATTTCGGCACGGCGGTTTCACCGTTGCGGGAAGGGTATATCCGCGTGACCCACGGTAAAGGAAAGGAATTCCAATGGCGCACTCAGACAAAACTGCGGAGCGCTGCCAATAAAATCATCGACAGTCAGGAAAATAAAAGAAGAAAGTCTGTTGAACCGCCTCCGGTCTACTACAATGAGCTGACCTGCGACCATGTAACCGGCTCCGGGGAGGCTGAACTGACCTTGAAAGTTCCCGCCGGACCCTACATCGCCTGGGCGCTCTGCGGTCATGCCGGGAGACCTTCAAGAGAGTTTGTCTGGAATGTTCAAATAGGGGGACAGGAGCTGAATCTCTGGAAAAAATTCGGTATCCGCGAAGTGATTTTTCCCGTCAAAGCAGACAGTTCCGGAGCCAGGATCAACATAAAGACCAAAAGTTCATGGCTGATCAACGGCTTGATCCTCGTCCCTGAAAAGCAGTGGAAGAGCTTCAAAAACAGCGATGAATTCAAGAATCTTTCTCAAGAGATCTTTATGCTGCCTGCCGACAAGTTGAAAAAGTGGAACAAGATCCCGCAGCCTGTTATCCGTCCCCAGCTTTCTGCAAAATGGAATACGCAGCAGCAGCAAGAGGGATTTGCCCTTTTCCGCAGGGGAGCCAACGATCCGGTATTTCCCAATGAATTGCCGAAAAAAGAAGAGATCAACGCTCCCTTGAGATGTTTTGCCGCAGGCAGCGAATTGGAAAGTCTTACATTTACCGTCCACGCCCTCAAGGATCTTGAAAAAGTCTCTCTTTCCGCCTCTGACCTGACTGGTCCGGGAAAGAGCAAACTTAAAGCGCCGGAACTGCGCTATATCCGCTACATGTATGTGCGTCCTCATTATACTGTGACCAACCAGTACTTTGAAGCTCCCGACATCGTTATGCCTTACCGTCAGGCTATGTCCCTTGAAAAAGGGCGCAATCTCCGTTTCTGGCTGACGGTCAAAGTCCCGGCAGGGACAAAGCCCGGGATCTACTCCGGAAAAGTGACCCTCAAATGTGACAGGATCACCAAAGTCCTTCCCCTGACAGTCAAGGTTCTGGGATTTGAACTTTTGCGCGATCCTCAGAAAATCTATTCCATTTACTACAATGTTCCCATGCCGGAAAATGTGAAAAACTCCCCTCATACCAAAGCCTGGGTGAACAACAAGCGGGAAACCGAACTCGCCGGACTTCAAGAAGCAGGATTCACCGGTGTGACCATGGGATTCTGGGCGACACGGAGACAAGGTAAGGATCTTTTTATCCTGACAGAAAATTTCAGAAACGGAGCCAAGGCGTTGGCAAAATACGGTATTACAGCTCCTGTTCCTGCCAGTTACGGCGAGGGAAGACTTTATGCTGACAATATGAAAAAAAGTCTGCCGCCTCATTTGTCCGGAATGACCATGCCCAATGAAGCCTATTTCAAGGATGTGGAAGCCACCATCAAAAAGATTTTTGCTGAATACAAAAAAAATCCCCAGTGGCCTGAGCCCTTGATCTATCTGACCGATGAACCCGACTGTATGCCCACCGTTGTGGCGTACCTCAAGCGTCTCGGTGAAATCGTTAAACGCAACGGCGGCAGGACATATGTTACCGCTGATCCGGCGAACAAACTTTTCGCTCCTCTCTTTGACGTGGTGGATGTCTGGTGTCCTTCACAGTTCACTCTGACGCCGGAACAGATGAAAGCGTGGAAAAAAAAGCGTCCCGGAACAGAGTTCTGGTGTTATCCCAACTCCGTTTGCGGCTCCAACAACCATGTGACCCCTGCCGGTGCCCGGATGACCTTCGGATACGGTTTCTGGAAATCTGAATTCAAAGCCCTGATCCCATGGATGTATCAGAGCATCGGCGGCGACCAGTGGAATTACCTTGACGCCCCCCGCATGGACTTTCTCAACCGGACTGACAATGACGGATCCCCCATTCCGGCTATGAACTTCCTCTGTTACCGGGAGGGAATCGACGATGCCCGATACATTTACACCCTTCAGAGCCGGATCGCCAAAGCCCGGAAAGCCGGGGCTCTCAAAGCTGCTGCTGAAGGGCAGAAAGTTATAGATGACCTGTCCAGTGCCATCCCTGCCCAGCGCCGCTACAAAGATCATGCCGACGGCGTTTGGGATACGGGAACTATGGATGCCTGGCGATGGAAATTAGCTTCAGCTATTATGAAAATAGACGCCGTTCTCAACAGTAAGGGGGCACGCAAATGAAAAAAATATTTCTTCTTTTTTCCGTCGCTGCGGCAATGGTTCTTGCTGCAGCCCCTCTGACTGAGGAAAAGCCTCTCTCTCAACTGCCCGGTGCAAGGTGGGGAGGGACAGTTGCCAAACCTTCAAAGGGAAAGATGCTGACCCCAGCCGAAGGGAAGACAGTCTGCTTTTCTTATCCCATCATCTATGATGAAAGCGGTAAACCCAAAGGAACCTCCTGGCCCCGCTGCAATCTTTCTTTGCCTAAAAATTTGCGCGACTGGTCCCGGTATGATTACTTTGAGTTCAATATCTATACCACCTTCAACCGCTCTGACGAGGAGTTCCTCCCCGTATCCATCGGCATCGGCGGCGTGAAGACCCGGACGCTTACTTCTATGAATATAAACGATCTGCGGCAGAATCAGTGGGTAAAAGTTTCTGTTCCCCTGCGGAATATGAAAAAGAATGAACTTGTAAGATCCATTCAGTTTCATCTCAATGCCAGACGGTATTTCCCCAACGATCTGCTGGTGCTTCATCTGGGGGATTTCAAACTTGTCCGGCTCCTTGAATGGCAGGTGAAGGGATTTCGCATGACAGCTCCCGCCATCTTTGCCGGCAGGACAACTCTGCCTGTGGAGTTTGAACTTCTTGGTCCGGGGAACAAATACACCCTTTCTTTCCGTATCTGCAACAGCAAAGGCGTAAAGGTGAGAGATGTGAAGCTGCCTGCAAACAGAGGTTTTGCTTACCACACACTTCCTATTGGAAAACTTGCCCCCGGAAAATATACCCTTGCGATTTTTCCGGATGATAAACAAAGGCGGAACGAGACCGCTTTTGAGGTCGTCGCTCCGCCCTGGAAATGATCGGGAGTCGTACTTACTCTTTGTCAACATGACTCCGGGAAAGAAGCAATGCTTCCCGGTAGTCCACGATCTTATCAGGTTCTCCGTAAGAAGCCGCACGGGTGAAACGGGCTTTGGGATCGATCTCACACCTGAGAACGCCGGGAACGCCCCCGGCATCGGCAATGATTTTCCCTTCGGGGGAAACAGCCATGCTTTTGCCGCCGATGTTCGGGTCGGGCATGGCAGGGGCTGAACGCAGTACCGTACATCCTGTATCAAAAGCCCGTGCCCGGGTGGTGAATTCAAGGATCTCAGGTCTCTCCTGCCGCTGGTGGCTGACCATGACCAGCACATCTATGCGCTGTTTTGCGTACTGTACAAACAGTTCCGGGAAATAGTGGTCGAAACAGATGCTTGCTCCGAACCGGATACCTTTGTAATCAAAAGCAACAGGAGCTGCCCCTGCTTCGATCCCCTTGGCAAGTTCCGGTTCCACCAGATGAACTTTGGTATAGGGGGAAAACTCATCACCTTCCGGCGTAAAAACTGTCAGCTGATTCCGCAGTACGCCATCGCTGCCGTAGTTGAGCAGTCCGCTCATAATGGTGCATTTTGCGCGGACTGCAGCACGGTGGAGTTCTTCGACATACACCGCACCTTTTCCCAGTATCAGGGCTTTCATGTCATCGGCGTTGAGATAGCCTGTGCAGTTGGAGTTTTCCGGAAAGATCACCAGATCATTTTCTCCGGGGACCAGAAGATGGAGCTGTTCTATCTGCCATTCCAGAACTTTGAGAGCTTCTCCCGTTTTGGGGTAGGGGGGCTGCATGATTGCAATTTTCATAAGCTGTTCCTTGAATTAGAAATTTTCAGATTTTATCAATATAGCACCAAATAAAAAAAAATCAAGTTTTCAGCAAGAATTTCAAAAAAATGCTTGAAAGATATGAAAGTCGGATGTATATTGACTCCAAGTTTTCTGAAAGGATTTTTTTATGAAATTTGTAAACCGCTGCAATAATTGGCGCGAAAGCGCACAAGAAAATTACTCTGCTGTTTTTGCCGGAGACATTTGCCCCCGTGCCGCAGGACTCGATGTCCTGATGGAAGGAAAAGTGGCAGATGTTTTCAAAGAGGTCAAACCCTTTTTTGATTCCGCAGATTTGCGTATCGTCCAGTGGGAAACCACCGTAACAGAAGCTGAGACTCCCATTGACAAAACAGGTCCCAACCTCAAAGTGCCCTTGAAGTGCACTGACATCATTTCACATTTGAATGTGGATGTTGCGCTTCTTGCCAATAACCATATCGGCGATTTCGGTCCTGATGTCACCATGGAAACCATCGGCCATCTGACCGCCGCCGGAGCAAAAACTGTGGGCGCCGGGAAAAACTTTGAAGATGCCCGCAAAGCGCTGGAACTCAACTGCGGAAACATTCGCATTTCTCTGCTCAACTACGCCGAGAACGAATACGGCGGCGCCCGTGAAGAGCGCGCCGGTGTTGCTACTTTGGCGATATTCAAGATCCTTGATCAGATCCGTGCAGAAAAAGCAAAAGGCAATCTGGTCTTTGTGGCGCTCCACGGCGGTCACGAGACCAATCCTTTCCCCTCTCCCCGAATGGTTGAGATGTTCCGTGCCTTCATCGATGCCGGAGCTGATCTGCTCTGGAATTGCCATACTCATTGTCCTGAAGGCGTTGAATTGTGGAACGGCAAACCCATCGTCTACTGCCCCGGCAACTTTTTCTTCCCCTCCAGCAGACCTGAATGGGCGCTGCCCACATGGTTTGGCGGTTATCTGGTCAAGTTCAAATTTGATGCTCAGGGCGTCTACGGTATGGAACTTGTTCCCTACCAGCAAGTCCAGACCTCTATTGAAGTGCTCTCTCGCGAAAGAGAGAAAGAGTTCTTTGACTACATGGAGATCCTCAGCGCACCTTTGAATGATCCAGCGGCGCTTCAGCACTGGTTCGATATCTGGTGTGCCGGTTCCGGCCTTGCCCATCTCCACGGACTTGGTGCCGTTGATCAGAACGCATGGGAGCCCGACTGGCGCAACCGTGATGTTGTCAAGCGCCATCTGGGCGTCCGCAACATCAACACCTGCGAATCCCATCATGATATGGTGAGGAGAACTCTGCTGCTCATTGAGCGCTATGAGATCACAGCTTTGAAAGATGAGAAAGGAAAGGTCCTCGAACTCCAGAAACCGACTTGGATCAGACCTCTCTGAAAAATCAGACGCGTTCCAATTCCGGCGGGAAATTCACTGTGAGTTTCCCGCCTTTTTGTATCGCCTCTATGGCGCCGTATGGCGTAGGCTGGACACAGTGGAAATCATCTTTGTAAACAGGTTCGCAGACGAACTTTTTGTACCCCGGTTCGAGGGGGCGTATCCCTGCCAGCACTCTGCGGCAAAACCATAAGGGGGCAGCAGAAAAAGCATGGCAGCAGCTGTTGGCTGTATTGGAGTCAGGACGGGGACCGTGCTCTGAAAGTTCCCATACCGTAGGAGAGTCTGAAGCAACCATGTCACCCCAGATCCTGCGGATCTCTTTTTCACAATGGGCGATCTGGTTGGTTTTAAGTGCGGCTTCAACGGAAAAACGCTGATAATAGGGCTCCGGCTGAAGGACGCCTTCAGCGTAAAGCTGCTGAGAAAGCTCTTCAAAGAGCTCCGGCATGAGATCATAGCAGAGCAATATAGCTGCCGGATGAGCACTGTAAAGTTCAAAACCGTGTCCCGCAACGTCACTGTCCCGGAACATCTTCCTGGAGCTGTCCCAAAGCTGTTTTTTCATAGCACAACATATTTGCTGAGCTCTCTTTTCGGCTTCCCGGTCTTCCCCCATACGGGCAACGCACCGCCATGCCGCCGCAATGAGGGCATTGAGCACCGCTGTATGACCTTGAAGATCGGCTTTGGAATTCACATAAGCAAGATCAATAAAGTTCCACCAGCTGGGGTGTTCGGGAACAAGACCTGTTTCATCAGTGAACTGCAAATAGTCGTTGAGAACTTCCCGTGCCGCAGGAAGCATTTGCTCCACAAAACCTTTATCGCCGCTGTGAAGATAACAGTCGTAAAGAACAATGCCCCAAATCGCCGGAATTGAAAGAAAAGGCATGGAGTCCCCTGCAGGATAAACTGCCGGAAGCCAGCCATATTTTTTGCGACCGTCAAGAGCGACTTGGAGCACATGTTCAACAATGGCTGGATCTGAGGACAAGAGAAAATAATAACGGGCGGCAACTTCCAAATCATTGACCCAGAAGGCCTGTTCCCGCCAGGGACAATCCACAAAGGTGTCTGCAACACAGTGGCGCACTGTGTGGGCACACATGGAATCCAAACGGTTGAAAAAGGGATCCTGACACTGGAACAGGGAAAAAGGAACAGGATATATTCTGTCAATGGCGGCGATCCGTGTGATTTTCACAGCCTGGGTGTGGTTGCGCAAGGCAACTTCAAGAAAGCGTCCGCCGCGATCGGAAAAGTTGACCGAGATACAGCTCTTTCCCGGAGCTGTTATGCGGCGGTCGGCAAAGCGGTAGCCGTCACCTGCATGGCGGGCACGGGGGATCCATTTTCCGAAGGCATAACAGCTTTTGACCCGTGAAAAACTGAGCAGTTCATCGTAAGAGCGGTCGACGATGACGGATTCATCCGTTTCCAATTCAATTTCCACTTTGCCGTAAAATTCTCTGCCCAGATCAAATATGGCAAAAGTGCCGTGAAATCCGGCAGGGGGAGGGGCAAATGTATTATCTGTAAAGGCTTCCGGAGCAGTTACTTGAACCTCCTCTGCCATGCGTCGGGCAAAGTCGTCATCATCCGGGGAAAATTCAGGTAAAAAGCCGCATTTGCACACTTTGGTAAAAGGATATTCCTCATTGGTCAAAGGAGGTATCGGGCGGGAAGAGAGCACCGTTCCGTTGGGATTGCGAATTTTCTGTACTGGGTAAAATTGCAGTTCTTTTGTTCTGTCGTCCCGGTTTTCGCATTTGCCAAGTTGAAAAGTGTATTCAAAACTTTTTTTATGGCGGATATCTTTGGCATATTCCCACGGGGAATCCGGCACATTCTCAATTTCTGCCCAAACACCGGGAATACTTGCCGGTACGGTTCTGTAGCTGCTGCCGGGGTAGTGGAGTTCGACGAAAATGGTATTTTCTCCCGGCTGCAACGCTGCAGAAAGATCATAGCTGTCTGCAAATATTCTGGAGTCTGTACTCCGGACAGGACCAAGTCCGTAAAAATCATTGATATGGAAAAAGTAATGACCGTGAACGGCGATGTGAAACATAACTTTGCTGCTGCCGTCAAAGAAAAACTTCCGCCGGAATACGGCATGGATGTTGTCGCTGTCTGCATCACTTCCCGGAACAGGAAGAAAAAGAGGCGAGACGGATATATTGAGGGCAGGGGCGGGGTATTGGGGATGGAGAAGTTTCTTCATTTTCCGGAGTTCCTTATCAAATTCAAGTATTTCTGAGCTGCTTCAGCTTCCAGTTCTTTGTTTCCGGCAAGCTGTGCAGTAATGGCTGTGTTTTTCCAGAATCCTGCTTCCTGCGGTTTCAGAAGTGCCGCACGATGAAAGAATTCAGAGGCTCCTTTGAAATCTTTTTTTTCGGCAGCCAAGAGCCCCCTCAGATTGAGTGCCATAACATGATTGGAGTCTATGGTGAATGTCCTTTTGAGCATTTCTTCTGCGCCCTGATGATTTTTGACGGCATGAAGAAATTTTGCATAGTTATAGGTCAAATCTGCTGACGGAGCAGGAGATGCGGCTTCAAGGGCGGTACGGAAAAATTTATCTGCTTTAACGGGATCAGGGGTGACATTGGCAAGATTCATCCACCCCTCAGGCATGAATGGTTCCTCTTGAGTGACTTTGGCGTAAAATTTTTCTGCGGCAGCAATGTTTCCTTTGCGTTCGGCAATATTGCCAAGCATATTGTCGATGCGTGAGGAATCCTTAAAACGTTTCCCTGCAAAGGAAAGCAGATCTTCGGCGTGTTCATAGTTGCCTTTGAGAAAATGCGCCTGGCCGAGAAGGGCTGTTCCTTCGGCTTTATCTGCGCCCATGAAACTGTAAGTTTTCCAAACTGAGAGTAGAAAAATCAAGCAGACCGGGACGATCCATTTTTTCCATTTAAGATAGTAAATTCCGATAGCAGCCAGATAAATCAGTGCTGGAAACATCATGAGACGGTAGCGCCCCGATGTAACCGTCAGGATCTGCATGATAAGGAGTGCTGCTCCGAGGAGCAGGGGAGGGGACCAGACTGGGATTTTCTTTTTCCAGAGATACCAAAGCCCCAAAAGAGCAAACAAAAAGAGGGGAAATGTGAGAAATCTGAGGAAATTTATTGTGGCTGTGCGGCAGAAAAGAAATCCGCCGTCTGCACCGGCAATGTACTCTTTGCCGCTGAAAATAAGGGGGATTTTTTTGAAATAAAGTCCTGCAGCTTTCAATGGTGTTTTTTTCCAGAATTCAAAGGCTTTTTCCAAAAAGTAACGGTCAGTACTTATGTTGCGTGAACGGGCTTGTGAATGTGCCGCAGTATGAGTTTTTCGCCACAAATTTCCCGGGCGCATGTAGCATAAACCATTGGCTCTATGGTTGTTGCCAAGGTAAATGTTAAAGCCTGTATTGGCTTGAATGCCTGACAATCTGCTGTAATGGCAGCTCTTGACAATGATAAAGGGAAGGATAATCAGACAGATCGCTCCGGCAAAGCAGAGACCCATGAGCCATTTTTTCCGGAAAAACAAATAGAGTGACTCCAAAACAAGAAAACCTGCAAGCATTCCATGGGTGAGAAGTGCCAGTGCTGAAAAAATACCCGCTGATGAAGCGTACACAGCTTTATGTTGGGCAGAAGCCTTTTCTGCAGAATCAATACAAAAGAAGGCTATCGTCAGCAAAGGCAGCAATAATGATTCAGAAATCAACTCTGCCGGATGAAAAATCAAAGGGGCAAGAACCATGGAAAGTCCCAGAAAAATAAAAGCGCATTTTTCCGGAAACTCTTTTTTCAGCAGCAGGAAAAAAAGGGCGATCCACGAAAAATAGTTCAAAAGAGTCTGAAAAATCCGGATCCCGGGGATGGAAAAGCCGAGTTTTTGCAGTCCCGCAATAAAAAAGCTGTATAGGGGAGCATGGATATCAGGCGTTGCCGGAAAAAATATTCCCCGCAATATTTCCTGTGCCCGTGCGTGATATTCCCCCACATCGGCACCGATCGCCAGATCAAAGTTGGCAAAATGAGCGTATTCAAATAAATACAGCCCCCGCAAGATCAATCCTGTGAGGGCCAGAAAAAGGAAAAGGCGGAATTCACTTTTCCGGGAAATCAAACTCGTACTCAAAAAGATCCCCGATGCGTTTGATAGCTTTTTCCTCGTCAACTCCTTCAACCTGAACGATTGCTTGAGTTCCACAGCTCAACCCCAGGGAAATCAGAGCAAGGATGCTGTTCAACTCAGTTGACGCTCCTCCAAGAATCACCTCAAAGCGATGATCGGGGAACTCTTTTGTAATGGCGTTCAGGATTACAGTGGAAGGACGGCAATGGATCCCCGCCTTGTTACGAATAGTGACCAAACGTTCCTGCATTTTTTATTCTCCTGCTGCAGTGAATGTTCCGGAGCCGGAAAAAACTGCCTTTTCCGGGGTGACCGACTTTACCTTCAAAGTTCCACGGCAATCAATCAAAGGAACTGCATTGAAAGCCGGTTGAAATTTGAATTCACTGTTATCGGCTGTGCCGTGGATGACCTTTTGCCAGGAGCTGTTTGAACGCATATCGTAGGCAAAAACACCCATGATCGTCACCGGAGCCTTGACAGCTTTCAATGTGACAGTATGGACGCCGTAAGGCAATCCGCTTATGCCTTTGCGGTTTTCCATGAAAATCTTTTCTTTTGTCTGGGTAACATAAGGCATATTGGTGGCTGTTTCAAAACACTTTTTGCCGTCCACTTCTGCCTGAAGGATACCGCCTTTGGGGGTATCGACCCATGCAACAGAGAAGCCGTTCCCAGCCAAATCGATCTGGACTTTTTCTCCGGGCTTCAAAACAGTGATGAAACGCCCGTAGGGGAAACCTGTCAACGACTTGTAGGGCAGCACTTTAGTAATGCCTTTGAAAAGCTTTGATTCAACGCCGGTGTAGTAGCGTTTGGGGGAAATTTTAGCATCAAGTCCGGTGAACTTGTAATCTTCAGACAACTCGACCACATGACGGTCGCCAAAAGAAAGGCGCCCGTGACGGAAGAAGGAGTTCCGGGGATTGATGTAGGGATATGAACGGTTGCCCCACTGACCGGACTTCACTATTCCGTCAACATATGTGACTCCCCTTTTAGGTGCTTTACCTTTGGCTTTGACTGCGGATGTTGCCCAGCAGTTGAAAGCGCTGTCGTCAATAATAATGGCATTGGGGCGGAAAAAACGCTTGCTGCCAGCCCGGTAACTTGCCATTTCGCCCTCCCAGTTGTAAGATGTTTTCATAACTCTTTCAGGAAGATGCAGTTGAGGAAATCCGGAGACTACCGGACCGGCACATTCAAAGGCACGCTCCAATTGTTTGAACCAGATATAATGGACCGCTGCCTGAGGATGTCCGTCATTGTTGCCGATGGCATTGGGGTTGATCAACCTTGTCAGGCGGTCATTGACGATACCAAAGTCCACGAAGGGAAACTGATAACGCATTGCAAGTGCCTGCATGTCAGCAGGATTTGGGGTGTATCCGCCCTTGTTTTGATACATACATCCCAGAAATTCAACGCCGGGATAATTTCGCTGGATATAGCGGATCATACCTTCAAAAACAGCGCACTCATCAGGTGTGTCTGTTTTTTCATTGGCACCGCTGCCGAAAATCACCAGATCCGGTCGGGGACCTTCCGGACGGGAAAAAAGACCGGGATAAAGTTCTTTCCAGGTTTTTCCGGAAACATGAGCATTCATGCCGGGAGTCGGGGGGATCAGAAGTTCACAATACTGCTTCAATCCGGAGTGTGCTTCGCCCACACAGGAACCGTCACACGCCATGAAATTCATAAGGATCTTATCTCCCGTCAGGTCAAACTTTTTCATCAATTCAACCTTCAACCTGCCGGCGTAGCTGAAATAGTGGTTGGACCAGGCAAAGTAAGGCTCCAAATCGGGTCTGCCAACGACTTTTGTGGAAAATCCGGAATGGCTGTCGCTTAAAGGCTGTTTGTACTTGGGGGACTTAGGGTTCTCATCGTAGGGGTAAAGGGGCGGATTGGCGCTGCCCCGGTCGATACTTGAGCCCATCAGCAAGATATGGATGGGTTCCCCTTTCCACAATTTCTGCATGGTACGGGGGATATGACGGTAATATTCCGGGATTTGACGGTATGTACCGATGGCACGGAAGGCTTTTGCTCCCCTCAACAGACTGGGAGCAAAGACCCATACTTTATCCTTCTTTGACTTATTGGTAAAACGAACCTCAATACCTACAGTGTTATTATCCTTTGAAAAGGATTTTTTTCCGGGGGTAAAGTTGCCGGGGATGACAAAGTTCTCGATTTTGAAGGCAATATTCTTTTTGACAGTTGCCGAGGTCGCCGCTGCTGAGGATGCCACAACAAGTTCGCCCCGTGCCATTTTTGCAAAGGTGCGCTGGTCGCGGAATTTAAAATCTTTGCCCGGAGACCAGGTTCCGTCGGCACTTTCGATTTTCATGGCTCTGATCTCACCCACCAGAGTATTGGGGGTGGTCTGGTATCCGTAAAAATTCAAACTGACCTTGTCACCGTAAAGGAGGTCCGCCTCGGGAAGCGTAAAGAACTGATGGAAACTCTGCCCCGGGTTCAGCTCCACGCCGCAGGGAACGGAAAAGGACGGAAGATATTTTACCGGGATGTGAGAGTCACGGAGCACTCTGAGGGATTTTGCAGAGTCAGCGTTCCAGAAGGGAACATAGTCTGCAACATAACTGGTCGCTTTCCCGTAACGGTGGGGAATGAGTGAGTGAAAATTGAATTCTGAGTTGACCAGCAAATTACGGGCATCTGTAATTTGAGGCTCAGGAACCGCCACTGCAGTGTTGGCATGGAAACACCCCGTTACACACAGAAGTGTCAAAAGCAATGCGGCAAAAAAACTTGATTTCATTATAAAAGTCTCCAATGGCACCATAATTACAAAAATACTTTGACATAATATAAGTCAATTCTTTTCAAAATGCAAGTCAAATATTTAAACTTTTTCAAAATATTACTCCAATAAAAAGGCTAAGGAGTGCAGGTGACAGATTGCAATTTCACTTACTGAAGTGTATATTATTCCCAATGTTTGTTTTTCTCAACTGACAAAGAAAGGATATTTTTATGAACAAGGTCGGTATAGGCATCATCGGACTTGGTCCCCGTGCTGAAACTTTGCTCGCCTCCTTAAAGGAAATGACAGATGTCATGAATATTACGGCGATCTGCGATTTGGAACAGTCGCGGATCGATTTGTTGCGGACAAGGATTCTTGAAGCGGGTATGCCGGCTCCCAAAGAGTTTTTTGATTACCGGCAGCTTATCGCGGACCCGGCGGTGGATGCTGTGCTTATTCCTACTTCGTGGAACTCCCACTTGAAAATCGCGGAAGAGTGTCTTGCCAACGGCAAATATGCCGGTATCGAGGTCGGAGGCGCCGCTTCTCTTGACGAATTGTGGCAACTGGTCCACTCCGCAGAAAAGACCGGCGTTTCCTGTATGATGCTTGAAAACTGCTGTTACGGCCGCAATGAACTGATGGTCCTCAACATGGTCCGTCAGGGACTTTTCGGCGAATTGATCCATTGTGAATGCGGCTATGAACACGATCTGTCTGATCTTGCCTGGAGTACTCCTGACAAGGAAAGAGCGCGCCACAACAGATTCCGCTGCGGTGATCTCTATCCCACTCATGGACTCGGTCCCATTTCCAAGATCCTCAGGATCAACCGGGGGAACCGTTTTATGACAATCAGCTCCACTGCTTCAAAAGCAAGAGGCTTTGCCGCTGCTGCCAAAGCTCATGGTATCGATGCGGTCTACAATCAAGGTGACATGGTGACATCGGTGATCCGTTGTGCCAATGGTGAGACGATCATGCTCAGGCACTGCATCTCTCTGCCCCGTCCTTATTCCCGGGACTGCCGGGTGCAGGGAACAAAAGGAATTTGGCTGGAAGATGCCAAGGGGATCTTTGTCGAGGGGATCAGTCCCACCGAAGAACTGATCGACCCGGCTGGCAATCCTTATACTGAGCACCGTTGGTCCAAGGTTGATGAATTCCATGAGAAATATGATCACCCCATCTGGCAGAAGTTCCGTAACAATCAAGTTGGCGGTCACAGCGGTATGGATTATCTGGTCCTCAGCGCTTTTGTGGAAGCAGTCAGCAAGAAAGTTCCGACTCCCATCGATGTTTACGATGTTGCCGCATGGATGAGTGTAACGGCGCTTTCCGAACAATCTGTCGCTATGGGGGGACAGGTGCTGCCATTCCCGGATTTTACCAATGGTAAATGGATCGACAGAGAACCTGAAACCCCTTCAAAATGGGCTTTGAACGAAATTTATTGAGAGATTTGAATCATGGAAAAAGAGAAAAAACTTGCAGTTGAGAAGTTTGATCGCAATATGGCGGTCAACGAAGTGAAGGAAGAAAAACTGAAATGGTTTTCCGCTGATGACAAACCGATGCGCCTTACAGGATTTTATTTCCGCAAGCCCGGCGAAGTTTTCAGACGCTTCCCTCTTGATGACAAATTACCTGCTGCTGTGAACGGGCTTTCCTGGCACACTGCCGGAGGACAGCTTTCCTTTATCAGCAATACCAGAGTGATCCGTCTTAAAGTGACGCTGGGGCATGAGTCCCTCATGGACCACTGCACTAAAATCGGTTCTTCCGGATTTGATGTTTACATGGGCAAACCCGGTGGTGAAAAATATTTTTGCGGTGTCACAAGGGTGAAGGTCAACAACGATTCATACGAAGTGGATGTTTTCAAGGCTGAATCCGCTCAAATGCGCGAGTTTACCATTAATTTCCCTCTGTATTGCGGCGTGGACTCCTTGGAGATCGGCTTTGAGGAAACTGCTGAAATCAAGGCGCCTACTCCCTGGAAGGATGATGCTCCTGTGGTCGTCTACGGTACATCCATCACTCAGGGGGGATGTGCCAACCGTCCCGGTATGGCTTACACCAATATCATCAGCCGCCGCTTGAACCGTCCTCTGCTCAATTTCGGATTTTCCGGCAGCGGCAGAGGTGAACCATACGTTTTTGAACAGTTGGCGAAAGTGGAAAATCCAGCTATGTTCATACTGGACTATGAAGCCAATGCCAACACCGGCATCTGGACGACATTGAGTGAAGGGATCGATATTCTCAGAGCAAAACATCCTGACACGCCCATCATGGTGGTCTCAAAGTTCCACTTCAACAGAGAATATGTTGAAACAGGCAGTTTGACTGCCCGCGCACCAGGTGCTGAAAAATCCTGGAAATTTGAGCGTGCCGAAGTCAACCGCCGCCGCCGTGCCGGTGATAAGAATATCACTTTTGTTTACGGCGGATGGAAAAATGAAAAAGATTGGACGGAGTTTACCGTTGACGGCGTCCACGCCACTGATCTCGGGTTTTACATGTTCGCAAAAATGCTTACCCCGAAAATCGCAAAGGTCCTTGACAAATGACAAAAATCCCCGAAACTCTCTATTGTGTCTCTTTTGAGGATTTTTCTGCGGACGGAGCTTTGGCTGCAGAAATGCTTTCAGCCCTTGAAGTTGAATTCAGCACCTGGATCGACCGGGAAAACAACCGTGTGATCCACACGGTCTACAGCCTTGATCTTGCGGGAGCAGATGAGGCTGAGGAACAGATCCGCAGCCAGATGGCGTTCTGGAAAGAGATCGGCATTGAAGCCGATAATATCCAGCGTTCTGTGCTCTCAGGGATTGATTGGAGCGAGGCATGGAAAAAGTATTTTCACCCCATTGAGATTTCTGAACGGCTGCTGATTTTGCCCAGCTGGCTGGAAAATCCCAACCGCCCCGGGCAGAAAGTTCTGACCATCGACCCCGGAATGAGCTTCGGAACAGGTCAGCACGTCACCACATTGTTTTGTCTCAAGGTCATTGATAAACTGGGCGCTGAAAAGAAAAATATGAGCCTTCTGGATGCCGGATGCGGTTCGGGTATCCTTGCCATTGCCGGAAGTCTTTGCGGATTTGCTCCCATTGATGCCTTTGATTTTGATCCCGATGCGGTCATGATCACTAAAGAAAATATGGAGCTCAACAAAGTCACAGTTTTTGAACCTGTCACCGCCGATGCAGCGGATTATCAGGGACGGCCTGAAAAATACGATTTGGTCTGTGCCAATATCCTTGCTCATTTGCTCAAAAGTTTCAGAACCAATATCGTTTCCTGGGTAAAGCCCGGCGGTTATCTTGCTTTGGCGGGGATCCTTGAAACGGAGTTTCAATCTGTGGTCGATGCCTACACCGCTCTCGGATTTGAACTGATCGAGGCGGAAACCCTCAAAGAGTGGCGCAGCGGACTTTTCCGGAAGAAATAAGAACTATGGAAAAGACCAATGTCCTGCGTCTGCTGGATAATGCGGGCATTCCTTATCGGGCACTGGAGTACTCCGGTGAAGACGGCAAGATCGATGCCCTGTCCATCGCAGAAAAAACCGGAATACCTCCGGAACAGTGTTTCAAGACTCTGGTGACTGAAAATCCGGCACACGATCACTTTGTCTTTGTGATGCCTGCCACCTCGGGATTGGATTTGAAAAAGGCAGCAAAGGTCTCGGGATCAAAAAGTATTGCCATGATCCTGCAGAAAACTTTGCTGCCTCTGACTGGCTACATCCACGGCGGCTGCAGCCCCATCGGAATGAAAAAACAGTTTCCCACCTTTATAGATGAAACCGCTCAACTCTACGATACCATCGGAGTGAGCGGCGGAAGGATCGGTTTGACAGTCGTCATCGATCCTCTTGATCTTGCGTCTTTTATAAACGCTCAATTTGCGGATCTGGAAAAATCCGCAGAGTAATAAGCTCTCAATTCAGCAAAGGTCCCCTCTTCAATGGAAGTGCGGATCTTTGTTGCCAGATTGAGGAAATAGTGCAGATTATGCAGTGTCAGAAGCCTGATCCCCAGTATTTCCCCCACATTGAAAAGGTGACGGATATAGGCTTTTGTGAAATTCTGGCAGCAATAGCAGCTGCATTCAGGATCCACCGGGGTGAAATCCCTGGCATATTTACCGGCAGTGACATTGATCGTCCTGCCGTTTTCTATAAATGCAGCTCCATGACGCCCCAGACGGGTGGGCATGACACAGTCGAACATATCCACACCGCGCGCCACACTTTCCACGATTTGCCGGGGAGTTCCCACCCCCATGAGATAACGGGGACGGTCCCAGGGGAGCTCCGGAGCGGCGGCATCAACCGCTTTGAGCATTTCAGGCTCTGACTCTCCTACTGAAACACCGCCTATGGCATATCCGTCAAAGTTGAGAGCGGTGATCTCTCTTGCAGAGCGTTTCCGCAGTTCGGGGAAAGTGGAGCCTTGAACGATCCCGAAGCGGAGCTGTCCGTCATTGAGAGGCTGTTCCCGTGACATGGTTTCCCATCGGGTGGTCAGTTCAAGGGACTTGAGCGCCTGCAATTCTGTGGCAGGGTAGGGGGTACATTCGTCAAATGCCATAACGATGTCGGAATCAAGTGAGCGCTGGATCGCCATAGACTCTTTGGGTCCCAGAAAGAAACGGCTGCCGTCAATGTGTGAAGCAAACTTTACGCCGTCAGGAGTGACTTTGCGCAAGGTTGCCAGACTGAATACCTGAAAGCCGCCGCTGTCGGTGAGAATGGGACGGGGATAATTGATGAATTTATGCAATCCTCCTGCAGCTTCAATGATTTCGCATCCGGGACGCAGAAACAGATGGTAGGTATTACCCAGTATGATTTGGGCTCCCAACTCTTCCAGCTCCCGGGGAGAGACCGCTTTGACGCTTCCTCTGGTGCCAACGGGCATAAAAATGGGGGTCTGGATGTCTCCGCGCCGGGTGTGGACTACGCCGCGGCGGGCATTGGAAAAGGGATCTTTTTTAAGGCAGGTAAAAATACTCATAAACGGACTTTTACTCCTGCACAAACATGCCTTTGAAAAGCTCAGAAACTTTGGATCCGGCTCCCGCTGCTTCGGCGATTTTTGCGGCAAAAGCAAAGACAGCTCCCGGACCTTTTCCGGTGACGACATTTCCATCGCGTTCAGCGAGGGCATCGGTGTACTGCAGACCATTCAGGTAGCTGTCAAAACCGGGATACATGGTGAATTTGCCGCTGGTCAGGACGCCTGCTTTGGCAAGAACGATGGGGGCAGCGCAGATGGCGGCGGTGATCTTACCGTTGGTTTTCATATCTTTGATCCAGCGGATCACCAGTTCGGATTCCAGAAGGTTGGTGGAGCCGGGGAGTCCGCCGGGAAGAATGACACCGTCATAGTCTGAGACAGAAAGGTCCGCCAGTTTGTGATGTGCTGCAATGCTTATGTTATGGGAACCGGTGATCTTGATGGAGTCAAGTCCGGCAAAGGTCACAGTGACACCCAGACGGGCGAGAACATCGGCGGTACCGACAGCTTCAAGTTCTTCAAAACCGGGGGCGAGGATCATGACAAGATTCATGGTATACACTCCTTTTATGGTTAGGTTCAATCGTAAAGGGAATTGCCTTCAGCGTCAATAGCGACGACCAGAGGAAAGTCTTCGACATAAAGTTTGTGGATGGCTTCAGTCCCAAGTTCAGGGAAGGCGACGACTTCGCAGGATTTTATTTTTCTTGCGATAAGGGCTCCGGCTCCTCCTGTGGCACCGAAATAAACGGCTCCGTGTGCTTTCATGGCGTCAACGACAGCGGCGGAGCGTCCGCCTTTGCCGATCATTCCAGTGAGACCGCAGCGGGCGATAAGTATGGGGGAGTAGGCATCCATTCTTCCGCTTGTGGTGGGACCGGCGCTGCCGATGGGACGCCCCGGAGGTGCAGGGCAGGGACCCACAAAGTAGATGATCTGATCTTTGAGATCCACGGGGAGTTCTGCACCGGATTCAAGCAAGGCAACAAGTTTTTTGTGAGCGGCATCTCTGCCGGTCCAAATGGTTCCTGTGAGACGGACCTCGTCCCCGGCACGGAGTTCACGGGCGTCGGCAACAGTAAAGGGCGTTTGCAGTTTTTTGATCATAATACCACCTCCGCATGACGGGCTGCGTGACAGTTGAGATTCACTGCTACGGGCAGTGAGGCGATGTGGCAGGGGAAATACTCCACATGAACAGCAAGAGCGGTGATGTCGCCGCCGAGTCCCTGAGAGCCGACTCCGGTGGCATTGATCTTTTCAAGGATCTCAGCTTCCAATTCGGCATAGCGGGGATCGGGATTGGGCTCCCCGACTTTGCGCAGCAAAGCCTTTTTGGCGATTTGGGCACACTTTTCAAAGGTACCGCCGACACCAACACCAACGATGACGGGCGGGCAGGGGTTGCCTCCTGCATTTTTGACGCTTTCGACCACAAATTTGACAACAGCCTCTCTGCCGTCAGAGGGTTTCATCATCTTGAGAGCGCTCATGTTTTCAGAACCGCCGCCTTTGGGCGCCAGTACGATCTTGATACTGTCACCGGGAACCGGGGTAAAATGGATCACGGCAGGGGTGTTATCTTTGGTGTTTTTGCGTTCAAAGAGAGGCTCTTCAACGATGGATTTCCGCAGATAATATTGGGCATATCCATCTCTGACACCGGCATTGATGGCTGCGGCAAGACCTTCTCCATCCACCTGAACATTTTCGCCGTATTCAACAAAGAAAACTGCAAAACCTGTATCCTGACAGAGAGGCATGTTTTCTGAGACAGCGATCTCTGCGTTTTCGAGGTATTGGGCGAAAAAACTCCTGGCGAGAGGTTTTGTCTCTTTTTCCGCATTGCTGCGGAGTGCTTCAAGAACATCGGGAGGCAGTTTTACAGCCGCTTTGCCGCAGAGGGCACTGACTGCTTCAACCACCTTTGCAAAGGGGACGATTCTTTTCATCAGGGGAACTCCGTATATTTACAAATTGACATAATGTTTTCTGATTTCGGGGGAACGCTCCGCAATATTGGCGAGGCGGTCGGCGATCTTGACGATTTCGCCGAGTACTTCAATATAGATGACGCCGCAGGCGGCTGTACAGGAGCCGTTTCTCAAGCGTTCGATATGCTCAGCTTCATATTGATCCGCCAGGGCGTGGATCTTATGCAGACGCTGTTCCAGAATAACATCTGAAAACTGTTCATGACCGGCAAGACCGGAAACGACCTGTTGTGAGATCTCAGCCACATGTGACCACAATTTCTGCAGATCACTCCGGGCAGTGTCTGAAAGTTTCTTTTCCTGCTTAACCATACGGTCGTTGAGCTGAAGGATGATTTCACAATGGTCAGCGATCCGCTCTGCATCATTGGTACAGTGCATCAGCAGCGGGATCATTTCTGACTGGGGTTCCACAAGGCGGCGGCGGGTCAGTTGAACAAGATAAGAGGTCACATCGGACTGCATCTTGTCGATATGGCTTTCTGCTTCAATGAGTTCTTCATATTTCTTTTCATCGGTGTCTCCGGTAAGAAAATGGTTGAGCACAGCCTTGTTGACCATGTCCCAAGCTCCTGTGACCATCTCTTCAAGGGCACGGGAGGTCAGCTTCAAAGCGACCGAAGGCGTATTCAAAAGAGCGGGTTCCAGAAGCTGGTTTTGAACTTTGTCGCGGACGGGTATGATCCAGCTGCAGAGCATGGCAAACTGCTTGACAAAGGGCAGCAGCAGCAGGGAGACTGCAATATTGAAAATAGTGTGGAACATGGCGATGTGGCGTTCCAGATTCTGGGGAACTTCTGCGAAGGCGTTGCCGGGGGTGAATGAGTTGACAAGGTAAAGGAAAGAAGGATAACCTTTATAGGGGATGTAACAGACAACTGTAACGATTATTGCCCCGAGCACATTGAAAAGCGTATGGGCAAGCGCCGCCTGTTTTGCCACCCGGTTGGCACTGAGAGCTCCGAGCTGAGCAGTGACGGTGGTTCCGATGTTGGAGCCGATCAGCAGAGGCACTGCCGTATAGAAGTTGACCAGCTGCCCCGCTGCCAGTGCCAGGACGATACCGGTGAAGGCGGAACTTGACTGCAGGATCATAGTCATGACGATACCGATAATGGCGGCACCGATAACAGACCCGAGGGGCATGAAGGCACTGCCGCTGACAGGTGAGCAGTCAAAAATATTGAAGAACATTCTGAAAGAAGCCATTTCTCCCAGAAGTTTCAATTCACTGCTCATCATCTGCATACCGAAGAAAAGCATACCAAAGCCGAGAAGAACTGTTCCCCAGGCGTTGACCAGGCGTTTTTTACTGAGAGTCAAAAAGAATCCGACTGCAATACTGGGCAAAGCCAGCCCGGAAAGGTTGAAGGAGATGATCTGAGCTGTGACAGTTGTACCGATGTTGGCACCGAAAATGATCCCCATTGACTGAACGAGGGTGAGAAGACCGGCATTGATAAAGCCTATGACCATGACGGTGGTTGCTGAACTGGATTGAACGATAGCGGTCACCAGAGTTCCAGCAAGGAGTGCTGTTACACGGTTGCTGGTGAAATAAGAAAGCACTTTTCGCATATTTTCCCCGGCAGCAAGCCGGATACCGTCACTCATCATGCACATGCCCAGCAGGAAAAATGCAAGTCCTCCCACCACACAAAGAATGACCGAAAACATGTCAATAGCGTGAAGCTGGACATTGAGGTCTGTAAATTGGATCTTTTTGGCAGGATCATCAGCTGAGATGAGGATATTGTAAGCACCTGTTTTTTTTCCAAGCCGGATATAGGTGGAGGCAATACCGTTTTTGTCGGTAATGACCTCAGGTTTCATGATTTGAGCCGTATTTTTCACGCCTTCGACCGTGTTGCCGAATTTGAATCTTACCGGAACTCCCGGGACGCCTTTGCCGTTGGCAGTGATCTTGACAGTGAGAGGCTCATCGGAGGTGCTGCTTGTAAAGTATTCTTTTCCGGCACCCGAAATTTCGATACCGGTATAGATTTTTGCAGTGATCATCTTTTTTTCGTCACCTTCGGGAACGATTTCAATGATCTGTTCGCCGGTGTAGGGCGGCAGCTCAAGGAGAGCTTCAGCGCATCCGACTTCGTCAGAAACAACTGTGACAGGTTTGATCTTGACGGCAGCCTCAGCCGGACTCCTCAAAAGGAGCTTGATCCCGGGAACCGGCAGTGAAGAGGACTTTCCAAAAATATTTTTTCCGCTATTTCCGTTCACCTGTATCCGGAGCGGCGTTTCCATCTTGCTGTTGGAAGCCAGACATTGATTGTTTCCGCCGGTGATTTTGACCTCAGCAAGTTTGTCTGCGCTGTTTTTTCCGCATCCGGAAATCAGCAATAATGTGAAAAGTAAAAGAAAAAAAAGATGACGCATAAAACAAACCTCGCTGTAAAAAGTTTCCCCCTTGAGCCTTTCCCCAAAGGGGGAGTCAGTCAGCCTGAAAAGACTACAGACCTCCACGCGCATAATATAGCACGCGTGGAGCAGTTTTTCAATGTTCCTTCAGATAATTGAGGGCGGCGGCGATACCGGCGTAAGCACCGATACTGCGCTTGAGTTCGCTGGGGACGATCTGGCAGGCTTTGCGGGGCTCCTCCCAGCAGAAACGGGGCAGATATTTCAGAATGGGATCCATAAAAAGGTCTCCGATCGCCCATGCCATGGTGCCGAGGATCAATTTTTCCGGATTGAAAGCGTTGATGAAGAGTCCGAATGCCTGAGCGTTGCGCAGAGCCATTTCATCCCACAGGGCGAGAGCATAAGCGTCATTGGCGCGGACAGCTTTTTCCAGAGCGATCATGTCGATCTTTTCGACTTCGCCGTTGACGATCTGCATGATCATGCTGTCGGGCTTGTCTTTCAGCTCTTCCTGCATTCTCAGGGCAAGGGCTCTGCCGCCGCAGTAGGCTTCGTAACAGCCCTTCTGACCGCATCCGCACTGCCGTCCGTCGAGCTGGACGCAGATGTGTCCCAGTTCACCGGCGCTGAGAGCGGCGCCGCCCCGGACCAGCTGATTGGCGCAGACGATACCGCCGCCGATGCCGGTGCTCATGGTCAGGTAAATGAAATCCTTACAGTTGCGTCCGGCACCGAAGAACCATTCAGCCAAAGCGCCGCAGTTGGCATCGTTTTCAAAACATCCGGGGATATTGAGCTCTCCCTTGAGGTAGTCCAGAACGGGGACATTACGCCATTTGGGGTTGTTAGGGGGCGCTGTCATGATCCCCCGCAGGGCATCAGCGGGGAAGGGGGCTGAAATGCCGAAAGCCGGACAATCTGAAACCTTTACGCCGGCTTCTGCACAGAGCCTTTTTGCTTCTGAAGCCATCAGGGGAAGGATGTCATTGGGATCAGTGTTGACATTGTCGATTTTTGCCATTCCGAGGATCTTTCCGGACTCATCGCCCACGCCGATTCCGATCTTGGTTCCGCCGATATCAAAGCCGATTACAGTAGCCATAATTAAAAATCTCCATTTTTTTTACATTTTGCACTTGCAGAATATAATACCGCAACTATATTTTATAAAGGGCAAATTTGACTTTTTTTTGTTTTTTTTGCAAATTTTTTTCTTTTTGTTCAAAAGTTATCCTTTGGACGCAACTTATGGAAAGTGAATGACTATGAATTTGTGGATACCCATGGCGGCGGCAACTCCGGGAGTGTATTATGCTTTTCAACACAGTGACAATGTGGGAAAGGGGATCGTGCTGCTGTTGCTGATCAGTTCCAGTATCACATGGACTGTCATGGTGGACAAAGGCCTGGTGCTCCGCCGGGCGAAACTGCTTTCGCGCCGCTTTCTTTACAAGTTTCGCGCCCATCAGGGGAGTATTGCTTCAGGGAGTCTGAACCGTGAACGCCTGCAGGGTCCCATCGGGGAACTTTATGCTGCCGGAGTTGACAAACTCAACGAGTTTTATGAACAAACCTCCCCCGCCCGCGATCCCTGGCGCCGGGAGGTGGGCAAACTTTCCGAAGCCCAGCTCAGCGCCATTGAAGCCGTTTTGGAAAGGGAGGTTTCCCACCAGATCGAACAGCTTGAGACCCGTATCGGTATGCTGGGAACTATGGTCAGTTTGAGCCCCTTTCTCGGACTTTTCGGAACTGTCTGGGGGGTGATGATCGCCTTCTGCGGCATCGCCGTTGCCGGAAAACCTGACTTTTTCGCCCTGGCTCCCGGTGTGGCAGGAGCCTTGCTGACAACAGTCGCAGGTCTTGTGGTGGCAATACCTTCTCTTGTGGGGTACAATATGCTCAACGGATCGATCCGTCATCTGACCAATATGATGGATAATTTTACCGAAGAATTCATGGTCAGGCTCAAGCTCGAACAGCTTGAACTGGAACAGTCTGCCCATGGCAATGACAATGTCGGAGAAAACTGAGATATGCGCCGCCGCCGTGAAAGATTACGCAGCAGGGAATCCATCGACGAAATCAATGTGACTCCGCTTCTTGATTTGACCTTTCTGCTGCTGATTGCCTTTATGATCACTATGCCCCTGATGGAGTATGGTACCCAGGTGTCTCCTCCCGAAATGAACAGCAGTGAACTGCCGGATAACAATTTCAAAAGTGTTTCCCTGACCGGGAAAGGAACCATTCTGGTGGATAATGAACCTGTGACCGAAGCAGAGTTGATCGAAAAACTTAAAACCTTGAAAAGCGCCAATCCCAAACTGCAGTTGCTCCTGCGTGCTGACGGAAGCTGCTCATACAAAGCTGTCATCGGACTTATGGCAAAGATCCGCAATGGCGGCTTTAAGGATATCACCCTTGTGACTCAGGGAGAGAGCTCCAAATGACTTCTCCCCGGAACAAATCTCTTACTGCGCGCTCTGCCCGGCGCCGTGCTGTGATGTTTGTGCTGGTGGCTCTGCTCCATGCCGGATTGATCCTCGGTCCCTTATGGATGTTTGACCTTTTTGAAAAGCGCAAACCGGAAGAAAATATGTTCCGGGTGAAAATCGGGGCTGCAGAACTTTCCAAAGGTCCTGTAACGGGGATGCCGGAAAGACTCCCCCCTCCGCCACCGGCACCGCCGATCCCTCCGGAGCCGGTCATTCCGGCACCGCCGGAACCTCAGATCCCCGCTGAGCCCCGGATCCCTGTTATCAAACCCAAACCGAAGCCCAAACCGAAGCCGAAAGTCAAGCCCAAAACGAAGCCGAAGCCCAAACCGAAGCCCCGTCCGGAGCCCAAGGTCCCGGTGAAGAAAAGGGGCGTCAAGCCCCGTCCTGAGCCCAAGGTCCCGGTGAAGAAAAGGGTCGTCAAGCCCCGTCCGAAAAAGCAAACTCCTGTACGGAAAAGGTCTGTAAAACCCAGGCGTGATCCTATGGACGATGTGTATCGTGACCCCAATCCGCCAAATCTCAATCCCAGAGTACCAGTGGGCAGGAGAAACCGGGCGCAGCAATATGCACCGAAAGCGGATCACAAAACTCCGGGCGGAGGAAGAAAAGTTGATGAGGCAGTCTGGGCAAGATACAGTCAGAATGTGGAGCGTTATATCTACTCCCGCTGGACTGAGCCGCCCCGCTCCCTTTTAGGTGATGATTTGCCTGAAACGGTGGTGCAGATCACTATTGAAGCCAATGGTAAAGTCAGCGCTGCGCAGATCGTCCGTTCAAGCGGCAACCGTTCCATGGAAAGTTCTGTGCAGGCGCTTCTTGCCAGCCTTGATTTGCTTCCCCGTCCTCCTGAGGGGCGCATCACATTCCGGATCACTCTGAAAACAAGGTGATTTTAAGGGGATTTTTCCCGGAATTTGTTGAATTGGAGCCTTTGCCGATGTATATTATAAATGTGTTCCAGCCGGACACGGAACTAAAATGGAAAAAAACTGTATCATGAATCTGATTTTTTTAGGGGATGTTGTCGGTAAAGGCGGCAGGCGTGCCGTTACTGAATTGCTGCCGGCATTAAAAAAGGAATTTAATGCCCAATTTGCAGTGGTCAACGGTGAAAATTCAGCAGCCGGAGCCGGATTGAGTGCTTCATGTGTCAGAGAACTGCTGACCGTTGCCGAAGTTGTCACAGGCGGGGATCATACATGGGACCAAAAGGAGTTCCCCAAGGAGATCGTCACCCTTGACCGCATGGTCAGACCTGCCAACTTTTCAAACCGTCACCCCGGTTCCGGTATGGGGATCTTTCAGCACCCCGGCAGCGGGGAGGTGGCTGTGATCTCTCTTGTCGGCAAAGTTTTTATGAAGGATTCAGCTTATTGTCCCTTTGAAACAGTGGAAAAACTTCTCGGGCAGATCCCCTCAAGAGTAAAGACCATTGTGGTCGATTTTCATGCTGAAGCCACCAGTGAAAAACTTGCCATGGGACATTTCCTTGACGGCAAAGTGACCGCTGTTTTCGGTACCCATACCCATGTTCAGACTGCAGACGCCAAAGTTCTGCCCTCCGGCACTGCCTACATCACAGACGCCGGTATGTGCGGCGCTGATGCAAGCGTTCTGGGAAGAGAGATCCCGGCAGTTCTGGAAAAATTTACCATTGGGCTGCCCAATCGTCTCCCCGTTGTGGAAAAGGGATCGTTCCGGGTCGATGGAGCCGCCGTTTCTTATGACCACCTTACCGGGAAAGCGTTGAAAATAACCCCCTTTTCCCGTTTGATCGAAATCTGAATTTTCAAGGAGTTTTTTTATGAGTGAATTCCAGTTCAATACACCTGAAGAGCTGATCGCCGATATCAAGGCAGGCAAACTGGTGATCATCGCAGATGATGAAAACAGAGAAAATGAAGGCGACCTGGTCGGCGCTGCTGAACTGATTACCCCTGCCCAAATCGCTTTTATGGCAACTCAAGGATGCGGTTTGATCTGCTGTCCCATTACAGCAGAGCGTGCTGCCAAGCTCAATCTGGTGACGCCAGCCAATCTGGGGGACCGTTTCGGAACAGCTTTTACCCAGAGCGTTGATGCAAGAGATGGTGTGACTACCGGTATCAGTGCTTTTGACCGTCATGCGGCAGTCCGGACATTGATCGATGATGACAGTACGCCGGATTCACTGGTTTCTCCGGGACATTCTTTTCCATTGATCGCCCGTCCCGGAGGCGTCCTTCGCCGCGCCGGACACACTGAGGCGGCTGTGGATCTGCCCCGCCTTGCCGGACTCAAACCTGCCGGTGTCATCTGCGAGATCATGAATCCCGACGGCACCATGGCGCGTATGCCTCAGCTGGATGAATTCCGCAAAAAGCACGGTCTCAAATGGGGAACTGTGGCGGATCTTATCTCTTACCGCCGCCACCATGAGCAGCTTATTATCCCCGGGGAAAGCGCAAGGCTCCCCACACCCTACGGCGAATTTACCATTAAAGCCTATCGCACCAAGGTTGACTCTGAGGAGCATCTGGCACTGGTTTACGGCGATGTGAAAAATAAAGAAAATGTCCTTGTCAGGGTCCACAGCGAATGTTTGACCGGCGATGTGTTCGGCTCCTGCCGCTGTGACTGCGGCGATCAGCTCCATGCCGCCATGCGTCAAATCGCAGAATCCGGCGCCGGGATACTGGTTTACCTGCGTCAGGAGGGCAGGGGGATCGGCATTTTCAACAAGGTCCACGCCTACAAACTTCAGGATGAAGGCTGCGATACCATCGAAGCCAATGAAAAACTGGGATTCCCCGCTGATTTGCGGGAGTACGGCATCGGAGTGCAGATACTTCTGGATCAGGGGGTGAAAAGCATCCGTCTTCTCACCAACAATCCCTGCAAGCTGGTGGGAATTTCCGGATACGGTCTTGAAATCGTTGAAAGAGTTCCTATCGTCATTGAACCAGGCTCCGACAATGCCTACTATCTCCAGACCAAAAAAGAACGTATGGGACACATGCTCTGATGAACAGCGGGAATCTGGCAGTTTACAAGGGCAAGGCAGCACTTATTACAGCTGTTGCCAAAGATAAAATCGAGATCCGGACTCAGGAAGGCAAAACACTTTCGGTGCGGATGAAAGATTTGGAATTGCTCCACACAGGGGTGATATCGACCCTGAACTTTCCTGAGCCGCCCCAGCCGGATTGGCAGGAATTGGCGGAATTGGCTGATGAAAATGGATTTTCATTTTCTGAATTTACTGAACTTGCCTACGGTGAAAATACACCTGCGGCGGCATGGTACGCCTGGAACGCTCTCAAAGAAGGTCTCTACTTTACAGGTTCCCCCGCAGATGGGGTGAAACTGCAGTCCCCTGAGAAGCGGGAAGAGCTGCTTAAAAAGCAAAATGAAAAAGAAGCCAAAAAGAAACAGCGGGAAGAGCTGATTGCCAGAATCAGAGACAATGCGCTGGAAAGTGAAGATTTAAAGTTTCTCCGCGAAATAGAAGCCGTCGGCAACGGTGAAAGTGAAAACAGTTCACTTCTGCGCGATCTTGGAGTTGAATCTGTGCCCGCTAAAGCCCATGCACTGCTCTGCCGTCTGGGAGTTTGGGATGAACTCTATGATCCCTGGCCGCCCCGTCTGGGGGTGGATATTTCAATGCCGGGAGCCATTCTCGGTGAATTGCCCCGGGAAGAAAGGGAGGATTTGACGGCTCATACAAGCTATGCCATTGATGATGCCGCAAGCAATGATCCTGACGATGCCATAGCCTTTGTTGACGGCGTACTTTATGTGCATGTTGCAGATCCTTCTGCAGTTGTTACACCGGGCTCTGAAGCCGATGAAGATGCTTCATGGCGGGGTGAAAGCAGCTATCTGCCTGAAATCCAGGTTCCTATGCTGCCGGAAGGTTCCATTGAAAAATTCGGACTTGGGCTTACCGATAAGACGCCAGCTATGACCTTTGCTGTCAGGATCGATGACGAAGGGTATGCGCATCTTGAAAAAATGGCTTTGACCACCATTCATGCTGAGCGTCACTCCTATGAGAGTGCTTCCGAAAAGTTGATGGAAACCCCCGAATTTATCGCCATGCGCGAGGCTCTGGAACGGTTCCGGCTGCGCCGTATGGCTGATGGCGCTCTTTTTATCAAGCTCCCTGAGGTAAAAACAAAACTCAAGGATGGCGAAATCACCATTACCCCTTGCGCCGTTACTCCTGAAAGGGAACTTGTTGCCAATGCCATGCTCTGTGCGGGGGCTGCGGTTGCGGAATTCATGGATAAAGAGGGAGTCCCCTTTCCTTATGTGACTCAGGCGCCCCCGGATATCGATGTGGATACCCTTGGCGATTCTCTGGCGGATATGTTTCAGCTCCGCCGCAACTGTTCAGCAGGTGTGACCGGAGTCGTCGGAGGAAGACACTCCGGCTTGGGCCTTGAGCCCTATTCCCGTGTCACAAGCCCTCTGAGGCGTTACGCGGACCTGCTGGCACACCAGCAGATCAGGCGCTATATCAAGCAGGAGGTCCTTCTTGATCTGGAATACATTGAAAAACGCCTTGCCCGGGCTGATGAAGCAGGGACCGGACGGCATAAACTTGAAAAGTACGCCAACGAGTACTATCTGCTTCATTACCTCAAACGCCATCCTGATTGGCAGGGCAGGGGGACTGTGGTGGAAAAACAGGGGGAAAGGCTTACTGTTTTGATCCCTGAGTTTGCTTACTGCTGCAAATGCCGTTTTAACGGCGGACTCAGAGAAGGGGATGAGGTTGAACTCCGCTACAATTCAGCAGATCCTGTTGAGATGAAGATCCATCTGCAGGTTTCAAAAATTCAGGAAAGCGGATCCAGTTCCGGATTGTAAGGATAAGGCAGGGATCCTAAGGGTTCTGCTGTTTCCATACCGGTAAAGGCTTGGGAAAGTGTCAGGACATATCTGAAACTGTCGCTGTTGACTGCTGCTGAAAACAAGGTCATGACCGCCAACTGAAGAAGGTTCTTGAGCTCCCACTCTTCTGTCTGCTCCAGAGGGGGCAGGGGAGAAAGCTGCCAGTTGTTTTCCGGGATCATAATGGCGTTTACACTTTTGACCGCAAAGCGTCCCTGATAACGGATGACACTCAAATGGTGTTCATTATAAAGCGCGCATATAATGCCGCACCAGAGCGGGGCGGCGCCGCATTTTTCATCCAGCATGACGCCGAGACAGTACTGTTCCACCTTTAATGTCGTAACAGGAGCGGGAGTTACGCCGCATCCCGCAAAGGTATCAGCTATCTCTTCAAGGGTACTGCCGGGATGATGACTGAGCTCCTGACAGAAAAATTTTATTTTCTTATGGAGTGAAGCTTCCGAGTCATTATCATACCACTGCAAATGGATCTGGATCAAGGCATCCAAAAAATTGACATCATCACTTCTGAGCAGCTCTGCAAGATAACGGCGCCGCTGGATCATGGTCAACGCACTTTGCAGCTGGTGCGCCCTGCGGCGCATAAGAGGATCGGGGGATTCCTGCAGCTCTGCCGGAAGATCCCCCAGCTCATACTCACGGTTGAGCAGCTCCGCCATGGCACTGACAGCTACGGATTCATCAGGATCATCCAGCAGAGATGCCAGACGCCTGATATCAATTTGAGTCTGCTCCGCCATCTTTTTTCTTCTCTGGGAACTTACCCATCAAAGCATCTGAGGCGATTTTCTGCACTTCATCGGGAAAGTCGCTCCGCATGATCCAACGCAGAAAACCGGGATCGTTCCGGGCAATATCTTTAAGCTGCCGCCCGGCAAATTTTCCAAAATTGACGACGACCTCATCCCCCATCCAACGGAAACGGCGGGTGCGATCGACCATATCCGGTTCACTTTGTTCGCAGAAAGCGGCAAGTCCTGCTGTATCCCGGGGGAGTTCCGGATATTTTGCCAATTCCCCTTGAATGACCTCCCAGGTGGCTGCCGTATCAGCAGCTGCGCCGTGGGCGCCTTCCAGATCTTTGCCGCAGAAAAATTTGTAGGCTCCGGTCAGGGTGCGGGGAAACATCTTGCAGAAGATGTTGTAAGCATCCAAAACGCGGCGGCCTTCCAATTTGAACTCGTACCCGGCGCGTTTGAATTCGGTTTCCAGCATGGGGATATCAAAGGTACTCAGATTGTAACCGGCAAGATCACAGCCTTCAAGATAATTGTAGAGCTTTTCTGCAATATCCGCAAAGGTGGGACAATCCGCCACATCGGCATCGTAGATACCATGGACCGCTGAAGCCCCCGGAGGAATAGGCATTTCCGGATTGAGTCTGCGGACAGTTGAACGGCTTTCTCCGTCAGGGGAGATCTTCAGAACCGCAATTTCAACAATCCGGTCCCGGGTCGGCATGATGCCGGTACTTTCAATATCAAATACTGCCAGCGGACGATCAAGTTTCAACAAAGTTTCCATGGTGTGCACTCCAGATGTTTTGAGGTCAATCAACGATGAGCTCGCCGCCGTTTTCGGCATGTTTGCGCAGGATTTCACGCTTGACTTTGCCGGAGAAGGACTTGGGCAGCGCATTCACAAACTCAATGAGTCTGGGGTATTTGTAAGGCGCTGTCTCTTCGCGGACAAAGCGCTGAATATCTTTGACCAGTTCAACGGAACCGGAATAGCCCTTTTTCAGAACGATATAGGCTTTGATGACCACACCGCGCAGAGGATCGGGAGCACCCACAACGGCGACCTCCTGAACAGACTCATGGCGCATGATCACCTCTTCCACCTCAAGAGGTCCGATACGGTAGCCGGAACTCTTGATGATATCATCGTTACGGCCGCAGAACCAGTAATAGCCCTCTTCGTCCAGCTTTGCTTTGTCGCCTGTATAGTAGTAACCGTTGATAAAATAGCTGGCGTTGTCATCGTCGGCACCGGCGTACTGATCGAGGAGTCCCACGGGGCGCAGTCCGTCAGAGATCTTGACGGCAATTCTTCCGATCTCTCCCTGGGGGACGGGAACGCCGTCATCATCGTGGAGTTCAATATGCCAGTTGGGTGCAGCTTTGCCCATGGAACCGATCTTCTGTGGTGTATCGGCAAAAGTCGCAATGAGAGAGGCAGTTTCCGTCTGCCCATAACCTTCACGGATGGTGACTCCGGTACCTTCGCGCCAGATGCGGCAGGTCTCAGCGTGCAGCGGTTCACCGGCAGCAGTACAGCTGCGGAGTTTTTTGAAATTGTATTTGGTCAGATCATTGAGCACCAGCATACGGTAGATGGTGGGGGGGGCACAGAATGAAGAGATCTCATATTTCTCAAGAAGGGGGAAGAGCTCCTCAGCATGAAACTTGCCGCGGATATCGTAGATGAAAAGCGTTGCCCCCATCATCCACTGACCAAAGTAGTTGCTCCACACATTTTTTCCCCAGCCGGTATCGGAAACGGCAAAGTGAAGATCACCGGGACGGAGTCCGTGCCACAATCCGCCAGTTACCAGATGACCGTAGGGATAATCAAAGGTGTGCTGCACCAATTTGGGGTTCTTGCTGGTGCCTGAGGTAAAGATCAAAAGCATAGGTTCCTTGGCTTTTGTGGCGACTTTACCGCAGGAAAGTTCTTCTGTGGAATAAGTTCCCGCTTCAACTTCAGCATAGTAATCGACCCAGTTGCTGCGGGGACCTTCAACAGAGATCAACTGCTCCAAACCGGGACATTTCTCTTTGACTTCGTCCACCTTTTCGGCGCCGCCGCAGTCCGCAATGACCGCCTTGAATTTTCCGTAATTGATACGGAACTGGATGTCGTGGGGCATCAAAAGTGTGGGGGCAGGGCAGGAAATGGCACCAAGTTTCATCAGTGCTGCAGAGAAAATCCACCATTCAGGGATACGGGGCAGCAGAAGAAATACTCTGTCCCCTTTTTTGATCCCCTGAGCGTGCAGCATATTTGCCGCCTGATTGGAAAGCCGGGAAAGGTCAGCGAAGGTAAAACGCTTTTCAGTCCCCTCCTGATTTACCCAGATCATAGCAAGTTTGTCAGGATCTTCAACAGCATAACGGTCAATAACATCGTATGCACAGTTGCAATACTCGGGGACATCCAAACTCCATCCGCCGATCGTCAAAGAGGATGCGGCCTTGCGGCAGCAACAGTCGTCACTCATCATCTGCTCCATATTATATTTTTATTTTTTTACAATAAATCCCTATAATATACACTGTTAAATCTGATTTTTCAACCTGAGTACAAAAAAAACGGCCCGAAAAAAACTGTTTGCAACCTTTTTTGCAAACAGTTGTAAAATATTGATTCGGGAAATTTTGAAAAAAACTGGTAAACAAAAAATCACGAAAGGGTAAAATCAGCTCCCAGATTTTTGAAGGTCTCAAAGAATCCCGGATAAGTGACTCCGGCACACTCGGCATCACGGATGACACTTTCTCCCTGAGCCGCCAGTGCGGCAACGGCAAGAGACATGACGATACGGTGGTCCCCATGGCTGTCAAGGTCTCTGGCTCCTTTGACAACTCCCGTGCCGCGGATCACCAGCCCATCCGGCAGTTCTTCGACAGCAACGCCCATTTTTGTCAATTCTTGAGCCATGACGGCGATACGGTCGGTTTCTTTGATCCGTGCCTGAGGGGCGTTGACAAGGCGGGTCTCGCCTTTGGCGAAGGCGGCGGCGACTGCCATGACCGGCAGAGCGTCCGGCGTGGCATTGAGGTCAAAAACGCCGGGTTTCAAGGGGAAACCTCCACAGATGGTCAGCGTGTCGCCGTATTCCATCTTTGCGCCCATGGCTTTGAAATGTTCAAAGACGACTTTGTCACCCTGACAGTCGTTGAAATCAAGGTTGGTGAGTTCCAGTTTTCCGCCGGCAAGGACTCCGGCGGCAAGAGGAAATGCCGCGGTGGAAAAATCTGCGGGGATCGCTCTTTCAAAGGCGCAGATCTTCTGATTGCCTTTGATATGCCAGTGGAGCCAATCCCCTGAGACTTCGTATTTGATGCCCAGAAAATCCAGCCATGACAGAGTTATACCCACGTATGGCTTTTCATTGAGGAAGGGCAGTTCAAGCTCAAACTCTCCGTCAGCAAAGGGCAATGCGAAAAGCAGAGAGCTCAAAAACTGGGAACTTTCCCCGTCAACAACAGCTTTTCCGCTTTTGACCGGACCGCAGATGGAAACAGGACATTTGCCCTTTTCTGAGGTGCAGCGGCAGCCCAGAGATTCAAGAGTCTGTATCAAAGTTGCCATCTTGCGGGTTCGCAGAGAAGCGTCGCCGTCAAAGGCGATGGGAAAACTCTGTCGTGCTGCGGCAGAAAAAAAGAGCCGCAGGGATGTGCCTGAGTTCAGCATGTCAATAGTTTTTCCGGGATCACGGAAAACGCCGCCGCAGCCGGTGATCTCCCAGTGGTCGGTGTACTTTATGACTTCTGCGCCCAGAGCTTTTGCAGCTCCGATGGCAGCTTTGGTGTCGTCAGACTCAAGGGGGAATCTGAGAGTGCTTTTGCCCTCGGCAAGTATCCCGCAGATCACACCGCGAATGGTGTGGGATTTTGATCCGGGGACGCCGATGGAGCCGTTGACAGAAGAAGGTCTGATCGTAAGAAGCATTATTCTTCCTCCGTTATGATTTGTGTATAATCACCGCCGGGGGGGATGATGGGCAGAACTTTGCACTCATAAGGGGTGTGCACATCCAAAAGGAAGGGACCGGGGGTGTTGAGCATTTCTGAGATGGCATCTTCAAGCTCCTCCATCTTCCAGACATGGCGTCCGGGGATCCCGTATCCTGAGGCAATAGTCACAAAATCAGGATAAGCTCCGTTGCTGCACCGGGTGCCGTCGCACTCGCCGCACTGCTGCTGGCAGACGGGCTTGCCGCCTTTGGCTTTACCCAAAACGGTATTGCCCCGGCGATGATTGTAAAAGAGATCTTCCCACTGAGCTACCATGCCGAGGTGCATATTGTTGATGACCACCATCTTGACAGGGAGTTCTTCGACAACAAGTGTGCCCAGCTCCTGAATATTCATCTGAAAGCTGCCGTCACCGTCAATGTTGATGACAGTTTTGCCCGGCAGGGCAGCCTGAGCGCCCATGGCAGCTGGGAGTCCGAACCCCATTGCTCCGAGACCGCCTGAGGTGAGAAGCTGTCTGGGGGTCTTGAAATCGTAGAATTGGGCGCTCCACATCTGGTGCTGTCCCACTCCGGGAACGATCACAGCTTCGCCGTTGGTCATTTTTGACAGCACCTTTATAACATGCTGTGCGTGAAGTCTGCCCGGCTGCTGTTTGAAAGAGAAGGGAAATCTTGCTTTCCAGTCGTTGATTTTTTCAAACCATGCAGTGCGTTCTTTGAATTCCGGTTCAGCATTCATGGCTCTGAGGACCTCACCCACATCGGCGAGGATCCCCAAATCGGCAACTTTGTTTTTATTGATCTCAGAGTCGTCGATATCCACGTGGATGATCTTTGAATTCCGGGCGAATTTTTCGGCATTTCCGGTAACACGGTCATCGAAACGGGCGCCCAGGGAGATAAAAAGATCGCTTTCATTGGCGGCATAGTTGGCGCCTACGGTGCCGTGCATTCCAAGCCACTGGAGAGAGAGCGGGTGATCATCCGGAATAGATCCCACCCCCATAAGGGTGGTGACAACAGGAAGATTGAATTTTTCAGCAAATTTGACCGCGTCTGCTGCTGCTCCTGAAGTGATCACACCACCGCCAAGACAGAGGCAGGGGCGTTCAGACTCCCGGAGCATCCGGCGGAACGCTGCAATATCTTCCTCTTTCGGAGGGACAGGCGCTTTTACCGAGGGATAGACTCTTGAAGGATCAAAATCGCCGATCGCCTGCTGGATATTTTTGGGAATATCGACCACGACAGGACCGGGACGGCCGGAAGCGGCGATCTCAAATGCCCGGTGCATGATATCAGCAAGTTCACTTATATCAAGGACAAGAAAGCTGTGCTTGACGATGGGGCGGGTAACGCCGATGATATCGGTTTCCTGAAAGACATTTTTGCCGATGGATTTTGTGGAAACCTGCCCGGTGATAAAAACAGTGGGAACAGAGTCCATATAGGCATCTGCAATACCGCTGACCAGATTGGTGGCGCCGGGACCGCTGGTTGCCATGGCGACTCCAACTTTGCCGCTGGCACGGGCATAACCGACGGCGGCAAAAGCACCTCCCTGTTCATGGCGGGGAAGAATGACACGGAGTTTGTCTGAATGGCTTAATGCCTGATGAAGTTCGATCGCCTGTCCGCCGGGGTAGGCGAAAACGATTTCCACCCCCAGTTGTTCCAGGCAGCGTATGGCGATTTCGCTGCCTTTGAGACCTTTTTCTATGGTTCCCATCAAATGCTCCTTCTGATCAATTAAAAAAGGCGGCATAACACGGAGTTTGTTGCTCCGTATGGTGCCGCCTTGACTTTTTCTTTGAAGTTGAACTCTGAAACTTACTGTTCGTCCATTTCTTTCAAAGCAGCCTTGCGGCTGAGTTTTACCTTGCCGGAGGCAGGATCGATGTCAATGACCTTGACAGTGACCAGCTGACCTTCGGTGCAGATATCGGTGACTTTGTTGACCCGGTAGTCTGCCATTTCAGAGATGTGCAGCAGTCCTTCAACGCCGGGGATGATTTCGACAAAGGCACCAAAGTCTTTGATGGTGACGACTTTGCCGCGATAGATCTTACCGACCTCTGCTTCGGCAGTGGAGCCCAGAACTCTTTCGACCGCAGCAGCAAGCTGCTCGGCGTTGGATGCCATGATCTTCACGCTGCCGTCATCGTCGATGTCGATGGAGGTACCGGTTTCTTCGGTGATGGCACGGATATTCTTTCCTCCGGGACCGATGAGAGCACCGATCTTGTCAGGATTGATCTTGATGACTTCAAGTCTGGGGGCACGGGGGCTGATTTCCGCACGGGGGGCGGCGATGCAGTTTTCGATGACATCGAGGATCTTCATACGGGCGATCCGGTTGCGTTCCATACCTTCGCAGAGAAGGTCGATGGGGATACCGGGGAGTTTCAGGTCGAGCTGGAATCCGGTGATTCCGTCACGGGTACCGCAGACCTTGAAGTCCATGTCGCCAAAGTGGTCCTCAGCGCCGAGGATGTCAGTCAGCAGCAACCTTTCGCCGTTGTCTCCGGTCACGAGGCCGCAGGAGATACCAGCCACAGGAGCGGTGATCGGAACACCGGCATCCATCAGAGAGAGGGTCGCACCGCAGACAGATGCCATGGAGGTGGAACCGTTGGAGCTCATGATCTCAGAGACGCAGCGGACAACATAGGGGAAATCTTTGGGCATGACCTTGGAAACAGAACGCTCAGCCAGGTTGCCGTGACCGATCTCACGGCGTCCGGGACCGGCAATGCGTCCGACCTCGCCCACACTGAAGTTGGGGAAGTTGTAGTGCAGATAGAAGCGTTTGAAACCAACGCCGGTAGCGCTGGAAAGATCGTCGAATTCCTGAGCATCCTTTTCGTTGCCGAGGGTGGTGATGACCATTGCCTGAGTCTCCCCACGGGAGAAAAGAGCGCTGCCATGGACCACGGGCAGAACTGCAACTTCGGCGGAAAGGGGACGGATGTCGGTAATGGAGCGTCCATCAGGACGGAACTGCTTCTCAAGAATCAGGCGGCGGGTCACATCGCGAACATAGTCGTCAAAGCCTTTGGCTGTCTCGATCTTGAAATCTTCGTCGCTCATATCAGCAAAGTCGCCACGCAGAGCTTCGCGGGTCGCAGCAAGAAGAGCGTCGAGAGCATTGATACGATCTTCTTTTCCGGGAGTGGTGCAAACAGTTTCGATATCGTGTGCAGCGCAGAATTTCTCAAGGGCGCTCTGGAGAGCTTCGGGGACAAGGTAGTAGTGATACTCTTTCTTGGCGCGTCCGGCTTTTTCGGCAAGTTCGATCTGAGCCTGGCACTGTTTCTTGATGGCTTCGTTGGCGACATACATGGCTTCGCGCATTTCTGCTTCAGAAACGAAATCGGCTTCACCTTCGATCATGATGACCAGATCAGGAGTTCCGGAGTAGATCAGATCAAGGGTGCTGTGCTTCATCTGTTCGCGGGTGGGGTTGACCACATATTTGCCGTCGATCTTTCCGACGCGAACGGCACCCACAGGTCCCTGGAAGGGGAGGTCGGAAAGCATCAAACTGGCAGATGCTGCTACCATAGCAAGAACATCGGGCTCATTGACGCCGTCAGCACTGAGCAGCAGACACTGGATCTGAACCTCGTTGAAGAAGCCTTTGGGAAAGAGGGGGCGCAGAGGACGGTCGATCATACGGCAGGTCAGGATCTCTTTGGTGGAGGGGCGGCCTTCGCGTTTGATGTATCCGCCGGGGAACTTTCCGGCAGCGCTGTATTTTTCACGATAGTCGATCTGCAGAGGGAAGAAATCAGCGCCTTCTTTGGCAGCTCCGGAACAGGCAGCAGCCAGAACCACGGTGTCGCCCTGACGCACCAGACAGGAACCATTGGCAAGACCGGCGACTTTACCGGTGGAAATTTCCATGGTCCGATTCATGTCAAACTCAAATACGATTTTCTGTTCAGCCATTTTTTCATTTTCCTTATTTTTTGTTTTAAGTTTCGGGCTGAATCGTTCGATCAATGCGAGGATCGCAAGCGGAATCCCGTTGTCCTCTCCCCGAACCGAAAAATTTCCGGATGAGGACAACGACTGAATTCCACAACTGATTTTACAAACTCAGCCTGTTTTGATCTTATAATATAACGCCAACTCTTGTAATTGTCAAGACTAAAGGGGACATATTGATCCTTTTTGATGGCAAAAAGAAGAAAAATAAGGAAAAAAACGAAAAAAAAACTCTTTCACTCTTGCAAAATTGCTCAAACGATATTAGTTTATAGCGTGTGCACTTTGTTTTTGCAACCAAACACAGAAAGGATTTTTGATGATGAAAAAGTTTTTCCTTGCAGCAGCACTTTTGACAGGTATGGTGTTTTCTGCTCCGCTTCAGGCTGCTGAAAGTTCTGCAATTCAGGAGTTCGTTGACCGTTTGCCTGAGAAACTGGTCTTTTATGTGCCCAACCGTCTTCTGGATGCTCTTGATATGTTCACAGTCAATGTGGGTGCCGGTGTTGTCGCTCAGGCGCGTCTGATGTGCACCAGAGCCATTGATGTGGGTGCCGGATGGGGAACTGTGGGTAAGATCTACAAAGCCCATAACCGGCAGTACGGTGTCGGTATTGAGGAAATGTGGTACTACTCTCTTATCAGCATCGGAGAAGAGCATTTTTCCATGCTCAACAACTCCCCTTGGGTCGATAACTATGTGGAAATGCGCGCCGGGATCCCTGATCCTTCAGTCCGCACATACGATTTCTTCAAAGGTCCCCGGGATTATTGGGCGATCGGCGGCGCTCTCGGATTCCTGATCGACGGTGAACTTTACATCCACCCTCTGGAATGGATCGACTTTGCCTTGGGATTCCTGCTGATCGACATCAAGCAGGATGACCTGACTTTGGACAGCTTCTGATCGTGGAGAAGTTTTCTTGCCGCCGGTGCGGCAACTGCTGCCGCTGGCCCGGCGCTGTGAAGCTGGAACCCGGCGAAGCGGAGCAGATCGCCGCATTTCTCGGCATCTCCGAAATAGAGTTTTTTGATGCGCACACCAGACTGACTCCTGACCGCAGGCATTTGAGCCTCATTGAAAAGACGGACGGCAGCTGTGAATATCTGACCGTTGGCGATGACGGTTTGGCGTGTTGCGCAATAGAATTGGTCAAGCCGGTGCAGTGCAGGGATTTTCCTGAGCACTGGAATTTTCCGGATTGGCAGAAATTATGCGGAGCATTTTCTGATGAGTCAATTTGAACGTTACGGCAGTCTTATCGTCATTTCCGGTCCCAGCGGTGTCGGCAAGTCCACTCTTGTCGGCAGGGCAAGAGCGGTGCTGACCGATTTGCAATTTTCCATTTCCTGTACAACAAGAGCTCCCCGCCCCGGAGAAGTCCATGGCAGAGAGTATTACTTTCTGACCCCGGAGGAGTTTGAAAACAAGGTGCAAACAGGCGAATTTCTGGAGTATGCCGGAATTTTCAACCGCCGTTACGGTACTTTGAAAAGCGAAGCGCTTTCCCGGTTGGAAAAAGGGGAGCAGGTCCTTCTTGATATCGATGTGCAGGGGGCAAAGCAAATACGCGCCGCAGCTGCAAACTCCCCGGAGCTTGCCCGTTCTGTGCATTTTGTCCTGATCGTGCCGCCGACTCTTGAGTCTCTGGAGGAGCGCTTGAGGGGGCGGGGCAGCGAAACAGAAGAACAGCTGCAGCTCCGTCTGGGCGCAGCAAAGGCTGAGCTTGCCAATTACAGGCTGTATGATTATATTATCGTCAATGATGATTTGGAACGGGCTGCAGGAGAACTTGTTTCTGTGTTGAGTTCTTTCCGTTATCTTACCTCCACACTTAAGAAAGAGCTTTTCAAATGAGCAAAACTCTTATCGCTCTCGGTATCACCGGGGGTATAGCAGCTTATAAAAGCGCTCAGCTTTGCAGTGACCTTGTCAAGTCAGGATTTGAAGTCCAGGTCATCATGACTGAAAATGCCGCGCGTTTTGTAACCCCTCTTACCTTCAGGACCCTTTCCCGGAATCCTGTAATAACCTCCCTCTGGGATCTTCCTCAGTGGCAGCCTGAACATGTGGCTCTGGCGCAAAGTGCGGAACTCTTTGTAACAGCCCCTGCCACAGTCAACTTTATCGCGAAATATGCCAATGGTATTGCAGATGATGCTTTAAGCACTTTTGCTGCGACTTTTAACGGCAAAGCTGCCGTTGCTCCGGCAATGAATCCCAATATGTGGAACCATTGGAGTTGTCAGGAAAATATTGCAAAACTTGCCGCCCACGGCGTGCGGATCATCGGACCCGCTGCCGGAAGAGTCGCCTGCGGAGACAATGGCATCGGCAGAATGAGCGAGGCTGCAGAGATACTTGCTGTTGTCAAAGAGATGTTAGGGTGATGATATGACCGGATTTGAGAAAATCGATAGCCTGTTTACCAGAGAGGAGATCGCGGCAAGGGTCTCTGAAATGGGGGCGGAGATCAGCGCTTTTTACAAAGACAAACCTCTGACTGTCGTGGTTCTCATGACAGGCGGAATGATTTTTTGCGCCGATCTGGTGCGGGCAATGGATATTCCCCTCTGGATCGACTCTGTGTCGGTGTCAAGCTATCATGGACACGAAAGTACAGGAAATCTGATTTTCCGGTCCCAGATGAAAATGGATGTCGCCAACAGGCATGTTCTGTTGGTCGATGAGGTTTTCGATACCGGATTCACCCTGACAGAGCTGCGTCGCTATATGATCTCCAAAGGGGCTCTGAGTGTAAAAGCAGCTGTCGCAGTTGTCAAAGATGTTCCCCGAAAACAGGGGGGGGAGATCATAGAACCTGAATATTGTGCTTTTCACGCGCCGGACCGTTACTTAATAGGATATGGATTGGACAGTCATGAAGATGGGCGTCAGATCCCTTTTATCGGCGCTATGTAAAAGCACTGCCGTTTTTCTGGCGCTCATCTCTTTTGCAGCTGCCGGAGAAATCGAACTCAAACAAAGTGCTCCTGTCTTTGAACGGGCTGATGTTTTTTCCCCGGTTCTGCGTGTATTGCCTCCGGGAAAGTATGAAACTGCAGCTCCGGGGCGAAGAGAATTTTCTGTCCGCCACCCTATTGCGTGGTACGGTGACTTTGTGCCTTTGAAAGAAGGCGGATTTACCAGTGCTGCTGTAACAGTTGATAAAGATAACGCCCCGGTATTTCTGCCTTCATCTTTCCAGTGGCAAACACCGGTAACAGCGGTTCTGATTTCTGCTCTTGCTGTTTTACTCTTCCTTTTTATCAGGGGGAAGAGAATGAAATCTGTTGAAACTGATTCCCGGCAGGAAAGTTTTTATTTCATAATGATCGCTGTGCTCTTGAGGCAGATACTGATTCTCTGTGAAACTGCTTTCTGGGGGAATGCCCTGCCTTCTGCTGCGGATGAGCCCGGCTATTTCAAAGTTGCGTACGATCTTCTCCACGGCACATTTGCCGGTCCCTGGCATTTTACTGTCGGATTGGGAATACTTTATGTTCCCTTTATTTTACTGACAGGCGCAGAGCGGTATTATGATATAGCTGTGGTCTTCAGCTATTTTGACGCCTTGGTCATCGCCCCCGGAGCTCTGGCTGCCGCTTTTTGCGTGTTAAAAAATTTCAAACTCAAAAGTTATTGTGCTTTTGCAGCAATATTGCTTTGGGCAATCTATCCGTTTTTCGTTTACCATGTGGAGCTTTGGGATGCCCTTGTTTTCAAACCTCTGGTGGCACTGCCCACATTTTCAGACTTTACTCCTGATTGGTGGCGCTTTTACAGTGTCTGTATCAATGCCGGATTCAATGCCATGAGTGACACGCCCGGCTTGCTGGCGGTACTTTGCACTATGCTGCTCGCTCAAAAACTTCCCCTGAGCAACCGTAATCTGTTTCTGATCGGTACAGCCTTCGGTTTTTGCTGTCTTATCAGAATCAATTATATTTTCTTTGCCCCGGTTCTGGGATGGATCTGTCTGGAAAAATTCTCCTCCGGAAATAAATGGGAGTTACTCAAGTTGGCGGGAGCTGCAGCGGGGGGATTCCTGACTCTTTTTATCTGGCAGTTTCTCGTTAATATCCATCACTTCGGTAATCCCCTTACCTTTGGATATTCTTTGCATTACCTTGATTTTCCAGCTCACAAACGCCCGGATACGGGGTTCAACTGGAGTACTCTTTGTGAACTGCGCAACATCCGTTTTCTCATAGGGGCAAATAAACTCCTTATGACAGGGGGAATCGCCGGTCTGCTTTTTATACGCAGCAGAAAAATCAGGATCGCTCTGACGTTGACAGCAGTTCCGTTGATTTTCTTCTTTTTCGGATACACCCATACATATTGCGATGCCCGGCGTTTTATAATGATGGCGTTTCCTGTTTTTATTGCCGCCTTTTGCTGCGGCATTTTCAATTTGTTTCATCTTGAAGGGGAGGGGGCGAAAAGGTTTGTACCATTCTTTATTTTTCCTCTGATGGGGATCTTGTGGTTTTTACCGGCAGAAATTTATGCGTTTTGTTTATGTTTACTCCTGTTGCGCACATTTTTTGACTTGCAACAGGAGCTCAGGGAGGGTATATTAAGAAAATGAACTACGCAGATATAATCACTGTTACCGAAAATTCGGCTCTTTTCAGTTACGAACTGGAAAAAGCCGGCTTTGCTGTGCTCACTGTCGATGGGTGTGAATACAAGTCTGTTGAAGCCACTGGGACCGGTCGTTTCCAAATCACCGGTCTTGAGCCTTCTCGCACTTACCATGCTGAACTTTCAGGCGTGTCTCTCGATTTCAAGACCCTTCCTGCTCCGGAGGGGAAAGAACTGGGTCGTTTTGCTCTGATCAGTGATCCCCATGTCTCCTTGAAAAATGAAAACAGAAAAGGCAGATTTTTCATTGAGTCAGCTTCCATTATGAGAGAAGCTCTTGAAAATGCCGCCGCTTTGGGAGCGGAATTCGCCGTTGTTCCCGGTGATGTCACCAATGAAGGCACGGAAGAGGAATACAGCTGTTGCAAAAAACTTCTGGAGTGCTCCCCCCTTCCGCTCCATTTGATTCCGGGAAATCACGATTATCCCGAACGGGGATATTGGGAGAAGAATTTCGGTCCCCGGCGCTGGAAGATGCAGAAATTCGGTTACACCTGGATCTCCGTGGATACTTCAAGCGGAGAACTCCGGAATGAAGATGCCGCTTTGATCAGAGAATCTATCGAAAATGGCGAAAAGCTCATTATCTGTACCCATTACCATTTTTTTGAACCGCCCCGCATCAACCACAAACCTGTCCTCGGGATCAGGAATGCAGCCGACCATCAGGAGCTTCTGGAGCTCTTGAAAAAATACCGGGTAATGATTTATGCCGGACATCAGAATGTCTGCAGCTGTGCCGCTTTCGGCGAAACAACTCAGCTGAATCTGCCGCAGCCGCCGCAGTTCCCCTGCGAATGGATCCTTGTCAGAGTCTTCGCCAACGGTTTCTATCATCAGGCGGTCCCCATCAACAGCGAGGTCTGGCGTCAGTGGTCCAGAAACAGCAGCAACGCTGCCGCAGAGTTTTACAATGAAAGACAATGGCGCGGGGAATACCGTCTTCAATCTTTTGATCAATCTAACTTTTTTTGGGAGGATAAATAATGAATACCATAGATCAGGTCAGTCTGAGTACAAGCGCTTTCGGTGCTGTCAACGGGGAGGATCGTACTCTCGGACGCTATCTTGAAATGGCTCAACAGGCAGGATTCACCATGGTCGAACTTTCACGCCGCCAGCGGGATTGCGAGGTGGATGAAGTCCGCAAATCCGGTGTCAAGGTGTGGTCTATCCATGGCTGCTACGGCGGTCCCCTGACAGGGAGTGAAACTGAACTGCAAAAAGGGATCGACATGGCATGTGCCAGAGTCGAGGCATTGGCTGAATTTGCCCCCTGTCCTGTAGTGGAACACTATCTTGACCGGTTCAATGATCCCGCTTATGGAAAAGTCTTCCGGAAACAGATCGAAAAGCTGTATGAATTTTATTCAAATTTGGGTTTTACGCTCTGTATTGAAACTGCCCCCTACAAGCCCAAACAGAATGAGCGTTACCCCGACAGTGCTGAGATCGCTGAATTTGTCCGCTCTTTTCAGAAGGATGATCTGCGGATGACTATTGATATCAACCACTCCAATATCCATGAAGATCTGACCACTGTCTGCGACAACTGCAATGGTTTGATCCACAATATCCATGTTTCAGACAATATGGGGGAATGGGAGGATCACATGCCTCCCGGCACCGGCGTTATCGACTTGAAACGCACTTTCGGGGACTTGCGCCGTAATGGCTACACCGGTCCCTGCAATCTGGAATTCCGCTTCAGTGATTTTCCTGCCCTGCCTGCCGTTGACGGGCTGCGCAAGGTTCGTGAATATGTTGAACAACTCTTATGGGGAGATAAAAAATGAAAAAAGTTTTGGTCGTTGGTTCAGGCGGGCGTGAACACGCCCTTGTGTGGCAGCTTACTTGCAGTCCTGATGTGGGCAAGGTCTATTGTGCTCCCGGCAATGCGGGTATCGCCGCCATTGCAGAGTGTCTTCCCATCAAGGAAGATGAACTGGAAAAACTTGCCGCCTTTGCAGAGCGCGAACATATCGATTTGACCGTGGTCGGACCTGAAGCACCTCTGTGCGCCGGGTTGGTGGATGTATTCAAAACCCGTAATCTGGCAGTTTTCGGTCCTGACCGGAAGGCTGCCCAGCTTGAAGGAAGCAAATCCTATGCAAAAGCCTTCATGGAACGCTGCGGCATCCCTACCGCCAAAGCAGCTGTCTTTGTTGCAGAAGAACCTGCTGCAGAGTACATCAAAGCTGAATATGCTTCCGGTGTCTCGCAGATCGTTGTTAAAGCTGACGGTCTGGCTGCCGGAAAAGGAGTCCTTGTCGCCAACAGCTGCGATGAAGCGCTGGAGTTTCTCCACGGCTGTTTTGAGGGTACTTTCGGCAAAGCCGGTGCAAAAGTCGTGATCGAAGAGTGTCTGCTGGGCGAAGAAGCCTCTATTCTCGCTCTTTGCGATGGCAACACCATCGTTCCTCTGGTCTCCTCTCAGGATCACAAACGCGTCTTTGACAACGATCAGGGCCCCAATACCGGCGGTATGGGAGCCTATTCCCCTGCGCCTGTGGTCAACGATGTGGTCTGGCGGCAGATCGAAAATGAGATCCTGCAGCCCTTCCTCAAAGGGATTAAGCAGGAAAAACTTTATTTCCGCGGCGTGATTTTTGTCGGTGTCATGATCCATGAAAACCGTGCCAAAGTGCTGGAATTCAATGTCCGTTTCGGCGATCCTGAGATCCAGCCTGTCATGCGCCGTTTCTGCGGCGACTGGTACGATGTCCTTTACAAAACTGCCACCGGAAAACTTGCCGATGCAAAACTTGTTTGGAGCGACAAGGCTGCCGTGTCTGTTGTTATGGCTTCCGGCGGTTATCCCGGCAGCTACAGCAAAGGTAAAGAAATCAGCGGTCTGGCAGATGCCGCCGCCGCCGGAACAGTGGTGTTCCATGCCGGAACCGCTGCCGGAGACAACGGCGAAATCGTCACAGCCGGCGGTCGTGTGCTGGGAGTCTCCGCACTCGGAGACGATATTGCCCAGGCTATCGCCAATGCCTATGCCGGTGTTGAGAAGATCTCCTTTGAAGGGGGCTTCTACCGTCATGATATCGGTGTCAAGGCTCTCAACAAATAAGCGGAACAAGTTTGATTATGATCAAGTACGAAAACGGCGATTTTCTTTTGGAAAACGGTTGTTTTTCCAGAACATTGCGTTTGGATGCTGATGGACTCAGAAGTGTCAGTTTCCGTTATGAAGGACGGGAGTATGCTGTCATAGATACGCCGCCTGAGTTTTCTTTTTCCCTCAACGGTGTTTCATACAGCGGCTATGCTCCCGGAGCGCAAAATCTGACATACAAAAATCATGAGATCCTGACAGGAGAGCATGGCGCAGAGATCCTGAATATCTCTTTCGATCTGCCGGACTCTGCCGGAGTGGTAACGGTTGTTTCAGTGATTTATCCTGATCTTCCCGGATGCGTCCGCAGAATTCGCTTTGAAGCAGGGAAAGAGGAGATGGATCTTTCTCAGCTGATTCTTGAAACCTTCAACCTTGCCCCCAGAGAACCGGTGAATCTCCAGATCTTCCGGGAGCAGGGCAGGGTGCCTGCCCTGGCTCAATTCACGGTAACTGGTTCTGATGACATGCTCAGGTTCCATGACGGAAAAGCGCAGTGCGGTTATTACACCGGCAGTTCCATACCCGGTCCCTTGCGCTATGTCATGTGCTATCCCCACTGGGCAACAGGGGTGCGTTACGGATATTCCTGTTCCTCGCCGCTTTTCAGAAAGTACATACTGCCCGGTGAAAGCTGGGAAAGCGACGAAATCTATCTGTGTCTCTATAAAGGAGATACTCAAGAGTGTACCGGGAGAAATGATTTCAGAGAACTGGTCCGGCGTTCCATGCCTGAACTTTCTTCCGTTGCAGGTCCCATGTATTGTACATGGATCCCCTTTTTAAAAAACATCAATGAAAAGCTGGTCTCTGAGATCGCAACTCTTGCTCATGAGGTGGGATTCGATATACTGGTCCTGGATGACGGTTGGTTCGTTGACGGCAAATGGCAGGTCGATGCCGAAAAGTTCCCCCGGGGCTTGGAGGCTGTTGCTGAAGATTGCCGCAGCAAAGGTTTGAAGTTCGGACTCTGGTTCAACATCGGCACCGATTACGGCGATGTCGGCAGCAACTCAGACACCAACGGATTGATGCCCGATTTGACCCCAAAAAAGAGCGGTCGTACATCGGTCCGCTGTTTTGCTTCTGAACACCGTGAGTTGATTGCAGAAAAGTTGAAATCTCTGGCAAAACAGTATGGTCTTGCCTATTTCAAGATGGATTTCAGCAATATCATCAGTCCATACGGTGTGCTGGCTGTCGGGTGTGCTGCTTGCGGTCATAAGTATCACCGCAACGGCGATGATGCTGTGGTCGAACAATACCGTTCCCTTTACGCTTTGCGCGAGAATTTGAAAAAAGACTTTCCGGCGCTCTGTCTGGACTACAGTTTTGAGGTTTTCGGAACTGAGTTCCCCGGTGTTGCCGGGCTGCAGTTCAGCGACATCCAGCATGTCTCCAATCTGCATACCTCCGAGCGTTTTTACGATCTGCGCATGGTCCGCGAGGCGATTTATGCCTTTACGGCGATGCTGCCTCCTGAAAGAGTCTCAGGAACGCTTATTGAACTTAAAGGCGGCGAAGCTGTGGAAGCACTCTATTCTTCAATGGCAGGCAATCCCCTGATGGCAGGAGATCTGCGTACCTTGAGTGCAGAGGAGCGGAAGGCTGCCAAAAATATTTTTGCAACTTTCAAAAATATTTCTGCGTCCGGAGCCTTGACAGAAATGCAGACCTGGAAATGGCAGCACGATGCCGGAAATCCTGCTGAGTCTCCGGACGGATATTTCCGTTGGTCCCGGCAGAGCGGGGAAGGTATAGCTGCCTTTTTTGCCAATGATTCAGGCGTTGACAGTGTGACGGTAAAACTCCCCATTGGGGACAATCTGCCCCGGACTCTCATTGATCCGGCAACATTGGAGACAGTGGGTGTGTATCAGGCTTCCCAACTCAAAGAGGGGGTCAAACTCCCCTTGAACGGACAAAAAGTCCGCGGTTTTGCTGTTAAAAAAGGGTGAGATTTGATTTTTTCATATACTTGTGCTATATTATAATAATTCTATTTGTACTCTAACTCAATAAAGGGAGTATGACCAAGTGAGTAAAAAGGTCCTTGTTTTTGTAAAGCAGGTTCCGGATACCCAGAATATTACCGGGGACGCGATGACCCCGGAAGGTACCGTGAACCGCGCCGCGCTTCCGGCGATTTTCAATCCGGAAGATCTTAATGCACTTGAGCTTGCGCTTCAGCTCAAAGAACGTTACGGCGTCCATGTGACAGTTGCCACAATGGGTATGCCTGCCGCCGCTGAGGTGCTCCGTGCCTCTCTTTATCGCGGCGCTGACCGTGCGATCCTGCTGACTGACCGTGCTTTGGCTGGTGCCGATACTCTGGCTACCAGCTACGCCTTGAGCTGCTGTGTCAAAAAGTTGGGAGATATCGATCTTGTCCTCTGCGGCAGACAGGCTATTGACGGAGATACCGCTCAGGTAGGTCCCCAGATCGCTGAAAAGCTTGCCATTCCTCAGCTCTGCTATGTGGAAGAGGTCAAAGATCTTGACGACAAGACCATTACGGTCCGCCGTGCCATTGAAGGAGGCTACGAGATCCTGAACGCTCCCATGCCCGCCTTGCTGACGGTCATCGACGCCAATGATCCCCGTCCTATGAACGCCCACAACATCATGCGTTTCAAAAACGCCAGGACCAGGAGCGAAATCGCAAGACCTGCCGGTCAGACGCCCCTGACTCCTGAAGAAACTGCCGCCAAAGCCGCTGAGCTTGAGCGTGCCGGACTTCTTATTGAAGAGTGGAGCGCCGCCGATGTCAATGCCGCTCCCGAACGGGTCGGCTTTGCCGGATCCCCCACCAAAGTCAAACAGGTGATGAGCGTTGTTCTTACCGCCAGTGAAGCCAAGCAAATTGAACCCACCGAAGCCGGGATCAACGAGCTTATCCATGAACTTATCAGTGATCACACTCTGGGGTGATGAATATGAGCGAAAAAAGAGGAAATGTCTGGGTCTTTGTTGAACAGGAAGGTGAAAAAATCGCTTCCGTGAGTCTTCAGCTCATCAGCAAAGGACGCGAACTGGCTGACCGTCTCGGTGTCAAACTTGAAGCTGTTTTTCCCGGTGACAATCTTGAAAAAGCTGTGCCGGAGCTTTTCCATTACGGCTGCGACAAGGTGTTCCTTGCTGAAGATCCCCGTTTGGAGCCCTTTACCGTACTGCCCTATGCCAAGGTCATTATGGATCTGATCCGTGCACACAAGCCCAATATCCTGCTTTTCGGCGCTACGCTGAAGGGCAGAGAGCTGGCTCCCCGGGTCGCTTCTGAAAAACTTGCAGGTCTCACGGCTGACTGTACCGATCTTCAGATCGATGACTTTGAGGATAAGAAGAACGGCAAGAGCTATACTGATAAACTGATGCAGATCCGTCCCGCTTTCGGCGGCAACATCATCGCTACCATCGTCAACACCTGGGATGATCCCCAGATGGTGACGGTCCGCGAAGGCGTCATGAAAATGGGCGCCCCCGATACTACCCGTACCGGAGAGGTCGAAAAGGTCGATGTCTGCCTTACGGATGCAGAGACCGTGATCAAAGTTCTTGAGCGTGTCCGTGCCGACAAAGAGGTCGATCTTCAGGGCGCTCAGATCATTGTTGCCGGCGGCTATGGTGTCGGTTCCAAAGAGAATTTCAAGCTGATCTATGATCTTGCAGAGGCTCTGGGCGGCGAAGTCGGTGCTTCCCGTGCGGCTGTTGACGCCGGATGGATCTCTCATGATTACCAGATCGGTCAGACGGGTGTGACCGTCCGTCCCCGTCTTTATATCGCCTGCGGTATTTCCGGATCCATCCAGCACCGTGCCGGTATGGCGGAGTCCAAGAAGATCATCGCCATCAATACTGATCCCGATGCCCCTATCTTCAGCTGCGCCCATTATGCTATTGTCGGTGATTTGAACACCGTCATTCCGCAGATGATCAAAGCCTTCAAATCCAAGCAGTAAGGAGCTGTTTCACTATGGGAAACTTTTATTCCGACAACCGTGACCTGGTGTTCACGCTGAAAAATCTCGACCTCTCAGAATCCGTCGGGATGCTGGAGGAAAATTACACCTGCTCCGCAAAGTACCCCGGTGCTCCCGTGGACTTTGCAGATGCTCTTGATAACTATGAACGCATTCTCAGCGTGGTGGGAGAAGTCAGTGCCGACCGCATTGCCCCCAGATCCCGTGAAGTGGATCTCCACGGTGCCAAGTTCGCTGACGGCGTTGTGACTTACGATCCCCTGACCGTTCAGAACCTGAAAGATCTTGCTGCTGCCGGTGTGATGGGCGTTATGCTCCCCCACCAGTACGGCGGTTTGAACTTTCCTGTTTCTGTCTACACCATGATGACTGAAATGGTCTCCCGTGCCGATGCTTCTTTGCAGAACATTTTCGGACTGCAGGATATTGCCGAAACCATCTCCGTCTTTGGTGATGATGCCCAGAAGGAAGAGTATCTCCCCCGTTTTGCCACCGGCGAATTTGACGGTGCCATGGACCTGACTGAACCTGACTACGGTTCAGATCTTCCCGGTGTCCGTCTGCGTGCCTGGCAGGATGCCGACGGCAACTGGTTCCTCAATGGTATGAAGCGCTTCATCACCAACGGCTGCGCTCTGGTCCATCTGGTGTTGGCACGTTCCGAAGAGGGAACCAGCGATGCCCGCGGACTTTCCATGTTCATCGCTGAAAAGTGTCCTCAGCTGGTTGTTCGCCGCATTGAGGATAAAATGGGTATCCACGGCGTTGCCACCTGCGAACTGCAGTTCAACGATGTTCCCGCCAAACTGGTGGGACAGCGCCGTATGGGGTTGATCCGTTACGTTATGAGTCTGATGAATGGCGCCCGTGTCGCCATCAGTGCTCAGGCAGTTGGTATTGCAGAAGCTGCATACCGTGAAGCCCGTAAATATGCCGCAGAGCGTGAACAGTTCAAGAGCACCATTGACAAGTTCCCTGCCATCTACTCCATGCTGAGCTCCATGAAGTGCAAGCTGACTGCCTCCCGTGCGCTCCTTTATGAAACCACCCGCATTGTGGATCTGCGCAATGTTTACTCCCATATCGTGGACCATGGAACCCCCACTCCTGAGCAGCGTCAGCTCAAGAAATATTATGAGCGCGTCGCAGCCCAGCTGACTCCCATGTGTAAAGCGCTCTGTACCGAGAGTGCCAACCAGATCGCATACGACACCATCCAGATCCATGGCGGTACCGGTTACATGCGTGACTTCAATGCTGAGCGTTATTACCGCGATGCCCGCATCACCAACATCTACGAAGGTACCACCCAGCTCCAGGTCGTCGCTGCTATCGGCGGTGTGATCCAGCGTCATCTTGACACCCGGATCAACGAAGTTGCTGCAGAGATCACAGGGGACAAGGCTGTGGCTCTCAAAGATAAGCTGATGGAGCTCCTTGATAAACAGCATGAAGCTGTGGGCTTTGTTTCCTCTCTCAAGAATCCTGCCTATCATGATATGATGGCTCGCAATCTTGTTGAAATGGAAACCATCATCTTTGTGGGATTGCTGCTGCTGCGTGACGGTGTCAAATGTGCCGACCGTGCTCCTGTCGCTGAACGGTATGTGCTCAATGGTATCAACGATTTCAACCAGCGTTATGCTCAGGTGATGTCCGGAGATGTCACCCTGATCGCCAACAACCGCGACATTATTGATTACTGAGAAAGGATTGTTTTATGAATAACGATTATCTCGCCAGAGCTAAAGAACGGATCCCGGATCCCCAGATCCTTTCTGTTGTGGCTGCCAAACGGGCAAAACAGCTTGCCCTGGGTAAAGCCCGTCCCATGGTCAAATGCGACTCCAAGCAGATCCTTGATGTCGCTCTTCTTGAGATCGCTGAAGGTCTTTTGAGCTACGAATTCATCACCCCCGGTGAGAATAAGGCTGCGTCAGAAGATACTGTGGAAGTGACTGAAAAAGAAAATCAGGAATAAGCCATGGAAAACACTCCTGTTGCAATCGTAATGGGAAGCAAAAGCGACCTGGACATTGTCCAGGGCGCTTTTGATATTCTCGACAAGTTTGGTGTCAAGTTTACTGCACGGGTGCTTTCAGCACACCGGACCCCGGCAGAGGCTGCTGAATTTGCAGCAACTGCAGAAGAAAAAGGCTTCAAGGTCATCATTTGTGCCGCCGGTATGGCTGCTCATCTGGGCGGCGTTATTGCGGCGCACACAGTGTTGCCTGTGGTCGGGATCCCTGTGGCTTCAGCGCCTTTCAATGGTATGGATGCTTTGTTTTCCATCGTCCAGATGCCTCCCGGCATTCCGGTGGCTGCTGTCACTGCCGGTAAGGCGGGCGGTAAAAATGCTGCACTTTACGCCATTTCGATCCTTGCCCTCAACGACAAGGCTCTTGCTGAAAAACTCCATGAGTTCCGCCGGGAACAGCAGGCTCAGGTTCTTGCTGCCGATGCTGAACTTCAGGATCAACTGAACAAGCGTTAAAATGTCTATTTCAGAATTTGTGGGCCTTGTAGTAAAGCTGTTTTTGCTTTTGACCCCCTTCTTTATCCTGTCATTGTTCATTGCAACGACAGAAGGGATGGAAACGAAAAAAAGAAAAAATCTGGCTTTCCGTGTTGCTTGCGCCGTAACAGTTATTTCTCTGGTCATCTTCCTTTTTGGAGAGTTGATCTTCAAATATCTGGGTATTACCCTTGAAGCGTTCCGTATCGGCTGCGGTCTGGTACTGATGCTGAGCGGCATCGATCTTGTACGCGATTCCGGAACTCCCAAGGCGCGTATCGTCACAGAAGGGGAAGACGATCCTGCAGTGGTTCCTCTTGCTCTGCCTTGTACGGTTGGTCCCGGTACCATCGGTACTCTTCTTGTCATGGGCTCTGAAGTTTCCGGAAAATCTCAGCGTATCGGGGACTGTATCGCTATCGTCATCGCCTGTTGCGGCGTAGGATTGATGCTTTACTTTTCCCATGGGGTTGCAAAAGCTCTCAAAACCAGAGGCGTCAAGATCCTGAGTAAGCTGACCGGAATGTATCTGGTTGCTCTTGCTGCTCAGATCATGGCAGACGGTATCCGCGGATTCCTGAAATGAGCAACATCTTCTTGAGGAGCCTGAAAAGCCGGGATACTGCTTTGGCAGGCTCGTGGATGATCAACTCCATAGCCTATTCCATTGTTTATCCTTTTATCCTGGTTTATTTACATCAAACCCGCAATCTCCCTATGGAGCAGGCGGGTTTGATTTTTCCTATTATGGCGTCGGCGAGTATCTTTGTTCCGCCTGTTGCCGGATGGCTCTCTGACCGTTTTTCCCGGACAATTTTGATGCGTATAGCTCAAGGGGGCAGGGCGACTTTATTCCTGCTTCTTGCGTTGATGATCCATCTTGAGGCGCCTTTCTGGGTCTTTTTTGTACTCTTCTTTATCAATTCCGGCACCGGTGTTATTTTTGAAAACAGTGCGGACGCCTATTTAAGTTCCTTTACCACCAAAGAGGAGCGTCCCCACGCTTACAGTAAGATCAGGATCGGAATCAACATCGGCTGGGCGCTGGGACCTGCTGCGGGGGCTTTTCTTGCCTCATGGCCCTATGAATGGCTTTTTATCATTACGGGATGTATCTGTATCGGTTCAGAGCGTTTCATCCGTTATATTCTCAAGGAGGATTCTCTTTCAAACCGGGATCCTGTTCTGAAAACTGCCCTCGGAGGAAAGGTCCAGTTGTGGAAAGATCACTATATCCTTGCCGTTCTTGCGGGTGTTTTTCTTTTGTTCATGCTTTCGTCTCAGTTGTATTCCGTGCTTTCTGTCTACGCCACAAAGGTTGTGGGATTGTCACGGCGTGAACTGGGATTTGTCTACTTTTTCAACGGATTTACCATTATCGTCGGACAGCTCCCTGTGACGACCCTTATGGGCAAATTGAAGGTCAGCAACAACTGGCGGCTGGTTATCGGTGCGGGATTCTATTTTATCGGCTACTTTCTTCTCGGATTCGCCGGGAACTTTATTGAAGTTGTCTGCTCAGTCATTATCCTCACTCTGGGAGAGTTGATCGTTCAGGTGGCGATCTATGCTGTGATCACGGCGGCTGCTCCCGCAGGGCAGGTGGGGCGGTATCTTTCCGGATGGGTGTTTGTCCGTGGCGTGGGTGCCGCTCTCGGTCCCTATGTCGGAGCGCTGCTTTTTGCCCGCCTGACCGATTCCCCCATACTTTTGTGGGTGATCCTTTCCGGCTTCGGCGCCGCTGCGGGAGTTGTCTTTGCAGCTGTTGCCTTCAAGCATAAAAGAAAAAGTGCTGCGTGATTTATTCTTGCGCTCTGTTTTATTGATTGTCCCCTCCTTAACCTCTCTTTTCCCCTTGTCCTCCTTTCGTAGTGAAACAACTTGTTTTTCACGCGGGGGATTTTTGTTTCCTGATCTGCATAAAAACATTGCTTTTTTGAGGGAATTAAAAAGGACTGCCGCAAATTGCAGCAGTCCTCAAATGTTTCCCTGAACTTATCAGGGCAGATCGACCGTTTTGGTGAGGTCGGTCAAGGCTTCACGGACTTGCAGTTTCCACTTGCCTTTGGCATTGAGAGGCTTGCGGAACTTGTAGAATGCCTTGTTGCCTTTGCCCAAGACCACATCGTTGAAGGCGGGAACGACTTTGCCCTTACCGTCCAGGAGTTCCACATGGAAGGTGTGATCGGCAAACTTTTGGGTATCAGCCAGAAGTTTGATCTCAGCGCCACCGGAGACGAACTTGACCTCAAGAGCTTTGCCCTTGTAGGGCAGAAGGGAAAAGAGTCCCTGTGTGGTGGGGGTGTAGGTGTAACTGAAGCTGCTGCCGTATCCCAGATATTGGCGTTTGAGCATATCATAGATATGATATTTTCTGTCCAGAGCAATTTTGTGTTTCACAGCTTCCTTGCTGAGCTGGGCGGTTTGACCGATGTCCCTGACGGTGGCAAGGAGCATGGCAGGACCTGCCTCACGCAGCAGGAGAGTGGTTCCCTGCAAAGTGGGAGCTGTTGCAACAGGAACCATGCCGTGTTTCTTGAAAAGAGTTCCGAAATAGCTGTTGAGAGCCTTTGTGGAAGGGGCGTTGTTTTTGGTATAACGCATCTCTTTCCAGTCGCCGAAAGTGACCACAGCAGAAGCGCCAAAGTAGATCGCTTTGCCTTTGCCATAGCTGTTTTCAAAGATCACGGGCTTGCCGTTGGCAGTTCCGAGGACTTTGGCAGTCAGGGCTTTGATACCGGGTTCGATGTGATCGGTTTTGATCTTGAGTCCCTTCAGGGCTCCTGTGCCAATGATGATGGAGCTTTCACGGATCACCTTGCCGTCGGATTTGATACCGAAGACCTTGCTCAAAGCAGGAGAGACCCGGGGTTTTCCGTGGCTGTCAAAGGTTCCGGCACGGAAATCGGCGACCAGAGTACCGCCCGCTCTGACGAATTTTTCAATGGCTGACACCTCTTTATCAGAAAGGGCACAGCTCATGGGCAGGAAGAGCACTTTGTACTTGGATGGCACAACACCTGTTTTTTCCAGTTCTCCGTAAGCCACATAATTGTAGGCAAGACCGCTATCCTTGACGATCTGGCTGAATCCGGCGGTGGAAGCGGTGCGCTGGTTGCTGAAACCGGTGATCCAGTTGACCTTGATGGACGCAGGGGAGTAGAGGAAGGCGATGGGATAGGTTTTGAAATCCATCCGCATGATCGCCTCACCAAGACCGTTGCGATAGAGGGAAAGGACTTCGATCAGTTCTTTCCCTTTGGGAGAGATCTGGAAGTCGGTCTGGACATTGAAGTTTCCGTAGATATTGAATCCGGTGGAGCCGTTCATCAAATTGAAAAGTATTCCCTGATGCTGACCGACGCCGGAACGGTCATAACCGATCCAGGGCATAGAGGCGAGACGGTGGGGGGCGAAACTGCGGTGCTGGATCGTCTGTTCACCGGTGTAACTTGCGAGGGTACGCAAAGTGGGCATGAGGCGGTACCAGTCCCAGGCGTTCCAGGGATTTGTTTCAGAGGTTCCTGAAAGGGAGTAGGGAATGTTCCCCGTTGCCTTATCGTAGGCACCCAGCATGATGCGGAAAGAATCAGCCCGGTTCCACTCGTTGAAAGTCCGGTGATCCACCCATCCGGCGAAGGATTTTTTCTGCCGTGCTTCACCGGCGGTCAGGGCGATGACCTCATCCCAGCTCTTGAAATTGCAATCCCATGAGTTGTTCAGTGCGGCAAGGGAGGGATAAACCTTTTTCAGCCATTCACGGAACGCTTTCTGGCAGTGCTCAGAGAAACAACCATCCCATTCAGAGAACATATTGGCTTCATCAGGTCCGGGAAGGACCATGATACCGTAGTTGTAGTGGTTCCCGATATAGGTGACCTTGGTGAGTTTTTCTTTGTGTCCCGGGGTGCTGAGGCAGGGGATCCGGATCAGGTCAAATTTGTTCCGGGGCTTTTTAGTGGTGTTGAAGGGGCGTTTGCCGCCGATGCCCGCTGCGGCATTGATTTCTGCTGACAGGAAGGTGATGCCGCTGTCGCGGATAGCACGCTCAACAAGGAGCACATCTTTGGAGGAACGGCTGCCGCTGGTACAGGTGATACCGAACTTTTTAAGCTGTTCCAGATAGGCGGGGATCAGATAGAGCTGAGCTTTGCCGCCCACACCGGGCCATCCCTGAGCGATGTTCAGACGGTGACGCACGGGAGCCTGCCACAGTTCGATACGCACTTTGGCACGGTCGAGAACGGTTTTTCCGTTGACCAGTTCGACGAGAAGTTGGGCAATGGGAGTCCGGCAGTCGGCAAGGGACAGAAGGGCTTGGGGACCTTTGGCACGGGCAAGTTCGTTGCCGGTGTTGTCAAAGAGGGAGTAACGAACCTCTCCCTTGCCGGTGAAGCTGACTTCGACGGGGAGTTTTTCACTCTTTTTGTAGATCTTCTCTGCCACTTTGACGGCAGTGATTTTGGCTTTGGAGCTGTTTTCAAAAGCCGCAGCGCCCCACCAGAGGGCACCTTTGGCGTTTCTGACTTTCACATCGACGATATGAAGTCCTGCCAGAGCCTGGGGCGCAAGAGTGATCGTGAATTTATTGGCTCCACCTTTCAGAGATTTTTTGACAGAGAAGTTCTGCACGGGAGCAGAGAATTTGTCTCTGACAGTCACATCGACAGTCACATCCAAAGCTGAAGCAGTTTTGAGTTCCACGGTCAGAGCTTTGGGGGCGGCGGAAACTTTACCTGAGGTGACAGCCGTTTTCTTGCGGGCGGCGTCAAAGAGCACCTTGCCGAAATAAGCCATCTGATATTCATGATAGTTGTAGGAGGGGAGCACATTGGCAGGACCGTAGGACATCTGAGGCAGGAAGAAGGTGGGTCTGATGTCACCTTTTGCAGCACGGGGATTGGAGGCGATCCAGGAAAGCGTGTAGACTTTGCCTTTACCGTAGTTGAAGGTCCCCGCAAGAGGATGGGAACCGGCTTTGGCAAGGACTTTGCCCATTGCGGCGTATGGTCTGATACGGGTGGGCGGGAAAAGTTTGGGGTCGATCCCCATGAAATCCCCCTGCCAGGGGAGTGCTTCGGAAGTCACGCCTTTTCTGTGCTTTTTAAGGAATTTGTTGAACTCGCCGGGGAAGGGAACAGGCTCAGTCATGACCAGTCCGGCACCGTCGGCGACCTTGGCAAGGATGGCAGCGGCATTGTCTTTGCCGATGACCTTCCAGGCGTGCGAGGTGATAACATAGAGGTCGTAATCTTTTTTAAGCTGTTTGGCAAGCATGTTGAGGCAGCTTTTGGCATTGAGACTTCTGACATGACCGCTGAGTCTCCACATGCCGGCGATAAGGTTGGTGGTAAGATCGATGTCGAAGCGCTGCTTCATTTCGATCATGTCGCGGATGCCGCCGAACTCAACGTTGATCGCCATTACTTTGAGTTTGCCGCCGGCGTAGGGCTTTGCCCATTTGATGTGGGGCGTTGCGATTTCGGTGGAGTTGAAGTTCAAATTGAGCTTTGCGTCATCAGGACTGCTGTCCTTGATCTTTTCGCCGGGAAGGACCTGGGCGTAAAGTCCGGTGTTGCGGTTGTTGAAAACGGAAGAGGAGTCCGCAAAGAACATGACCTTGCCGTTTTTGACCAGTTCGGCGCGGTAAACGATGGTCCCTCTGCCGGGAAGGGGCTTGAAGCTGATGGTGCCGTGGGAGCCTTTGACTGTGCCTTTGGCGATTTGTTTGAAGGCGACTTTGCCTTTGTTGAGAACTCCGGCAAGGATCCTCACATCACAGCTGCCGGGGGTGTTCAGACGGACCTTGAAGGAAAGCTGTGCAGGAGTTTTGGGGTATTCGCTTTTCAGATTGAAGCCGCCTGCGGCAAATTCATTGACCTTGTCGGGGATACCGATCTTGTCAAAGGGAGCAAGCCCCATGGAAAAAGTGAAGGTGGAACCGGCATTGATGGGATAGATCCCCAGTTTGCACTCAATGGTTCCGGTGTAGGCGTTTCCGCCCCAGTAGTAGATCTCTTTCAGACGCTCCCAGGGAACGAGAACTGCAAGTCCGCGCCCTGCGGCTTCGACACCGTACCATCCGGCGGAAACATCCCGTGCCACATGCTGACGGAATCCGGGCGTGACCTCCACGCCGTAGAGTCCGGGGACAATGCGGTTGTAGCCACCGGGGACCTGCACACCGCCGTAGGTCCAGTAGCCCTTGTTCAGGGGCACGACGTTTTCCATGCTGTTGGTGATGGCGTAGTCCACCCGGAGAAGGGAGGAGTTCTTTTCAAGGGTGAAGGTCTTTTCGATCCGCACGCTGGCATAGAGACCGCTCTTGCCGAAACCGATCATGCGGAGCTGTTTCTTCTGAGGCGTGTCGCTGATCACATCATACTTGTAAGAGATGTAACGGTACATGTCACGGATGTCGTATCCGCCGGGCCAGAAACGGTCGTTGAAAAGAGGTCCGTAACCGCCGCCGGGGGCGGAGTAGAGGATGAGATTGCACTTGCCGGATTTGTCCCAGGCGTAGTTGACTGATCCGGAATAGCGGGGATCGATACCGTAGATCACATGATCGTTTTCAAGGACAAACTGTCCGTCCGCCTGATACATCCGGAATCCGGGCTTGGAATTTGCGGCAAATTTGTCAAGAGGATTGGCAGCAAATTTGGGGGCTGCGCTTTTGATCTCTTCACCAAAGAACTCAATTTCGTTCAGGGAAAGGAAGCCGCCTGATGAAACAAAGGTCAGCTGAAGAGAGCTGACAGGCGTATTATCCTCAGACTTGATGACAGCACTCATGTTGAAGGGATCTTTTTCAGGCTTGGTGTAAGGATGGTTCAAAGTGACGGACCCCATGGGGATCTGTTTGCCGTCGCTCTTGATACCCACAAGTTTGATGACCTTGATGCCATAGCTCTTTTTCCAGCGGAAATAGTGGATCTTTGCCTCAGAAAGTTTGATCTCATTCTTGAAATTGAAGGTGATCTGGATAGGGCGTTTGCCGTTATCGTTGCGCCGGAACATGACTTTTCCGTAACGGACTTTGCTGCCGTCAGCATTGATCTTGCCGTCGGTCAGCTTCCTGAATCCGGGATCAACTCCTTCGGCGGAATAAGTTTTCGCTGTGAAGGAGTACCCCATTACAGGCAATTTTGCCGCTCCGAGAGCAGCAGCGGCGGCGAGTACCCCCATAAACAACACTTTTTTCATACTTTATCAACTCCTTATTTTTGAGGTAATTTCAAAAAAACTTAAATCAGGGACAGAGACAGTCGTAAAATTTCGATTTCGCGGAATGTTCTGTACTGGTGTACTTTTTGATCCTTCCGATATGTCCATCTGCGTAAACAAGGTTGCCATAGCCGTTGTGACGGCGACCGAAATTCTTGGCATTGGTTCCCGTTGGATTATTGGCTGTGGAGTACCAGGGATACTGGGTGACATCCTTTACACGGGCACCGTTGTCAACAAAAAGCATCATTTGTGAAGGTGCCCGGTGGCGAGTGGATTTATTGTCGTTCCGGTGAAACTGAACATAGTAATTGTATCCGTAACTGTAAGCACTGCTATCGCCTTTTAATATGATCGGAGAAGGACAACGGTAGAATTTTTTGGCTTGGGGGTTAGGGTTTTTTGCAGAGGCTTCATAAGTGGTTCCGACATATTTCCAGAATGGCATGGAGGTCGCGCTGTTTTGACCGTAGCTGCTGCCGTAGTTGGTGCTGCCGTGATTCAAGAAAAAATGGTCCTTGTTGTCAGCCATGTAGAATGCCATGGCTTTCCCCAAGTGAGTAAGATTGTTGCCGCACTGGGTGGATTGCGCCCGTCCCCGTGCCTGCTGGAGCGCCGGAAGCAGCATGGCAGCAAGAATAGCGATGATGGCAATTACGACAAGAAGCTCTATTAAGGTGAAGCTGTACAGCTTCACCTGCCCATGGGCAGGTTTTGTGTTTTTCATAACTCTGCAATTCCTTCCTTTTTGTGTAAATATTCAAGCAGCGCAGCTGCCAGAAGCTGATGACCGTTCAATGTCAGATGAACGCCGTCATCAGGGATAAACAGTAATTTCGGATCGTAATAAGATGAACAAACTTTGTGAAAGTCAAGGTAGCCCCATCCTTTGTCAAGAGCAAACTTTTTTTCCACACGGTTGTATCTTTTGACATGTTCGGGGATCCCGAAAAGATTGTGCTGGATCCCCTTGCTGCGGAGACGCGCCCCCCGTTCAAGAGGATAGGGGAAATACCCCGGGGCAGAGGCAATGATGTTCACTGCCGCATGAGGTGCTTTCTCTTTGAACACCTGAAAGATCTCTTCCAGATATTTTTTCTGTTCCTCTATTGAGGTGGAGGGTTTCTTATATTCCTCGCGCCAGGGGGATTTTGTATCATTGGCACCGTAAAAGAGAAAGATCTCATCCGGGGTTTTCTCCCAGATGTTCTGAAAATCCTCCTGACGGTATGTGTGCGGCTTGTTTTGTAGTCTTTTGGCAAGGCGGGGAAGATCATCGCCGCCGATACCTGCGTTGGTATAACTCCAGCTGTCGGGCAGAAATGCTCCGGCGATGTCCGTGTAGTTGCGTCCGGCATCGTAGGCGGTCAGACTGTCGCCGAAAAAGAGCAGATGTTTCGGCTTGGATGAAAAACGGCAGCGCCGCATTTTTTTTGCAAGGAAGGGGGGCAGTTGGGAAATAAAAAGAGACGCGCGGCAGTTTTCTGCACTGCCCACACCGACGATGCGCATACCTTCTGCGCCCGTTACCCGCAGCGGCATGGTAAAAGAGCCCTGATTCGCCATGATCTGCGGCTCAAATTCGTTGGAACTGTGTCCGCAGCAGACAAGGAGTTTTTCCGCTCCCTTACAGTTGAAAGTAAACTCTTCACCGGGGAGCAGTGCAATATGGGGCTTGTCAAAGGTGACTCCGGGGGCAGGGGCAGGGTAATAAAGAGTGATCGCTGTCAGATCGGCAAAGCCTTCCGGGACCTCAAAAAAGATCCTGTCATTGACAGAGGTATGGGGATCATCGACCACGCCTTCCAGAGTGTACTCTTTGAACTCCTCCTCAAGGTCACAGGAAAACGCGCGTTCCGTCAGATCGGTGTCGCCCCTGTAATAGGAAAGGCGCCACCTGATCCCGGCACGGAGTTTTCCTTTGCCCCGGGCGAGGAACTTGAAAACAAACTTTCCGTTCCACGGAAAAACACTTTCCGGAGCGGCATGTTCCTGATTGTCGATGTCAAAGGCGTGGAAGAGTGAGCCGGTTGAGATCCGGCAGAATACCGGAGGTCCCGGCATGACCTCTGCCGAGCCCGACCCTGAGTACCGGTAAAATAACATCTCTTGCCTGAAACAGTTGTTCCTGACAAGATTGTTTTCCGCAAGGGGCGGAATAGATATTCTTTGAGCCATAAATGCCTCCTTATACTGTTTTTCCGGGCACGAAAAAGGCCTCGATGGTTTTGATTTTGTTTTCTTTATTGATGCCGTGTTCAAAGTGCTCCCAGAGCAGATCGACGGCGCCAGCGCCAAGCTCATGGAACTGCTGCCCGATGGAAGTCAGATCCTTTGCGGAATCTGATCCGTCAAAGCCCGCGATCTTCAAATCTTCAGGGACCCTGATGCCCTGAGAGGTGAAAAACTGCAGCGCCAGCAAAGCAATATCATCATTGTGACACCAGATAAAATCGGGCAGTTCAGGGTGGCGTGCATAATTTTCAGCCAGGAGTTGCGGAATATCAGCTTTCAGAGGGAAATTGAGCTCCCATCGGGGAAGGAGTGTCAGCCCTTCCGCAACAAGAATATCTCTGACTCTGGCGCCGCGCTCCTGAGCGACATAAGAGAAAGCGCCTGATTCGGAGAAGGTGTTGCTGATAAGTCCGACAGTACGGCACTTTTTAGCAACCAGAGTGCGGGCAAGTTCTCTTGCGGCGGCAGTGAAATCGGTATAGATCGCCCCCGTATGAGATGTGGGCGCTCTGCCTGAAATACAGATTTGGGGCAGATGATGGTACTTGAACACCATTTCAAGAGCCGGATCTGATAAACTCTTTCTGGCGCCCAGATGGATGATACCGATAAGTTTCTTAAAATTGCTTTCAATAAAGGTGCGCATCTCCTTTTCCGGAGTCTCCGGGGGAGGGATCTGGAGCGTATAGATGGAACACTCCCTTTCTGCGGCACGGTCAAAGATCCCCTTCAAGTAGCGGAGCGTCGAACCGTTGTTGTGTTCAACATAGAGGGAAAATTTCTCCGGCAGCAGAACGCCGATAGAAGGAAAGGCGCCGGCAAGTATTTTCTTTGCGCCGGGAATGACTTCAAGCTTTTTATTGGGGCACTGGCGCACCACGCCCCGCTGCAAAAGGTTTTCGTATGCACGGTGGACCGTGGAACGGTTGAGTTTCAGCTGTTCACACAAGGAACGTTCTGAAGGTAGAAATTCGCATTTAACAGAGTTGTCAAGCAAATAACGGCGCAGCTCCTCTGCCAGCTGCAGATGGAGCGGTTCATCTGCACCTCTTCGTAACTTGATAGGAGTGAATTCCATTTTTTGAACTCTCCAATTAATAATAATAGCTTTTTGGTATGATTTACAATACCATGCCAAAAACAAAAAGTCAAGCCTTTTTTTTATTTTTTTTAAAAAATGAGGAGTTTTGAAATTGCCTCAAAAAATCAGGGAAGCCGCTTTCGTTCCCCCATGGCAGGAAGCACAAGGGGCACATTGTGCGCTTTGGCAAGTTCGCAAATCTTATTGATGGATTCATAATAAGGATGCATGGCAAGATCAAAGACGCCCCAGTGGATCGGCAGCAGCCATCTGCCCTGAAGCTCTTTGAATTCCCTGATGACCTCGTGGGGAAAACTGTGGTTGTTGGGCCACCTTTCGTTCCAGGCATCTATTTCAAGGCAGACCAGGTCAAAAGGACCATACATCCTGCCGATTTGAGCAAAATGTTTGCCGTAACCGCTGTCGGCTCCGTAAAAGATTTTTTTACCGTTGCGCTCAAAACTGAAGGCACTCCACAATGTGGTAAAACGGTCGTCAATGGTCCTGCCTGAAAAATGTCTTGCAGGATGGGCGACGATCTTAACTCCGGAAACTGTTGTATAATTGTTCCAGTTCATCTCAATGATCCGGTTGGCAGGAATGCCCCAGCCTCTCAGACGGGCTCCTACGCCAAGAGAGGTCACGATGGGAAACTTTTTCTTTCTGAAAGCCCGGATCGTTTCGTATTCAAGATGGTCATAGTGATCGTGGGAAATGACCACGAAATCCAGCTCCGGGATCTCTTCCCGGGGGAGGGGGGATGGCACAAAACGGCGGACGATACCGGGGAGAGGGGCAGCGTTGCCGAAAACCGGGTCCACCATGAAACGGACTCCCCCCAGTTCAAAGATCAAAGAGGAGTGCCCCAGCCAGCACACATTGAACTCCTCAGGACGGTCGGGAAAACTTTTGCGTATCAATTCCACTCTGGGGTAGGGGCGGCGCGGCGCATTGGGGGAGGAAAAAAGAAAACGGAAGAATCCGGCGCCCTTTGCCATTTTTTTCGTATTCATGACCACCGGTTCAAGATTCAGAAATTTTCCATCGCGGTAATTGGCAAGAGTTGCGAAAAACTTCTGCTCGGAAGGTTCCGGAGCCTTACCGATGCGGGTCAAGGCATAACAGGAGACACCGCCCCCGGCAAGAAATAAAATAAGCAGCAGAAAGAAAAGGGTTTTCAGGAGGAAACGGCTTTTGCTCTTTTTTTTGTCGCTCATAAAATCATTTCCTTTATTTATCATCGGGCAAACCGGCTGCTGTGCAGGCGCAGCGGTCATCAAGTGAACGCTGAAGCTTATTCATCAATCTGACGATCTGCAAAAGCTCTTCAACAGAGAAATCCCCCATCATACTGTTCAAGAGCTCTCTGTATGGACGCTCCAATTCCTCCAGAAGCGCTTCAGCTGCCGGAGTCAGTTCCAGATGATAACTGCGGCGGTCTTTTTCGGTTTTATTCCTTTTCAGGTGCCCGGCAGATTCCATGCGGTCAACAAGTCCCGTCAGATTGGATTTGTCAACAAGCAGCCATTCACTCAACTCTTTTTGCGTTACAGGATGGTTGGTGTGTTTCAACAGCATGAGCACCGTAAATTGGACCTCAGTTGTCGGACGGTTTCTGAAGAATTGTCTGGCAGCGTTTTTCAGCATTATACCTGTGTTGAGTATGCTGTTGAAAGCATCATGAACAAGGTTTGGATCTTTTTCGTTTGACATTGGTGCTGCGGAACTCCTCTTTAATCGGCTTTTTCTCAGTTGGGATAATATAGCATACATCAGTTGATATGTCAAGTATTTTTTCAGAGGCTGTTTATCTTGACAAAAAGTATTTTTTGTTCTATATTATATAAACTGTAAAAGAAACAATGTTTCAAAGGAATCTGACAATGAGAAGTGATATCATGAAATCAGGACTGGAACGGGCTCCGCACCGTTCCCTGATGCACGCAACCGGAATCAAAGCAGAAGAGATACAGCGTCCGTTTATCGGCGTATGCAACTCTTACACCAATATTGCCCCCGGGCATTGCCACTTGAACAAAGTCGGTCAAATCATTTGCGATGAGATCCGTGCGGCTGGGGGCGTACCCTACGAATTCAATACCATCGCCGTCTGCGACGGTATCGCTATGGGACATCAGGGCATGAAATATTCACTTCCCAGCCGTGAAATAATCGCCGACAGTGTGGAAAGCATGGGCATGGCACATCCTTTTGACGCCATGATCTGCATTCCTAATTGTGACAAGGTGGTGCCGGGAATGCTTATGGGCGCCATGAGATTGAATATTCCCACCATTTTTGCCTCAGGCGGTCCCATGCTGCCCGGAAAGAAATTCGACTTCACCAAGTCCGAAACAGACCTTATCAGCGTTTTTGAAGGCGTCGCAGGAAAGAAAACCGGCAATATTTCTGAAGAGCAGCTGGCTGAACTTGAATGCGGCGCCTGTCCGGGAGCCGGTTCCTGCTCCGGCATGTTTACCGCAAACAGCATGAACTGCCTCTGTGAAGCCCTCGGATTGGCTCTCCCCGGCAACGGAACTATCGCCGCCACCTCTCAGGAGCGTGTCGAATTCTGGAAGAAAGCCGCACGGCGTGCCGTCGAAATGGCTAAAGATCCCAAGGCGCTCCCTGCTAAGGCATACGCCACTGAAAGCAGCTTTTTCAACGCACTGGCTTTGGATATGGCAATGGGAGGAAGCTCCAACACCGTTCTTCACACCCTTGCAGTGGCAACTGAAGCCGGGGTCAAGCTGGATCTCAAACTCATCGACGAAGTCAGCCGCCGTACCCCCAATATCTGCAAAATCTCTCCTTCCAGCACCTATCACATGATCGATCTGCACAATGTTGGCGGCATCATGGCGATTTTGAAAGAGATCAGCAAGATTTCCGGCGCTCTGGACGGTAACGCCCCCACGGTTTCCGGCAAGACTCTGGCAGAGGCTTTTGCCGATGCGCCTGCTCCCGACGGAACGATCATCCGGACCCTTGAGGGGCCTTACAGCAACTCTGGAGGTCTTGCGATCCTCTTCGGTAATCTTGCAGAAAGAGGTTCTGTGGTCAAAGCCGCCGGGGTGGATCCCAAGATGCTGACCCACCGGGGACCGGCTGTGATCTTTGAAAGTCAGGAAGAGGCTTGTGAAGGCATCCTTGCCGGTAAAGTCAAACCCGGTGATGTGGTGGTGATCCGCTACGAAGGCCCCAAAGGGGGACCCGGTATGCAGGAAATGCTTGCTCCTACAAGCTATATCATCGGCAGCGGACTGGGAGACAGTGTGGCGTTGATCACCGATGGCAGATTTTCCGGAGGCACCCACGGTGCCTGTATCGGACACATCAGTCCTGAAGCCGCTTCCGGCGGTACCATTGCTCTGGTGGAACCGGGGGATATCATTGATATCGACATTCCCAACAGAACTTTGAAACTGGAGGTCCCTGCTGAAGTTCTTGCGGAACGCAGGAAAAACTGGCATCCTCCTGTAAAAGAACTTTCGGGATATCTTTTGCGTTACTCCCGGAATGCTACCGATGCTGACACCGGCGGTGTCTTGAAATAAGAAAATAATGAGCGGCTTTTTCAAAGTTTTTTTAACAGAAAAACAGGAGTTTATTTTATGAAAGTCAGATTGTTGCTTCTTCTGCTGCTGGCATGTGCCGTTTTGACGGCAAAGAGTTTCAAGAGCGGAAGCCACGCCCTTGCCTATGAAATAGACAAGGCAAAAAAGAGTATGAAGATCATTGCTGAAACGGCTTATGACCCCAAAAAAGATGAAGGTACCAGTGTTTACACTCTTCATTGGGCTCCCGGGACCGTCTTCAAAATCAAGAATTTTGTTCCCTTTTCTTCTGTAAAACCGGGGACTGTCTGCGAGATTTTCCTGTATAAAAAAGATGAGCAGCTACTCCGCCAGGGAAAAGTTTTTTCCACCCGCAGGATCGAATTTGATCCTGCGGCAAAGAAGGTGCGAGTGGGGATTCGTCCCCGGAAACTTATTGCGCCTGTCTACCCCTTAGGGAAGGGTAGGGGAGAAATTGAGTTCAACGGAAAAAGGATCAAATTCAGGGGGCCTCTTACAGTTGGTGTTTTTGCCAAAGGCAGCGTTGATGATATCCAAAAAGGAGAGGACAAACTGCGCATCTGGGGAAAAATCTCAGAGAAAAAGTTTGTGATTTCCCAGGTGGTCATTTCCCGGGAGGCGCGTCCCAAACTTGACCCTTCTCTCCCCAGCGTTCTGGTGATCGGAGACTCCATCAGTATGAATTATGAGAAAGCCTTACAGGCTGCTCTTGCAAAAAAAATGAATTGCCAGCGTATCGAAGGCAACTCAGGTGACAGCATCCGGGGCAACACAGCTCTGACCATGTGGCTGCGCGATGTTCCCGGAGCCAAAAGCCGCTGGGCTGTGGTCGTGCTGAACCACGGACTCCACGATTTGAAGCAGAAGGCTGACCCAAAAACTAAAAAGTTCAACCCCAAACATCAGGTCGAACCTGATGTTTATGCAAAAAATATCGACCGTCTGTTGAAATACCTGACCTCCCGCAACTACAAGGTGGTCTGGGTCACAACAACTCCTGTTCCCGGCAGCTCCTACGGTGCATTCGCCCGCAGGAAAGATGAAGATCTGGTTTATAACAAAGTGCTGGTTCCTGTGCTGAAAAAGTACCCTCAGGTCACAGTTTGTGATTTGAATGCCACGGTCAGGAACTCCAAAGTCTTTGATGAGTGGCGCAAAGGCACCAATGTTCATTTCAAAAAAGAAGAAGAAAGAAAAGTCCTTGGGGATGCTGTTGCCGCTGCTGTGATAAAGGCTTACAACAAGAAATAAAAATAACAACACCGGTCTTTTGTGCCGGAAAACAAGAGCTCCCGGAACTGTCAAAAGTTCCGGGAATTTGTTTTTAAAAGGAGTAACAGGGGAGGGGGACTCCCTGAAAATCCCCCCAACGAAATGAAAAATCCCGGCACCATCAAAGTTCCGGGATTCTTTGCTGTATACGCTTCAAGCGTAAACAGGGCAGGGGAGCTTAGCGCTTGACGCGGGCATTACCAGCCCAGATGCTCCAGACCTGCTCCTCGTCAGCGGGCTGACCATAGTCAGTCAGGTGGGTGGTGGCAAGAGCACCGGTAGCCCATCCGAACTGGATCCATTTTTCAGGCTCCCAGCCCTTGAGAATGGAGTAGAGGAATCCGCCCACAAATCCGTCGCCGCCGCCGATACGGTCCAGAACGTGGATCTCGCGGGGCTCAACAACAGACCACTCGCCGAAGATGTTGGTGATGGCCCCCCAGAGGTGGCAGATGGTGTTGACGACCTGACGCAGAGAAGAGGCGAAAGCGTAGGCGATAGGGTAGGCG
>JAZODE010000087.1:0-22174 GCA_045596885.1 Victivallaceae bacterium
AATGACAAAGATGCCATTCGCAAAGAGCTGTAAAGGGTAGTTTGAGGTTGCTACCTGTAAGGTAACAGCCGAAAACGCTCCCTTTATCAGATCGAAGCGAGGGCGCTTTGACAATTTTGAGGAGTTTTGAAATTGCCTCAAACCAAAAGAAAAATGAAGATGAAAATTTACAAGTTACTGTTGCTGGCTGCTCTGCCGCTGCTTTCCCTCAGCGCCGCACCGCAGTTCGCCCCGAAACCTGAAAGTCCCCGCTTCTGCAAGCTGGGCAAAAGATCCCTGACTCTCATTGAAAAGGGCAAGGTGAAGTTTCAGGTCTACGTTGCCCCCAACGCCCATGATTCCGTGAAAAACGCAGGAAAAGAACTTGCGGAACTGCTTACTGAGATCGCAGGAACCCCTGTCAAAGTCGTGAACAAGCTCCCCGCTGCCAAAGGTGTGCCCCTTCTGCGCGTGGGCGACAAAGCCTTTGCCGCCGCCAGTAAGATCGACCTGAAAAAAATCGACCGTGACGGATATGTTATCGCCGCCCGGGGCAATCAGATCCTTATTGCAGGAGGAGATGCGGCTGAAAAAGATTTCGGTGCAGGAACCCTTTACGGCGTTTATGAATTCCTTGAAAGATTCGCCGATGCCAGATTCTACTTTCCCGGCAGACACGGAACTCTGCTGCCCCGTAAAAAGGATTGGCGTGTTCCTGAAATGACCCTCTACGACCGCCCCGACTCCCAGTACCGCAAGATCTACTGGAAAGGTCTGGACTACGGCAACACCTTCTGGTATGAAAATGAAGTGGGTCAGAAAAAAGGGGAAGCTCAGCAGCAGAACAGGCTCCGTCAGTCCACTTTGCTTCTGCCCAACTGCCACGGACTTGCCTATCTGAACTATGTGAAGCGTTTTGCCAAGAGCCGCCCTGAATATTTCGCCGTAAAGCCTGACGGCACCCGTGCCGACGGTTCTCTTATCCGTTACCCCAGTGACCGGAACGGACAGCTCTGTTTCAGTTCCAACATCATGGAAGAGATCTATCAGGACGCCAAAGCCATCCTATCAGGACCTGCCGCTGTTGAAAAGCGCAAGATCAAGGGGCTTTACTCCCGCTGGGCGCATACGCAGACCTTTTTCAATCTGATGCCCAACGACTCCATGGCGCGCTGCCGCTGCGACAAATGCCGTCCCCATTTCCCCGACCGCAAAAATGCGGGCTGGAGCCCCTACACCAAAGAGGGCGCAGACTTTCTCTGGAAGAAACTGCTGTCAGTCCCCAACCGGCTGAAAAAAGAGAAGGTCCCCGGCTTTGTCACCATGATGGCTTACGACCTCTGCCGCTATGTTCCCGCTGATCCCATTCCTGACAATGTGATCATGCAAGTCGCAGTCAGTGGTCCCTGGAAGGAACGGAAAGCTGAAAAGCAGGCGCAAGATGATGCGAATGTGAAAAACTGGGTCAAAAAGCTGGGGTCCAAAGTCTATTTGTGGAACTATGCCACCAAACTTGCAGTCCGCACCGTCCCGTCGGCGCCCAACTTCACCCCAAAAGTCATTGGTGATTACTACAAGCGGATGTACAAATACAGTTTCGGCACCTTCCTTGAAGCAGAATCCGACTGCTGGTTTTTCGGACATTTGAACTTTTACGTCTTTTCAAAAGTCATGTGGGACCACACCACCGATGTGGCGGCGCTCCTCAAAGAGTACCGTGAACGGATGTTCGGCGCCGGTGCCGCTCCCATGAAAGAGATCATGGATTCTCTGGAAGATCACTGGCTCAACAAAGTCCTCGGCAACACGGTCGATACCGACATCGGTCCCGTGACCACGCCCCCTTCCGAATACAAACTCTGGAATGAGATCTACTCCCCCAAAGAGGTGAAACGGATCAACGCTCTCTTTGACAAGGCGGAAAAACTTGCCTCCCGTGACAAAGCTGCCGTTGAAAGGCTCCGCATGGTCCGCCGCAGTCTCTGGGGACCTGTTGCCGATGCTGCCGCCGCTTATTTCAGGAAAAATGCGGCTGTGGACTACTGGCGCACCACTGTGGGCATGTTGAAAAAAGGGGAAAAGATCAAAATCGACGGCAAAGGGGATGACCCGGCGTGGAAAAATGCCCCTTACATCTCCCTGATCCCTTTGCAGAAAAATGAAGCAGAAGTCCTCACCTTTGTCAAACTCCTTGCCGATAAAGAGAACTTTTACTTTCTCTTCGACTGCCGTGAACCCTACACCGCCAAAATGCGCCAGACCAAACGCCCCTTTGACGATGTGAATATGTGGGAAGACAACGCCGTTGAGATCCATCTGGACACCAACTGCAAGCGCCTTGACTCCTGCCAGATCATCGTGGACAGCCGGGGAGAGATCGCCGATCTGTACAATGTTCCGGGCAAGCTTTCCTACAACTGGAAGTGGAACAGCAAAGCGGAAGCCAAAACCACCTGCATCCCCGGCAAAGGGTGGTTTGCAGAGGTCCGCGTTCCCCGGAAATCCCTGCCTCCAGTGAAAAAGGGCGCCATCGTTGCCAACTTCAACCGTCACCGGACCATCAACGGCATGACTGTGCACCCTTACTACACCTGGACGCCCTTTGCTAAAAGTTTCGGTGATCTCCCCAACTTCGGCGTGCTCCATCTGGGTGCTCTGCCTGAGAAAAATCTTTACACCGACGGGGAGTTCAAAGTCACCGGCATCAAAGGCGCCAAAGGGAGTTCCTGGTTCAACTGGGGTCCCATGCCCCACCGTGACACAAAGGTGTTCCGTTCAGCGGGCGTCTCTCTGCGTCTTGAGGTCGAAGGCAAGCGTTCAGCGGTGATCCACCGTGTGGAATCCCTCAAGCCCGACACCACCTACCGTTTGAGCTTTTTCATCCGTCAGGAAAATGTGAAGCTCCTCCCCGGCAAAAGGCCTCAGGCAAGCGGGTTCTACATCCGCATCGACGACGGCAACGGCGTGGTGCGTTATTTCCCCTCGCCTGTTGTTTTCGGTTCCGTTCCCTGGAGCCGCTGGGAGTACACCTTTACCACCTCCTCCAAAAAGCCGGGGACCGTAAGCAAGCCCTATCACCACTATGTGCTGCGCAATGTAACAGGGAAAGTATGGCTCGACAACATGGAGCTTGTGGAGCTGCCCCCCAGGAAAAAATAAGAACTCCCCCCTGATCCGGAAGAGTGACGCAAAACTTTGCGTTGCTCTTTTTTTTGGAGTTGATTTCAACTTTCATTTCTCCAAAGGCTTTCGATGCCATTGGCCAAGGAGTGGAAAGGAGGCTCTGATCGGGCGGCGCTTTCAGAGGGCAGAACTTTTTTAAAAATTCTTCACCAACAGCTCTTGAAATTTTAATGAAACAGTTTATATTAGTTTATGAAACAGTAAGAAACAGCAGGAAACAGCAAATTTATGAGCAATCTGAAAAGTAATATTGAGCAGGATTTCCCAATGCAGTTAAGTGCGATCTTCAGAGAGAGGATCGTTTCAGGTACATATAAGACCGGTCAAAGTCTGCCCAGCGTCCGGAAATTGGCGCAGGAGTTTGGTGTCAGTCCGGTGACAGTCGTTCGTGCTTTCGATCTGCTGGAGCCGGAGGGCCTCATCAGGCGTACTCAAGGCAAAGGATGTTTTGTCACGACTCCTGAAAATTCCGGCGAAAAAAAGCTGCGCATTGCCTTCGTTTTCCCCCCGGAACGGTTTGTCCCCGAGTGTATCGGTTCAGAGGAGTGGGGGCTTGCTTCAGAGTTTCATCGTGGTCTGCTGGCAGGGGCAGCGGAGTCCAATGCCATGGTGAGTTTTCTTCAATATCCTTATGAGCTCCCGGAAAGTGAAAAAGAAAGCGTGATACAAACCCTTGAAAGTTATGATATTATCATTTTTACAGCTCACATGCTTACCGCAGAAGCGCATCTTCTTTCCCGGAAACGCACCGTGCTGATCCTGAATCACAATGGCCGTTTGAAAATCGACGACGAAAATATTTCGCTCATTGATTACGACCGGAAAAATGCGGTCTCCATGCTCGCCGGATTCGTCAAAAAAATTCCCGGTGCCGCATCGGTGGGCGCCGTGGCTATGAAAAATGATGTGCTCAATGGCAAAGACCGCGCCCAACGCTTTTTGAACGCCTGCCGGGAGAATGGAAAAACTGTTCTTCCCGAACACTATGTTTTACTGGACGACGATGCTGCACTCCGGACAAAGCAGTTGAAAAATTTTCTGACGGGCATCACTCCCCGTCCCCAGGTGATCTTTTGTGACTATACATCTCTTGTTATGGAACTCTACCGGATCTCTTACGATTGCGGTCTCACAGCAGGTGTTGATTTCAAAGTGGTTTCCATCTCTTCGGGAACCACACTTGAAAATCTTCTTCCGCCCAGCGATTATGTCAGGATCCCCCGTTTTGAAATGGGTTACGGCGTCGTGTGTATCGTCTGTGCCGCTTTGCGGGAACAGCGAAAATTTATATTGCCGGTATTCGCACCGGAACTGATCATAAGATCAGAAAACTTTTAAATCAAAAGGTGAAAAAATGAGCAAAACTTTTCAAGTTGGTGTTTTGTGTTCCTCGTTGAACAAAGCCTGTGTTTTGCAAGAAAAAGGAAGAGAGGGGCTGCCGGACAATAATGCCGCGACCTCTTACCATGCCTGTAAAGCAAGCGCTTCATGCCCCAACGGGGCGCTTCATATTTTCCGCAGGAAAATGCTTCATACGGCGGAGCCGTGCTTCATTCGATCAGCGTTCACGCTGATCGAGCTATTGGTCGTTATTGCGATAATCGCCATTCTTGCCGCCATGCTTTTGCCCGCTTTGCAGCAGGCCCGTGAACGCGGCAAAGGTATCAGCTGTACCAATACGGTGAAACAGTATGGTCTGGCGATCAACGCTTACGCCGATGACAACAAAGATTTTCTGCTTCCGGTTTCAATCCCCAGAGGGCAGTACAGCTCCTCCTGGTACTGGACCAATCCCAAAGAATCTTTCTTTGCAAGCTATATGGGCACAAGCGCCTCAAAGGGAGTCATAGGCGGTCTTTTTATTGCAAGCGGAGTCCACTATTTCAATGCCCCCAACAGTTGTCCCTCCCATACCCGGACTCAGTTTGCAGACTCTTTCGGTAAAAACGACAAATATATGTCTTACGGACTCAACTACTTTGTTTCCGGTAAATTGTCCGAACTACCCAAACGCAGCTCCTGCCGTTACCTTTCACGGCTGAGTCTTCTGATCGAAAGCTACTACATCTACTATGGCTATAAAACCATCAACAAGGACTCCGGCACCCGCAATCTCGGCAATCTGGCGTTCCGGCATCTGGGAAGTGCCAATGTGCTTTTTGGTGATATGCACGTCAGTATGATGGCAGTAGGGCGTATTCCTTCCCACGATCTCCATGCGACGGCATGGAAAAGTACCTTTTATAATTACAAAAAGCGCAGCGACGCCGGAGATTGGCCGGATTGGTAATAAAAGGAGTTGCTGAAAATGTTCTGTGTCAAACAAATTTTCTTTTCTGCGCTGCTCCTGAGTTTTTCCCTTGGGGCGGCAGATTATCAGATCGTTGTTCCGGACAGATGTGACAGCGAAGAAACCTCAAGCTATCTCCGGGAAGCGGCTTTTGCCCTGCAGGAGGGCTTTTATGAAGCTCTCGGCAAAAAATTTCCGGTTCTCCGGGAATCCGATGCGCAGCGGGGAAAAAAGGCGGTACACATCGGTCTTACTTCTGCAGCAGTAAAAGCCGGAATAAAGGTAAAAAATCTGAAAGACTTTGAATCTCTCATCACCATCCGGCAGGGGATGATTTTCCTTACAGGAAAGGATGAGATGGTTTCTGTCCGTACCAATAAATATATTACCAGAAGCCAGTTCCGCCATTACAGATGCCGCTTGGGATCGGTCAGGGCTGTCGCCGAATTCATGAAATCTTTTCTGGGCAGCAAATTCATTATGCCCGGGATCGTCGGCACCTCCACGCCGAAGCGGAAAGAGTTTGCTCCGGCGGATCAACAGATATTCATTCCCTCACATCTGCGTTTTTCTCCGGGACGCCCCGCAGGGTTGATGTATGATTATGCCAATGGATTCTATGGTTACGGAGATCTTTTCAGCTATGGCGGACACTCCTATTACGCCGCAGTCAGTGTGGGAAAATATGGAAAAAGTCACCCTGAATATTTCCGCATGGAACGGGGCGGAAAACGCTCCACTGCAGGGGGGCATCTCTGCATATCCAATCCGCAAGTCCAGGAGCTTTTTTACCGGGAGCTGGTTCGCCGCTTTGACGCGGGCGCCCAAATAGTCCAGCTTGCTCAAACCGACGGACTTGTGCCATGCTTTTGCCCGGAATGCGAAAAATTGGGTGGTCCCAAAGCCTCTTTCGGGGAAAAGATCTGGATCGTTCACCTCAAAATTGCACGGCGTGTCCTGAAAACCCACCCCGGAAAAAAAGTGCATATCCTCTCTTACGCCGATACAGCCGAGCCGCCGGAAAGCTGTACCGACTTTCCTGCCAATGTTATTGTGGAGCTGACCCAGTATACCCCTGCCGACTTTAAAAAATGGAACAAACTGAATGTCCCCGGCGGGTTTTCTGTATATGTCTACAACTGGGGATGCTATAACCAGACCGGCTATACGCCTAAAAGGACTCCTGAATTTGCCGTCCGGCAGATGGAACTTTTCAAAAAGCAGAATATCGTCGGCATATACCGCTGCGGATTCGGGGAAAATTTCGGGCTTGAGGGTCCGACCTATTACGCTTTCGGTCAAGCCATCGAAAGGAAAAAAGCCAATGCAGGAGTTTTGTTTGATGAATACTGCCGGGCAGCTTATCAGGAGAGCGCCGTTCCCATGAGGGCATTCCACAACATCCTCAACAGACAAGTTGCCATATATGACCGTCTGAGCGGCGGAAGTGAGATCAGCAACGAAAAGAATGCCTCGCTTCTCCCCCGTGATCCCAGAGCTCTTCTGACTGCCATGTATCCGGTTCCTGTTCTGAAGGTCCTTGAAAGCAAACTTGCTGCCGCAGAACGCCTGGTCCGTTCTGCAAAAGTAAAAAAGCGTCTTCAGGCAGTTCGGGCAGAATTTGAATATCTGAAACGCCTGGTAACAGTTCTGCACCGTTACCAGAATTATCAGCTGGCGCCGGATAAAGAACAATTTCTCATTCTGGCAGATGCAATAAAAAATTTCAAAAGCCATGTTGCACAGCTCTTTTACAAGGGCAAGACAAAACCCTTTGCCGGGTGGCAGGAATTCAAGATGTTCGGCAATGACTCCATGAGTCTGGTTTTGAGCAACGGACGGTTGAGTGCAGGAATCGGCTCTCCTCTCTGCTGGAATACGGCAGAACTGCTCCGCAGCAACTATCTGCCGGGGGCAAAGAGGGTTTCCCTCGATGTTTTTCCCACAACTGCCGTGCCGGAATTCAACGACTTTGACTCCGGTGCATGGAAAAAAGCTCCCTGGAACCATCTTCAGGAGATCCAGTTGGGAAAACTGGAAGAAAAAAGTAAATTCAAAGTTCTTTACGATAAAAAAAATATCTACTTTGCCTTCATCAGCGAAGTCGCCGTGAACAAGTCCTTTTCTCCCGTGGGCAGAGACGGTTCCCCCTGGAACTGTGATTGTCTGGAAATCATGATCGATCCGGAAGGGATGCGGGAAAAATTCTTCCACTTTATCTGGAATCCCGTCCCCGATTCCACCTGGGACGGAGCTTTCGGACTTATTACCGATCCTCTCCACCCCAAATACGGAACCGATGACAAGGAGTGGAACGGACAATGGAGCTACCAGACCCGCCGGGAAGGAAAACTCTGGTACTCTCTGGTAACTTTACCCTATTCCACATTGCAGACCCGCCCCCCCGTCAAAGGGGACATCTGGTGCCTGAATACCGCCAGAGAAGGTTTCAAACCCAACGCACGGATGTATCACGAGCTCTCTTTGTGGTCCCCCAACTTTGAAGACCGTAAAATCAACCGCAACCGTGAATCCTTCGGAGAGATGCATTTCAAATGAAAAAACTGTTTTTACTTCTTCTGACCGCCTTATGCATTCTTGAGGCAGCAGGAAAAAATCTGCTGGTGCTGGTCGCAGAGGGCAAGGCCAAAGGACAAATCGTGCTGCCTGAGAAGCCCCCTATCCCCGGCAGATTTTACCGGGAGTTTGCCGATATGTTCAATGAAGCGGTGTTCCGCTCCACCGGTGTCAAGCTGCCTGTGGTCGCTTTTTCAGCACAAAAAAAAGGGTTGACTCCCTTTTTCATCGGAACAGTTCCCCCCCATGCCGCTGCGCCCGCAGCAGGTGAGTATAAAATCGAATGTACGCCCCGGGGGATATGGTGTTACGGCTGCGACAGAAGCTGGAACCGGCACTCATCCCCCATGAACCATTGGGACTATATGCTGGGCAGTGGAGCGGCTGTGGCGGCTTTTTCACAAAAGTTTCTTGATTGTTATTACACTTTGCCGGAGCAGAAGATCCCGGCGGTGAAAAAGATGGAAAAACTGGCAGTTCCGGCAAATTTCTCAAAACAATACCGTCCCTTCTTCAAATATAATTTTTCGCACTCCCGTTCCGGCGGGATCCCTTACGATCTTCATAACGGCAGATTCTCCTACCCCTGGTTCAAAAACTACGGAGGACACTCCCATAATGCGGCAGTCCGACGGAATAAATACAAGCAAAGTCATCCCGAATACTTTGCCATGCACCGGGGCAAAAGACTCCATCCCCGGCTCTACGGCACACAATATTGTCTTTCAAACCCACATGTGCAAAAATTGATCCTCGCTGAGGTGATCCAACAGATGGATTCGGGGTTCCAGACGGTTCAACTGGCACAGGCTGACGGATTCCATTGGTGCGAATGTAAACAATGTGCTCTTCTTTACGGTAAAGTTTCTTTCAGAGAAAAGCTCTGGCTGCTGCACCGTGATATTGCCGCAAAGGCAGCGGTCTTGCGTCCGGGGAAGAAAGTCGCCATATTATCTTACGGTCCCACCGAAAATCCTCCGGAAACCTTTGACAGTTTCCCCTCAAATGTCATTATTGATCTGGCTCCCGGATCAAGAGAGCAGATACTGAAATGGCAAAAGATGAAAGTCCCCGGCGGATACAGTGCCTACATCTACAATTGGGGGATCTACCACTCTGCCGGGTTTACTCCGAAGATGAGTTTTGAGGATTTGCAGAAACAGCTGGAACTCTTCCGCCGCTACGGGATCCGGGGGATCTATACCTGCGGTTTCGGTGAATTGCCCGGTTTGGAAGGGGCTGCCTATTTCATCTGGAACAGATTGCAGCTTGAGCCGGAAGCAAAAATCAGGGATCTGCTGAAACTTTACTGTCAAAAAAGCTATGGTCCCGGAGCTGCTGCCGCCGAAAAATTTTATACTCTCATCGACCGGCAGCTGAAAAAGTTCCCTCATCTTCTTGAAGCCTTTGACCAGCCGGGACAGATCAGGCGTGAAACCCCCTCCTCATTGCTCATGAAACGTTATCCGCCCCGGATCATCAGGGAACTGGAACAACTCCTCTCTGCCATTGAGGAAAAATCCGGCAAGATCACTGCTGTAAAGATCTTGAAAATAGAACTTGCCTGTCTGAAGCACACCATGGCAGTTATCAGCGCTTACAATACTTTTTTCCATGACCGCAGCGATGCTCATTGCCGGAAGATCCTCAACGCCCTGGAAGCCAGAGAAAAATTTATTCTCTCAATTCCCAACAATGGCAGATATTTCGACAAAGTGGACGGGATCCCGGTATTCACCAACACATCGGTCCGGCAGCTCCTTGATGGCGGCAGACTTTACGGAAAAATCCCCACTCCTTTTTCCTGGGACTACCAATGGATGCGGCAGAATAATATCAAACCTGCCGGTAGAAAAATTGCGCCGGATGGAAAGAAACAATATCTTTTCCAGCAGGGGCTCCACACATTTGATCCTGTTATCCGGCAAAAGCCGACTCAAGTCTCCTGCCTCTATGACAAAAACAATCTTTATGTCACCTTTGAAGGCAGCAGGGAAAAACGGAACGATTTCGCAAACAACGGTTTTCATGTCTATCTCTTCCGGCAGAACGGAACGGGATACCGGGTGATTTGCGGTTTATCTCCTCAACTGAAACATTGGAGTTACCTCTCAACACGCACCGGCAAGGAAACTTTCAAAAAAGTCTCCTCCCCGGCTTTCAAGGCGGCACTGGATGCCGGAAAAGCTCTCCTCACCATCACTGTCCCGTGGCAAATCGTCGGCGGTCTTCCCCGAAAGGGTGAAAAGATCGGATTCAATACCGTCCGGGTGAATAAAAATGCTGCTTTGACCTATGTTTGGGAACAGACTCAGCACCAGATCAAATATGAGATGCGTCTCAATGAATATGGAACGCTGACCACGGAGTCCCCTGAGTACACTCTTTGATACCCCCGCAAAGTTCATCGGGTTCCGGCTGTTCCGCCCCCTGATCCGAAAGAGTGACACAAAACTTTGCGTTGCTCTTTTTTTTGATCCTGTTCCATTCAACCAAATATTGAAAGATGCTCAAAGAGGACAATCCCTGACCTTTCAGAAAAATTCCTGAAGGTCAGGGGGAATTTCTCAAACGCATGGTTTGAGCAGTAGTACAAAGCGCTTATTTGCGCTTGCTGTCGATCAGGTATTGACGATAGCCGTAGGAGTTGCTCTTCCCGGCATTTTTCAGGTCGCCGGAAATCTCTCGGGCAAGTTCAGCTTCTCCGCCGGCTTTATCCGCAGGGAGCACCTCGGCGACGACCAGCAACTGTGAACGCTTGGTTGCTTCAGACTCCGTGGAAAAGATCCAACCGAGAAGGGGAAGATCTTTCAGCAGAGGGATACCCCCCGACACCCGCACAACACTGCGTTTCTCAATGCCGCCGATCATCAGGCGTGTACCGCTGTTGGAGATCATGAACTCAGTATCCACTCCGGCACCCTGCTGAATGCGGGGAGCTCCGTCAGAGGTATAACCGATCAGAGAAGAGTTATTGATCCTGACCTTCAGTTTGGTGGCTTTGGTATTGATCGAAGGGATCATGCTGACGGTCAGTCCGAACTTTCCTGTTCCTTCTGTTTCGATGATCGGTCCCCGTTTATGAGAGATGTTGCGGGAAGTAAGCTCACTTTCGTAAGACCCGGCAAGTTTTTCCACTCTGATCCGTTTTCCGCCAGCCTTCCCCGCCACAGTGAACATTGCAGCTCCCTTGCCGCTGATCCTCAGGATATACTTTTGAGTATCCCCTTCACCGATCTTGCTGATGGTGATATCCGCAGCGTCTGAGACTGAAACTTTTTTGTTGTCATGGGTAAACCCGATGATATCCCCGGTCTCTGCGCTGAATTTGTTCCCTGCCACAGTATATTCCCGATCCGTGGAACCGGAGGATCTGGCAACAAAGTACTGCGTGGATTTTTCGATCTTTCCTTCGCAGTTGTTGCCGATGGTGATCTCTGAAGAGTGGAGGATCTTCGCTTTGCCCTTGCTGGTCAGAAAATCGACATATTTGGTGTTCCACTTGGGATTGAACTGAAAATAGGTGGTTTTGTTCCAGTCAGCGCCTCTGACAAGTCCGAAACCGTTGTGATTTCTGGAAAATCTGCCGCCGGCACTGAAAAGGTCGATGCCTTCATTGTTTTTCCATGCCTGAAAATCCAATCCCAGTTTGGTATCATTTTCGGCATAGAGTTCGTAAACGGTGATTTTTGCCCGGACACTGGGTTCGGGCTTGTCGTACTTGCTGATGACATCCATGATATTCTGTCTGGAAAAAGGAGCCGTATTGAAAAACACCAGATTGAGTTCCGGATCTTCCAACAATACATCGCTGCCCCCCACGTTGTTCATGGCTTCGTTGCGCCTGTAAGCACCGATATTGGTCACCATTTCCATCAGATCGGCAGAAGAACGGTATCTGGGGGAATACACATAGGTCTGACGGCCGGAGCTGGAAATAAGTTTGGGCTTATCCAATTCACGGACGATGGAGTCAAATCCCTGAGCTCCCGGCGTATCTTCAAAGCGGTAATCTTCGGCGGAAATAAGCAGCAATGCACTGCCGTCAGCATATTTGACCGCTTCCACATTGGTGTTGTTTTCCGTGACCTTGCGGGTCTGGACGATGGCACGGATGTAAGAACGCAGTTCATAGGGGTCGATGTGCTTGATCGCATAAGCTTTGGTGATCACATTGGGGTCCGCATTGTCACGGACAAAGTGAACGACTTTGGTATCTTCTTTGACGGCAACATTCAGTCTTGCATCGATACGGCTGTTGTCGTAAGGTGCCGCCGCCTCCCCGGCAAAGGCGGAAACGCTGCCTGCCAAAACTGCCGCCGCCGCCATGTATTTGAAAATGTATTTCATATTCTTACCGTTCTTTCTTTTCCTGTTTTGAGTTTGTCAGTTTATCAAATTCCGCCACGGTTCCGGGCGCCATGTTTTCGTTGAAAACCACCGGCACAGCACGGACAGTTATAAAAAAGCGGTTTATTTCCTTATTGCTGGTGGTAGTTCCGAAAATGTACTTCAGGATCGGGATCTCGCAGAGAAACGGGATACCGATGGTCTGTTCTACAGATGTGACACGGTTCCATGAAGCAAGGAGCTGTTCCTGATTGAAGCCGATCACAGTCTGAGCAGAAATATTTTCACATTCAGTCAGTTCTGTTCCCAGATTGTTTCTTTCGACCACATTGCTGTTGGCTATCTCACACTGAAAATTGATACAGCCGTTTTTCCCGGCAGTGATGACAGGATTGAAGATCGAAGCACTCAACGAAGCATCCCCCCCGACGGCAACAGCTGAAGTGTGATACTGGTCTTTGGTGATATTCTGATATTCAGGGGCAAAGTTCACTTTGAACTCCCGGTAGCGGTTGTTGGTGACGATCACGCTTGCCGTACTGCAGACCGTTGCCCTGCCATTCTGTTGAAGAACACGGAGAAAACTCATATCAAAGGCAGGCGCCGTATAGAATCCCCCAAATCCCCATGCTGCATTTCCGGCGAGATCCACGCCGTGCCCCAGAACTTCAACCAGTTTTTCGGCTGCCCGCACATTGAGTGCATTGTAACCGGCGCTGAAGAGATCAAGTCCCGGACCGTTTTTCCATGCCAGATAATCGATGCCGATATCTTTCAAATCGCTGTCCCTGAGCTGGTAGAGTTTCAGCTCAAGCCGCACTTGAGGAACAGGCTTATCCAGCCAGGCAAGTTTAGCTTTGATATCTTCCACAGTGGCAGGGGTATCTTTGAAGTAAAACATATTCCGTTTGGTGTCCAGCCTGACATCACTGTCGGCTTCTCCGCTTGAGACCTCCCCCTTGACGATGATGTCAAGCATCGGCTGAGCGGCACGGTACTGGGGCTGATAAACGCCGTAGGCAATACCGTCACCGGTGATATTGGAGGATTTGACCACTTTTACCGGACGATCAAGAGCGGCAACAAGTTTGTCGATGTGTTCGATCATATCTATTCCGGTGGAAACGATGAGCATCTGACGGTTGCGCTCACGGTCCTGAACCGTGGACACATGAGACTCTTCACAATAGCGCACTGCCGCACTGCGGATGAAGGGAGCCACATCTGCCGCTTTCGTATGCTTCAAAGTATAGATTTTTGATGCCATGTTTTTCTGGGCATCGTCTTCAACAAAGGTTATTTTCTGAACCTTCTCCCCGGCGCAGAGTCCGGAGGGCAAAGCAAGTGTCCCTGCCGCCGCCAGTATGGCGGCACATCTGCAAATATTCCAATTCATTTATTTTTTCTCCTTCAGCCCCTTTGGGGGCATTTGTCATTGTTCGACGCCGAAGGTACCCGATCCAATGGAGCGTCCTTCCCTGTTATTTCAAGTTGTGTTCTATTACCTCCTTCTGCCGGTAAAGCTGTTTTAAGCCTTGTCTTTGATCGTACCCCGCAACGGAAAAAGGGTGACGGGGAGTCATAAATTTACAGCATTTTCGTTCCGATTCCCAGCACACTGCCCAGCTGATAGACCATCAATGTGACGACATAAGCAAGAACGAACAATGCTCCTGCTTCAGCAAAAGCCATTTTCCATGAGTTCAGCTCACGCTTGATGATCGCCAGAGTCGCAAAGCAGGGGATCGAGAGCAGACTGAAGATCATAATGCAGAAAGCCTGCAGCGGCGTGTAGTTCCGGGTCAGCTGTTTGCGCAGACCTTCAGACTCCTCATCGGCTTCGCCTTCGGAGTACAAAATGCCCATTTGAGCGACAAAGACCTCTTTCGCCGCCAGAGCGCCGATGGCGGCAGTGGTGATTTTCCAATCAAATCCGATGGGTGCAAAGATGGGTTCAAAGATCTTGCCGACTCTGCCTGAAATGGTGTACTCCAGTTTCTCGGCAAGCCGGGCATTTTCCAAATTTCCGGCATCAGTTTTCTGTTTCTGCACCTCGGCAGTTTTGACAGTACGGTCAACGGAAAACGCTTTCTTTTCGGGGAAGGTATTGCAGAAATAAAGTACGATACTGGTCAAAAGGATGATCGTTCCTGCCTTCTGCAGATACATCCGCCCCCGATCCCACATGTGGAGCAGCAGGCTCTTGATGCTGGGCATCCGGTAGGGAGGCAGTTCCATCAGATAGACCTCCCCCTCCCCTTTGAAAAGGGTGGACTTCATGATCCTCGCCGCGATCAGGGCGGTCAGTACACCGATAATGTAAATCGCCCACATGGTAAACGCCTGATACTCTTTGGCAAAAAATGCGGGGATCAGCAGGGCATAGATGGGCAATCGTGCGCCGCAGCTCATGAAAGGCAGGACCATGATGGTGATCTTTCTGTCTCTTTCAGACTCAATGGTGCGGGTCGCCATAATAGCAGGGACGGTACAGCCGAATCCCAGGACCAGAGGCACAAAGGATTTACCCTGAAGTCCGAATTTACGCATGACCGCATCCATGATAAAGGCTGCTCTTGACATATACCCTGATTCCTCAAGAATGGCAATGGCAAAGAAGAGAAAGAGGATGTTGGGAAGAAAAACGATAACGCCGCCCACACCGGCAATGACACCGTCAATCAGCAGATCACGCAGGAAAGGCAGTGTTTCAGGATCCCAGGCATTGCCGACCACTCCGCCGAGCCACCCGAAGAAATCTTCAATGTACCCCATCAAAGGATCAGCGCAGATAAAGGTGAACCAGAATGTTCCATACATGATCGCCAGAAACAAAGGGAATCCTAAAAACTTGTTGGTGATCACCTTGTCGATCTTATCAGAGATCTCTCTGCGTTTTTCCTGAGTGAAGGAAATTGCCCCGTGGCAGGCTCCCGAAAGCATGGCATACCGGCGGTCTGCCATAAAGGTGTCTGCCACGATGGCATGTTTGCCCTTGAGGTGCTCTATCTGCGCGTCAACTTCTTCCAGAACCGGTTTCATTGCCTTTATCCCCACAGCACTGGCATCTTTTTCCAGCAGCTTGATGGCAAAAAAGCGGGAAGGGATGTGCTTGTATTCTTCAATATTCAAAGCATCGATCCTTTGGGCGACTGCGTTGATGGCATCATCAAAGTCAGCTCCGTAAGAAAGCATGGGAACGCCGTGATCCTCAAGCTGCGCCAGAGCCTCTGCCATTTTCTCTTTCAGTTCCCTCACGCCGTCACTGTTATTTCCTACGGTGCGGGCGATGGGGGAACCGAAATATTTTTCCAGTTTGGCGATATCGAACTTCAATCCCTTTTTGCGGGCATCGTCGCTCATATTGAAAGCCAGCAGCATGGGGATGTGCAGTTCTGCGAGCTGTGTTGTCAGGTAAAGGCTCCTCTGAAGAATGGTGGAGTCCACAACATTGACGATCAGGTCGATACCTTTTTATGTCAACTCCTCAAAAACGACCTTTTCTTCCGGTGATGAACTGGAAAGGGAATAGACGCCGGGCAGGTCCGTCACCTCGATTTCCATGCCGTTCAAGGTGAAGGAGCCGGATTTGCTTTCCACCGTAACGCCGGGATAGTTGCCCACATGCTGTCTTGCCCCTGTGAGGGCATTGAATATACAGGTCTTGCCGCAGTTGGGATTACCGGCAAGAACGATATGGAATTTTTTACTCATTGTCCGTCTCCGTTTTTTCGATCATTATACAGGCGGCATCTTCTTTATGAAGTGCCATACTGCTTTCCATCACTTTGACCCGGATCAAACCGCCGAAAGGGGCATGAGCTTCTATCAGCAATTCAGTACCGGGAACGATACCCACATCAGCAAATTTTTTTCTCCCCCGGGATTTCGGCAAGATTCCGACGATAGTCGCTTTTGTTCCCACGGGCAGCTCTGCCAGAGAGACATTCTCTTCCTGACGATCTGAACAACAGCATTGTTTTTTCATGATTTGTGTTCCTGATTCGGTTTGATTTTACTAAAGTTAGTCTTAATTAACTCAAAAATACTAAAAAAACACGCCGCGCCCAAGAGCAGCAGCGCATTTTCTGAAGACAATACATAATATACACATCAAAATGACATTTTTCAAATTAGATTTAACTAAATTATTGAAAATTTTTCATTTTTCTGTTTCTCAGGCACAAAACTTTCATATAACAAGAGCAGCCAATGACGGCTTTACCGGTACTCAACAGCCGCCCCCCCAAACAGAGGCTCAAAGACAACGCTCCCTGATTTTGTAAAAAACATCATTTTCTGTTTTTACCTGCGGGAGACAGGGGGGGCAGAAAATGATGTTTGTCGAGGTAATTTCAAAAAATATTGATCTTTACAGATGTGTGCCTGCCAACGAGCTCCAGCCAGCGTTTTTTATCTGCTTCGGCAGGGAATCCTGAGTGAAACACATCATTGCGTCCCAGCTGAAGCGCCTTGCTTTCCCCCAGGGGATGATAGGGTTCAAGGTCGATCTGCTCTACGCCTTTGAGTGAATCGGCAAGTTTGCCGATGGCTGTGAGGTGTTCATTTGTGTCATTGGTGCCCGGAACCAGAGGACAGCGCAAAATGATGGACGCCCCACTGTCAGAAAGTTTCCGGAGATTTTCTGCAATGGGTTCAAAGGGGACTCCCGTGAGAGCCTTGTGTTTCCCTGCTTCAGCTTTGATGTCGTACAGCCAGAGATCAGTGGAGTCCAAAAGTTGTTCGATATGCTCCCAGGGCGCAAAGCCGCAAGTTTCCACGGCGGTGTGGAGCAAGTTGGCTTTGGCAGCTTGCAGAAGTTCAGCTGTAAAGTCGATATGTGCCAGAGGTTCACCCCCTGAAAGGGTGATACCGCCCCCGGAAGTTTCGTAGAAAACTTTGTCTTTCAGCACCTCTTCCATCACCTCATCCACACTCATTTCTCTGCCGCAGAGTTTCAGGGCATCACCGGGGCAATATGTGGTACAAAGTCCGCATTGGAGACATTTCTCCCGGTCAAAAGAGTGTTTTCCTTCCTCTATCGCATGGCAGTCACCTTTGCACACCGCAGCACATTTTCCGCACATCCTGCACCGGGAGCCATTGAAAAGCAGTTCAGCCTTGAAGCTCTGAGACTCCGGATTGTGACACCACAGACAGCGCAGGGGACACCCCTTCATAAAAACCACCGTCCGGATGCCCGGACCGTCGTGAAGGGCAAATTTTTCTATGTCAAAGATCAAAGTTCTGGCGCTGTTCATGATTTTACACCTCTCCAACGGTCCTTGCAATGACATTGTTCTGGAGCGACTCCTTCAAATCGACAAAGGTGGCGGAAAATCCCGAAACCCGCACCCGGAGACTTTTGTATTTGTCAGGATCTTTTTGCGCCGCTTTCAAATCTTCTGCGGAAACATGATTGAGCTGAAGATGCAACCCCCCTTCACGGAAATAGGTTTCAATGAGCAGCACCAATTTCTGAAAACTTTCTTCATTGCGCACCGTGTTTTCATCAACAGAAAGATTCATGATGGTGTTGCCGCACATCACTCCTGAGGGATCCATGTGTGCCACAGAAAGGAGATGTGAGGTGATCCCGTCCCTGTCTTTGCCGTCAGCTTGCCCGGAGCCGAAGAGCAGCGGCGCCCCTGCGACTCTTCCGTCGGGAGTCGCCTGAGTCAGAGCACCGTAACTGGCAAAGTGATCGTTGTAGCCGGTCAGATTGCCGAAACAGAGATAATGTCCGAATATATCGGTTCTGCCCTGAGCGAATTTGTGGACGGAAGTGTAAAATGAACGGGCAACGGCGTTGGAAAATCCATCGTTGTTGCCGAAAAAATTCCCCTCCTTCAAGATTTCCTGCCGCAGATCTTCATATCCCTGCCAGTCGGCATCGAGGGCGGCAAGAAGCTGTCCCATGGTGCAGCGTTTTTCTTCAAAAACAAACTGCCTGATGATGCAGAGGGAGTCTATCAGATTGGTGCTCCCCATGAAGTTGGCACACCACCTGGCGCGCTTGGCGCCCCCTTGAGTCACGCTGCAGGCTCTTTCGATACAGCCGTCCATAAAAAGTGAGGTGATCACGTTGCAGTCTCTTGAACGGAGCATATTGAAACGGTTGGAGTAAGCAAGGACGGTTTCAAGATCCTGATGAAGTTCCTCTTCAAATATTTTGTAAAAGCTTTCAAACTCCCTGCATGCAAGGATCTCTGCACGCCTTCCGTTAAGGGTATTGACCAGACAACGCACGATATTGACCGTATTCCCCCCCAGAGAGATCCCCCCCTGAAATGCAGGTTCATTGCACCCCACCATGATGTAGTCGTACGCGGTCTCCCACGGGATACCGTTTTGGAGCATGGCATTGATCCGGGGTTCGTCGTTGACGAGGGCGATCCGTTTGTTTTTATCTTTGCGCTCGCAGTCCAGAATCTTTTCCAATACTGCCCGGGGGGTCACTTTGTTCCAGCGCAGGGAAAGCTGGGGGCGTATCAGATCCGTTTCCATAAGGGCTTCAAGGATCAGTTCAGAAAGTTCGTTCCAGGCACATTTCCGGTCGATCGTGTATCCGCCGACGACGAAGTGTGATTCGGCGCCCCGGTCGGCATTGGCACATCCGAAACGGGTCCAGCCGTGGATCATAACAAAAAGCTCCTGCAATAACTCTTTGGCGTGTTCAGGTGTCAGAGAGCCTTCAGCGATCCCCTGCCGGTAGAGTTCATAAAGGTATTGATCGGGTCTGCCGATGCTGTCAGGCTGGAAAATAAAGCAGAAATAGAGACATTGAAGCGCCTCTTCAAAGTTCCTTGCGGGGTGCTCCGGCACCTGCATACAGTTGTCAGCCATCCGCAGCAAGGCACTTTTGCGCCGGGAATCTCCACACTCTGCCGCCAGCCTGCGGCACTCTGCCGCGTACTGCCTTGCCCGGCGGATGATCCCCCGGATCATTGCCTCAAGTCCGGCAAGAAAATTCAGTTTGGCAAGATCGGCGGGAAAATTTTTCCGTGATTCAATGATCTCTTTACGCAAGCCTTCAAGTCCCACACGAATGACTTTTCCGAAGTCGGCGTTGGAGTGCTGCCACTCAAAGGTACAGAGATTTTCCTGGGGTTTGCGGTAATATTGACTGCACGCTTCATTCCAGAAACGGTGTCCTGTCCGGGGGAAGAGCTCTGCTTCAACGGAGTTGTCAAAGTGCAGCATTCCCACAAGTTCGTTATCTTCAGAAAAATAGCAGGGCTGTGCCGCCATATATTCGGTAAGCCGTTTGGCGATCCGCAGGGGATCTGCCAATTTCAAATCGAATCCATCATATTCAACAGCCACGCGTTCAGGAAAAATTTCCCCGCTGCGGGCGGCTTTGACCAGTCGGGCGATCCGTTCATTCATGATACACTCTCCTTTTGCTGCAGATGTACTGTGCTTATAATATATACTGCGAAAGGAGTTTTGTGAATATCAAAAAAAGGTATATAACATATCATTTTCCGACATTGCGGCAGCGCAGACTGCTGGGTGATTTACCGGCATAATGGCGGACAAAGCGGGAAAAGTTGAATTCTGAAGAAAATTTCAATTCTTCTGCTGCCTCCCTGACAGTTATGTTTGGATCTTTAAGCAGCTCCAAAGCCCCGGCAAGGAGTTCACGGACCAGATATTGTTTCGGGGTGATCCGGAAGACCTTGCTGAATTTCCTTGAAAAATGATCTTCCGACCACCCCATGAACCTTGCCATTTCAGCCACACCCAGCCGGCTGCTCAAATTTGCTCTGACATATTCAAGAAGTTTGGAAAATTCCGCCATTTCTTTAAAATCCAAAGGCTGTTCCACAGGCCAGTATTTCAGAACCGCCGACAGCGCCGCCTCCTGCGCCATGGCTAATTTCTTCAGGGGGTCAGTTTGCGAAAAAACCCCAACGATTTTGCCGATGATCTCTTTGTCTTCCACGACCCACCGGCTGCGGATCCCGGAAAAAAGATCGACACCGGGGAAAAGTTCATATCTGAAATGGATGCAGTAATGAAGATTTTCCTTCGTATACCTGATCCGCATAGGGGTATTGCAGCTTGTGAATGAGGCTGTTCCCCTGCGATAAAACATTCTTTTTTTCTCTTCGGGCAGATCCACCCATGAAGGGTCGGAATCGTTTTCTTCTGCCGTAAAACTCAAACAGTTGAAGGGCAGACACCAGGAGCGTTCGTATTCAGTGGACTCAGTAAAAAGATCCACCAGACGCAGTACCCCTTGAGATGCAGTTGGAGTCCGGAAGAATCCCTCTGAGGATGCCATTTGAAAGGATCCTTACAAAAAGGCGTTGTTCTGGATGCTCGAGGCATTGTGGTTCATGCCGTTGTAGGGCAGCCAGAAAATGAAACGGCGGTTGGTGGGGATAGCACTGATCTTATAGGTGGCAGTATGACCGTCAATAAATGAGACATTGGTGGCATTGTTGTGGCGCAGCTTCACAGTGGAAGGCAAAGAAGCCTTTCCCGTGGTGTAGTTGTGCTGAAAAGAAAGACTGCTGGCTTCGCCCCAGATGACCGTCTTTGCCGGTGCCCGGAAACGGGCTCTTGTCACATGCCCCGTCAAAGGAGGATTGCCATTGATATGACTGTCTATGATGTTGCCGTTGAGACCGTAAGAGGGAATGAACCCGTTGCCCAGATAGTCACCGGGCGAAATCACAAAACTGGGACATGCCAGTTGGTGACGGGCAGTGATTTGTGTTTGTACATTGGTGACGCCTCCTATACATTTGCTGCCTGTCCCCAGTGTTGCTGTCAGCGGTCCGCCCACACTGGCGCTCCAGAAATTTTTGTTGTAGGTGTTGTTTTCGGCTGCGGCATTCTGATTGTAAGCGGTGAGCTTCTCTTTGTTGGCATCACAGTAAACCCCCATGGCGAACCCGAACTGCTTTATATTGCTGATACAGGAGATCCCCTTGCCCCGCTCCCGTGCCTGCTGCAGAGCGGGCAGAAGCATAGCGGCAAGAATGGCAATAATGGCAATTACGACCAGCAGTTCAATCAGTGTAAATTTTTTACAGTGCATATTTATTTTTCTCTTTCTTTACTTTATTAAAGGGCTACGCAACATTTTTTCTGTAAATTCTCTAAAATCCTCGCAGTACCTTAGATGTAACGCTTGCTCTCAGCGAGCCATGTTTCATCTAATTCGCTTCAGTTGCGCAGTTGCTGTCTTTCGCAAAGATTCTTTGTTGGGAAATAATTTAATACATCTTGTCCGTTTTTTCAACTCCTTATTTTGAAATTCTTTTCATTTTGTTGTTCTCAGCTTGCGCCGGACTCCGATGGAGTCTGGCGCAACATTGAATACCGTCAATCCTTCCGGGATCTCATATTCAAGCCATTTTGCAAACTCTGAAGCCTTGCCAGCATACTTTTCAACGGTCTTTTTGAGCATATACTCCGCTTCTTCTCTGCTCGGCATATTGAAGATGCTCTTGATATCCTCGTTCGCCTTCTTTTCCATGCTTTTCTTTGGGATATGCGAACTTGCATTCTGCTGCAAATGAAATTGACAACGCTGCCAGGGAACGGACGGAAACACACTCATTCTTGCAGCTTTCTATCCTGCGTGATTATCACTGGTAATCATCTCAACGCCGTGAAGTCCATGCGCTGAAAGCGATTCTAAAAACTTTCTCCAATGAACTTCAGCCTCTGAAAGTTCTACACTCAATCCCAGCACCCGGCGGTGTCCGTCATCTTGAATGCCGTAGGCTATAAGCAACGCACAATCAACAACATTTCCGTCCACTCTGACTTTTTCAT
>JAZODE010000088.1:0-10531 GCA_045596885.1 Victivallaceae bacterium
GGTGTAAAACATTGTCAGTGGCTTCTGTTGAACGGTTGTCGCAATTCGCAGCCGCACAGCCCTCCGCCGCTCTCTGAGCTATGGAGGGCATCCTTCGCACGCTCCGTTGCACTCCGCTTGTTTTTGCTTGCGCAAAAAAAATCTACGTATGGCATTCCTGACGACCTGCCATCCGTAGCTGCACAGCCCTCCGCCGCTCTCCGAGCTATGGAGGGCATCCTTCGCACGCTCCGTTGCACTCCGCTTGTTTTTGCTTGCACAAAAAAAATCTACGTATGGCATTCCTGACGGCCTGCCATCCGTAGCTGCACAGCCCTCCGCCGCTCTCTGAGCTATGGAGGTCATCCTTCGCACGCTCCGTTGCACTCCGCTTGTTTTTGCTTGCGCAAAAAAAATCTACGGATAGCAAACCTTACGGCCTGCCATCCGTAGCTTTAGCGAAGGATGGTGGGCGTAGTAGAACTCGAATCTACGACCTTCACGATGTCAACGTGACGCTCTAACCAACTGAGCTATACGCCCCTGTTAAGGGTACCATCTTAATTGATGATGCTATAATATACACCTTGATTTTACAGTTGTCAAGTCCATTCGGAAAGTTTTTTTTACAAAATTTACATTTTGTCCAAAAACTCAGAGCTCGTACACCATACCGTCAAAGGCGATGGTTACAGGATAAGGGAGTTTTTTACACTCTTCTTTAATGATTTCCTGCTCTTCGGGGACTTGGCTCCAGTTGCCGATGTGGTTGAAGACCAAAGCTCCGATTTGAAGTTTTTCAAGGAAGGGCCAAATATGATGGAGTCTGAAATGAGTCAGCTCTGAAACCACCAGATCACATCCGTTGGCGGCATCAAAGGGAAAGTCGCTGCAGTCGCCTTTCAAGTCTCCTGTGAAACAAAGCTTTTTGCCTTCCGTTTGAAGTGTGTAGGCGTAGCTGGGTCTGTTGCCGATGGCAAGGTGCCGGGTAGGGAAGGCTTTCAATTCCACATTGCCGTCGTTATACCCCTCAAGAGAGTCAAAATAGGTGAAGGGCTTTTTTTCCAGCTTGGGTCCGAATCCCTGCAGTGCCATCCACTGTTCCATAGCAGGCACCACCTTCAATTCAGGCAGAACAAGTTTCAAATCGGAGCCTTCCGCTTTGAGACAGCGCTTCATGACTACGGGGAGCCCCCCCGTGTGATCAAGATGCCAGTGGGTGATGAACACAGCCGAAAGTTCTGCAACTTTCAGATGCTTCTGCATCATGACGGCATCGGCGCCATCAGCACAATCCACCAGATAAGTTTTTCCGCCGCACTCAAGGTAGGTGACACTTGACATGTGTGTTGCCGTGGCGCTGCCGTGGCCCGTTCCCAAAAAGATGATCTTCATTTTATTTCTCCTGAATTGATGTCAGGGATAATATACTCCCCTAAAGGTAAAAAAGCAAGAAAAAAGTGTTTTGGATCGTATAATTTGAAGCCTCTCTTTTCCACTCCCCTTGAAATTTGAACCAAAGAGTGTTACATTAAAAAAATACCTTATATCAGGAGTCAGACTGCAAATGAAAAAAAATCTCAGTTACTACTACAGTTGGACATCTCTCAGCGATGAGGCTTGTTACAAAACCGTCAGAGAGTTCGTTGACAACGGCTGCCGCCGTTTCGTTATCACAGGTCCTTTGCTGGAACAGATGATCGCCTCAGAAGAAAGAGTCCGTTTTCTCCGGAAACTTTGCGCCGATATGGATGTTGAATTTGTTTCAGTTCACGGTCTCTACGGCAAAGGACATGATCTCAACTACACCTCTCTGGCAGACAGACCTGCCATGATTGCAAAACACATCAAAGCCATGGAGATCGCCGCTTCTTTCGGATGCAAAACTTATGTGGTCCATGTGGGAGCAGCAGAGTACTGTTATGACCATGTACCCCTTGATGTGTTGCGCCCTCTGGCGATCGACGCCGTGGAACAGCTTCTGCCTGCAGCGGAAAAACTGGGCATGATCGTTGCCGTTGAAAACAGTCAGGAACGCACCAACACCGCTGCCGAAGTCATGATGATCGTAAATCACTTCAACAATCACCCCAATGTGGGCGCCTGCTATGACACCGGACACGCTCACATGCTTGCCACTGCTCCCGGCAAAACATTGGAACAGTATGAACCATACGTCGCAACCTGCTGGTGGGAGGGGGGACTTGTTTATGAAGATAACGCCATTGAAACCATGAAAGAACAGATCGTTACCTGCCATATCCACGATAACCACGGACTTGGAGATCTTCACGGTATGCCCTTTGACGGTACTATCAACTGGGCGGAACTGATGCCCAAACTCTTCTCATGCCCCCGCATGATCGACTATCAGACCGAAGTCTCCTTTGAGTCAGGCAGAAACTGGGCAGGACAGCTTCTTGCCCCCGTGGGAGGATATTCGATCCGCCGTCTGGCAGACACCTTCCGTTATCTGGGATTCTGACAGGCTCTGCCCCCCCCCTTCCCAATCAAAAACACCCCGGAATGCTGCTTTCCGGGGTATTCTCTGTTCTACAGTGTTCAAATGGCTACGGTTTTGCCGCTCTTGCGGGATTCCTCTGCAGCAAAAACCATGAGGTGACTTTCCAGAGTTTCGTCAACTCCGCTCAGGATCTTGGAACGTTCGCCGGTGGCAAGAGCTGCCACAAAGGCTTCCATAAGTCCGTAATCGCCGCCGCCGTGACCGCTGGTGATGTTGCCGTCGTTGGCGATATTGGAGTCATACTCGGTCACTTCGCCGGTCAGAAAGTCCTTGACCTGGATCATACGGCTGTCGGTTTTGATATAGCCCCGGGTACCGAAAATGCGGGTAATGCGCCCTTCATCATTGAAGGCGGTCATGGTCATTTCAGCAGTGCGGTGATTTTCAAACTCCAGATTCACTGTCTGATGATCCACAACATCGTTATCGCAAGCATAGACACAGCGTCCGTAGGGACCTTCCTGCAGCGCTTTGAGCACGCCTTCCGGAGTCAAATCGGTGGTCAGCACAGCAGTGGGCCAGTTGGTATTTCCTTTGAAAATGCGGTCGCGCAAATAGATTTTCAATGCGGAATAAGGGCAGAACGCCTCAACTCCGGCAGGACAATCCACACAGCGGTCGGCGGCGCCTTCGGGCTGATTTTCCTTTTTGAAGAGAAAAAGAGATCCGAAAGAGTGGGCATTGAGACACTTGAATCCCATCACATAACGGAGCCAGTCAAGATCATGGCAGCACTTGGCAAGAAGCATGAAACTTGATTCAGCTTCGTTTCTCCAGTTGCCCCGGACAAAGGAGTGTGCCTGATGCCAGTGCTGGAGTCCCTCAAGGTGCTGAATGGAAACGATGTCTCCAATGACTTTTTTCTCAAGCAGTCCTTTGAGCATACGGGTGAAGGCGGTATAGCGCAGCACATGGCAGACGGCAAAGGTCACATCCGCTTCTTTGACTGCAGCCACAATGCGGCGGCAGGCGTCAGCTGTGGGAGCCATGGGCTTTTCAAGGAGGATATTGTATCCCAGCTTGGCAGCGGCGATGGCGGGCTCTTCGTGCATGGCATCCTGGGTGCAAATCAGAACAGCGTCTGCAAACTTGGGACGCGCCAGTACTTCACGCCAATCACGGAAACGGAGTTCTTCCGGGATATTGTGGTCATCCCCCACCCGGTTGCGGTAGAAATCACGGGGTTCGGCACAGGCAACGATTTTTGCCTTTTCAGGATAATTCTTAACAAATCCGGCATAGCCGGTTCCCCGGGAACCACATCCCAGAATAATCAATTCAGGTACTTTAGCCATTGTTTATTCTCCAGTTGGAAAAAATAATTTAAGGAGTTATCCCTGCAGACAATCCTGCAAGGAGAATGAAAAGCGGCTCTGTAAACAGAACCGCCTTCCGGTCAGAAAAGCTCAGAAAGGATCTGCCGTGCGGCGGTCCCCCTGATTGGCTTCAGGAGCAAAAGGAGTACAGCGTGCTTCACGGGTCTGAGGATCATTGCCGTTGATAATGACCTCGACACGGCGCTGGAGTCCCGCCAGCAAAGCACGGCAATGGGCTGTCAGAAGGGAACCGCGTTCATAAGCGTTTATCAACTGTTCAAGGGGCATATTGCCCGACTCCATGCGTGCGACCAGCTCTTCAAGCTGGGCTCTTGCCTCTTCAAATGAGAGATTGCGGATCTCTTCGGGAAGTTCCATTTTTACAAAGCCTCCATCTCAAACCAGCCCCCTGCGGTCAGGACATCCTTGCGTCTGGTGTAGCAGAACCAATCCTTTTGAGGAATGCGGCACCAGGCTGTTTCGCTGAAAGCGATAAGCCGGGGCATCAACTTTGCCATGACACGGTGATCGGGAACGGTTTCTGTCCAGAGACAGGTCTCAGGTCCCAGCAGCAGATCGCCGATTGCCTCTTCCCATGCGGCGAAGGGCTCGGTGTTGTAAACGCCGGACTCACACAAAACAGGCATCCAGTTTTCAAAGGGTTCCGCTGCGGTGCAGGGATAGTCCAGATAGAGCTGATCGTGCACTGAAAAGATCATGCGGTTGCCGTGGGCCAAAGTTTCTTTGAGCTCCCAGATGCTGCGCCACACCTGAATGATGGTGGACTCTTCCATAATGCTCCCGGTAAACCAGGTCACAGGAGTCACCCCCAGAGAGCGGACAAAGGCAGCCATGTCGTTCATAAAATCATTCTCAAGCTGGCGGATATTGGATAATCCCTTATCCTTCATAAGCTTCTGACAGGCAGGGCATTTATCCCAATGCTCCGTATCAGCTTCATCCCCCCCCAGATGGATGATCTTGCTGGCAGGGAAGAGTCCCACAAATTCAGTAATGAGTTTTTCAAGAAATTCACGAACCTCTTTTTTGGCAAGGCAGAACTCTTTCCCCGGATTTTCAGGATCACAGGCAAGTTCAGGGTGCAGAGCCAGCAGCCCTTTGGAGTGTCCCGGCATTTCAATCTCAGGGATGACTGTAATAAAATGTTCTGCGGCAAAGTCGCAGATCTCTTTGATCTCTGCGGCAGTATAATATCCGGGAGTCATACCCGCAAGAGTGTTCAACTCAGGAAACAGCTTTGATTCACTGCGGAATCCCTGACTGTCGCACAAATGCCAGTGGAACACATTCAAACGCAGTTTTGCCATAAGTGCCAGAACCTTTTTAATGGTATCGACACTCTGGATGTGACGGGCACTGTCAAGCATGAATCCACGATATCCGAAACGGGGAGAATCACTCACCTTGCCGCAGGGGATCTCTGATCCCCGGGTCCCTTTGATGACGGCGATGCAGAGCAGCTGTTCAAAAGCCCCCTTCCCGTAAAAGAGTCCGGCAGGATCGCCCCCGGCGATGGTCACTTCGTCAGGAGTGATGGTGATCTCAAAGGACTCAACCTTGATTTCAGAGGAAAGGATCATTTTCACAGGGACACCCTCCTGAGTCAGGTCAAGCCCCATAACACCTGCATTGCGGATCAACTCTCCGCCGAAGCGTTCATAACTTTTGGGGGCGGAAACACTGCCCAGAGACTCAACTTTGACCACTCCGGGAGCAGCAACGATACTCTGGGGGCGGGGAATAAGGACATCAAGATTTTCCATAATTTCAAAACTCCTTCAAGGCTTTTGCCGCCATGGTACGCAGGAAAGCGGCATCAGAATTTGCAATTTCGGGGTGGACCCATTTGATCTCACGGGGATCTTTGTTGAAAATGAACCCGTACCAGACACATGCCTGCAGATATTCGCCCCGGATATTCAAATGGATGGTATCCCGTCTCAAATACAATTCGCCGGTGGTCTTATCCTTGGTCCAGTAACATTTGCCGATAAGGGCATGAGCCTGGGGAGGCAGATCGGGCCAGCGCAGTGTCTGCAGAAGATCAAGAGAGTAATTCCGGAATCTTCCGGCGGGATCCTCTGCAATAGCCAGTTCCACAGCTTTGCCGGTGGGGATAATGGGCAGATTGTAATCTCTCCCCAGACGGCGGTAAGCCTCATCCAGACGACGGTACATTTCATTGCGGTCGAAGCCCCATTCGATAAAACGGGGGGCATCTTCACGGTATGCCCAGGTCTGCTGGATAAGGATCCGGGCTCCGGGAGCATGTTTTTTCACATAGTCGATGATGAGTCCCGCAAAGGGGGTGTAGTTTTCATAGTTCCAGCTTTCGTGGCTGGCAGACTGGATGGTAACAATATCCCAGTCTGTGCTTGCCAGAAGCTCTCTGAGCTTCATGGTGTACTCCTTGTACATGCGGCACTGGGGTTCGTGTTCCTCGGCTGTGATATACGCCCAGTGACGGCGGAATTCGCAACCGCCGAAATTGGCAAATTCAAGTGTCAGTTCTTCGCCCTGATCCTCGGCAATGGCAGGGAAGCAGGAACGCAGACTCCAGGTAAAACTGTTTCCAATGGTCAAGACTTTCATACTCAAATCGATCCTGTTTTATTGTTAAATCATTTATTCTTCGGAGTACCTTTTTACGGCAGTCTCCTGTATTGCTAATGAATATCCGTTACGGCAATTCCCTGTCAAAGTTGAAGGTATCTGTCTCATCAGCCCGCCAATGCGCCATGGTCAGATCAAAGAAATCATGAAATCCGGGCAATCTGGGTATGGAGTGAACTTTTTTCGGAAAAATCCGGCTCAAATTGCTCTTGGGGTCAAAGCGCACCACAAATTCGTTGTGCCGGGCATCGCGCACATCCCCTTCGGTGGGCAATGCCGCCCGGGTGACAAGCAGAGCGGGACGCCCCAGACGGTAAAGCTCCAGTTCAAGGACCGACTTGCCGCGCAGAGCAATGTATGACTCCCGGTCAAGCTCAATGTGTGCAAGTGCTCTTGAAGCGCCCAGCTCCTTTGCCATGAGTACCGCCTGAGAGTTGGCGATGGGGAGCGGCACAGAAAAGGTCACTGTCAGATCGGCATACTCTTTCAAAAGCTCCACTCCGTAAAGTGAAGTGACCCGGAAACGGCGGATCCCTGAATCCACGGCGCGTTTGATGGCCTTTTTCAGAACATCCAATTTCCCTTCGGGCATAAACTCGGGCAAACTCACCTCTCTGGCGAGACTGTCGAACTCAAAGACACTTGCGGAACGGAAACTTTTCCGGTTGGCAGGTTCTTCACCTTTGGGGCGGAGTGCGGCGGTTTCAACACGCACATCGGCAAAGGGAAGTCCCTGAAGTTTGGCATACTCCCTGCGGAATTTTTCCATTTCAGCACTGCCGCTGTCGGCGACCATGGCGGGGATCAACTCTTTTTTGAAGAACTCCCACGCTTCACGGCGCAGCTGCTTCAATTCAGAAGCAGGCAGGAACAATCCTTCTGCCACATTTGCGTTGATCGCTCCTGCACACCAGATATCGGAGTCGGCAGCTTTGAACTCCTCCCTGATCTGTTCAGCTGAAGCGGCACGGCTTTTGGCTGCTGAAAGAGAAAGTTCTTTTTTCCAAAACACATTTTGCAGAGCAGCTGAAGCAACCTTGATTTCATTGGCATTCAAAGAGATATCAAGATCAAGAGGCGTCCTGCGCTCGGGCAGAGCGGCAAGCGCTCTGGAGTAGTCGGCAAGATTGCCCCCCAGCTTGAAGACCTGTCCCCGGGGGGGGACCGCCTTATCACAGCAGACAAAGACCCGCTGTCCGGGAGAAACCCGTGTTGCAGGCATGTTTTCCACAAAGAATTTGGTCATGGTCAACGCCGGACCTTCGTCGCCGTTTTCGGGTTGGATACGGATACGGTCGCCGATGAAAAGACGGGTGGAAGCGGTAAATCCGAAACCGTTTTCTGCGATGGCTTCCACATTTCCGCAGAGTTTCCCGGCACTGCCCAGAGCATCGGGACGGATCAGAGTTTTTGTTGAATCGGCACTGTAAAATCCATGGGACCAGCGTCTGCCCCCCACTCCGGAAAGGATACGCCTTGCTTCGGGGATCGCTTTGGCAAACTCTTCATCAGGCGTATCCAGCAGCATCCGGTAAGCAGAAACGGCGGCGGTCACATAATCGGTTTGGCGCAGCCGCCCCTCTATTTTCAAGGAGGCAACGCCGATCCGCCGCAGTTCGGGGATCAGTTCAATGGCGCAGAGATCCTGAGGCGAAAAGAAAAATCCGTTGCCTTTGTTGGAAAAATAACGGCGGCGGCAGGGTTGTTTGCACTTGCCCCGGTTGCCGCTGTATCCCCCCAGGTAGGAGGAAAAATAACATGCCCCGGAAAGGGAACAGCAAAGAGCGCCGTGGATAAAGACTTCAAGTTCAAGGGAGCTCTTCTTTTTGATAGCGGCAAGTTCTTCCATCGTCACCTGGCGCTCAAGCACCACACGGGTAACGCCCAGTTTTTCCGCCACAGCAAGTCCGGCAGAGTTGTGGAATCCCATCTGGGTGGAGCTGTGCAAGTTCAATTTCGGGAAATAGGTTCTTGCCATGCGGATCACCCCCAGATCCTGCACCAGCAGAGCATCGGGCTGTAAACTGTTGAGCAATGCCAGCTGTTCAAATGCAACTGAAAGCTCCTGTTCCTTTAGCAATGTGTTGAATGTCACATAAACCTTTTTGCCGTGACGGTGAAAATGTTCAATGATCTTTCCCATGGCATCGGGGGTAAAGTTTTCACCCCGTTCCCGGGCGTTGAACCGGGAAAGTCCGGCATATATGGCATCAGCTCCGGCATCAAGAGCCGCCAAAGCAGCAGAAGGAGTCCCGGCAGGAGCCAGCAATTCAGGTTTGTTCACGGCACATATCTCCCAAAAAAGTTTATATTCGAGGTAATTTCAAAAGTCATTCAAAAAATGGCAAAGATGTCATTCGCAAAGAGCTGTAAAGGGTAGTTTGAACCTGCTACCTGCAAGGTAACAGGTGAAAACGCTCCCTTTATCAGATCGAAGCGAGGACGCTTTGACAATTTTGAGGAGTTTTGAAATTGCCTCATTCGTCATAGAATATAGCACCAAAGTGCTGATAAATCAAGTAAAAGCCCTTGACAATTCCGGCATAATATGTTATGTTATACCATTATGATCGTTGAAGTAAAATCACATGAATATCTGACAGATTTCCTGCGCCGCTCAGGGATTGAGTTGGCGACAGCATGTTCTTTGCACAAAGGGTGCGGCAAATGCAAGGTAAAGCTGCTTTCCGGGATCTGGGAGTCTGAAGGAAAACTCCTCCTTCCCCCCGGCACAGCCGTTGCCTGTGTCACCCGGCTCAAAAGCTGCATCGGCACCATTGAAATACCCGATGCCATACCAGCTGCCCCCCAGGTTTTGCAGGAGTGGCAAGGCGCCTTCCCCCTCCCCTCTTCTCCTGATCCTGTCATAGCCATTGATATGGGGAGCACCACATTGGCGGCAGTCCGTATTGAAAAGGGGGAAATCGTCAAAAGGGCAAGTTCCTTCAATGGTCAAATCTCTTTCGGAGACAATGTCATAAGCCGTATTGCTCAGGGGAAGGAAAATTTCAATGCCGTGCGGAACGCCCTTCTGGATTCCATGCAAATGCTTCTGGATCAGCTGGAAAGTTCAAGGGTCAAGCGCATCGGCGCTGCCGGAAATACGGTGATGAACTGTTTTCTCCACGGTATTGCCCCTGACTCCATCGGGGAGTATCCCTTCAAGGCGCCTCAACTTTATTTCCCGGAAAGGGATGATATATTCCCGCCCCTTCCCCTTGTGACAGTACCTTCACTGACAGGATTGCTGGGAGGAGATATTACAAGCGCTCTTTACGGATCCCCCCTTGAAGAAGGAGAAATGCTTCTCGATCTGGGAACCAACTGTGAGATCGTCTTCAAGACATCTGCCGGATATGTGGGCACCTCTGCCGCTGCGGGCCCCGCCTTTGAGGGAGCTGGCATCACTTCCGGGTGCCGTGCCGTGCCGGGGGCGATCGACCATTACAGAAAGAGGAATGAGTTTTCCGTTATCGGCGGACTTTCCCCCAGAGGAGTTTGCGGTTCGGCGCTGGTGGATTTTCTTGCGGTGGAAAGAGACTCAGGAGTTCTTTCTTTATACGGCAGATTTGTTTCCGGGGAAAGTTTTGTTGAAATCGCTCCGGGAGTCACTGTTTCAGAGTCTGACATTGCAGAGCTTCTCAAAGCCAAAGCCGCCGTTGCAAGTGCTGTAAAAGCTCTGGAGCATTTCACATCTGAAAAGGTGAAAAAAATAAAACTTGCAGGCGGTTTTTCCCAATATCTTGATTTGAACTCCGCCCGCAGGATCGGTCTGCTCCCCCCTCTCCCGACGCAAATTGCAGGAAACTTGAGTCTGGGGGGCGCAGCAAGAGCGGCATTGCTGCCGGATACCGTGGAAGAAATGAAACAGTACGCAGAAAAAATCCGGGAGATCCACTTGAATGAAATTCCCGGATTTGAAAGACTTTTTACAGAGTCTCTTTTAATTCCGTAAATCCAGAGGCAATTTCAAAACTCCTCAAAATTGTCAAAGCGCCCTCGCTTCGATCTGATAAAGGGAGCGTTTTCGGCTGTTACCTTGCAGGTAGCAGCCTCAAACTACCCTTTACAGCTCTTT
>JAZODE010000089.1:0-25319 GCA_045596885.1 Victivallaceae bacterium
AAGCATTATAAGGCATTTTTCTGATTGTTTTTTTGAAGAGATACAACGGCAAAACACCTATTTGACAAGTAGTACTCACTAACAGATCGATCAAAGTAAATAAATCTTGAAATCTGCCCCGATGGAAACAATGACTCGTGCTTTTTTTCATGAAGACAATCCTTTTTTTTACAATTTTTGGCAAATAATATTGACAAATCATATCTTCAACATCTATATTATACAGCAGATATTTAAGAAAAACAAGTATTGAAATATAGAGACTTTTATGAAAAATATTCAAAATCAGTCAAGCCTTGCAATGTGGCTCGAACAACTTAAAAAGGCTTCCCGGAGACAGGCGGAATGTATCATTTATTCAAGTTTGTGCCAAGTAGCACCTTCTGAGATCACAGGAGCGATATGGCCCTGGTTTTTTTCTTATGAGAAGTGGTTCAATGACCATGTAAGTGAACACAAGGGTCTCCGGCAGTTGGCGATCGAATATATCATCAAAGGTAATATGAAGATCTTCAGCGGAACCCAGAGCTGCATTGCGCCTCCCGGTTCTGCTGTTGTCACCTTTCGCGGGCTTCACCGGAAAATGCCGGGACCTGCCGGATATTGTGAAAAGCTGTGTATCATCGTGGGCGGCACTGCTCTTGATGTAGTGCAGAGCAGTTTTTCTCTGCCGGAGTTGAGTATCATTGAGCCTTTCCCGGAAAGTTTGCTCCTTTCCATGCGGAATCTTATTGATATGATGCTTTCAAAAAACATCAATGAGATCGAGATTTCAAGTCTCTGTTACCGTTTTCTTCTCGAAACGGCGGAAACAAGAAGCCGCAAACTGCCCGAACCTCTTCAGTTGGCTTTGCACTATATGCGCGCCAATCTGGGAAAGCCCGAAAGTTTGAGTTACTTTGCCTACAATGCCCGTTGTTCACGGCAGGAACTGCAAAAACTTTTCAAACGCCATTTGGGAGAAACTCCCTTTGAGCACCTGAAAAAAATGCGTCTCAACGCCGTGAAAGAACTGCTTTTGACTACCGATCTGCCTGTGAAAGAGATCGCCTGGCAATGCGGATACCGCAGTCAGCTTTATCTTTCGACCGACTTCAAAAGAGCCTTCAAACTTTCCCCCCGGGAGTTCCGGAAACAGCAAAGAGCCTCTGGCAACTGACCGATCTTCAACACCGGACAGCCGAAAGTAAAAAGACTGCATCGGAACTTTTACAGCCCGATGCAGTCTTTCTCTGAAGCAATCAAGCCATTATCTTGCGGAGTGCGGCGAGTTTGACGCAGACGCAGAAAAGCTCCATGGCGACTGCCAGCTCTTCCAGCGGGGGGAAGGTGGGGGCGATACGGATATTTCTGTCACGGGGATCATTCTTGTAGGGGAATGTTGCTCCGGCGCCGGTCATGGTGACGCCCGCCTCTTTGGCAAGACGGACCGTTTCTTTAGCGCACCCGTCAAGGGTGTCAAGGGCGACAAAGTAACCGCCCCGGGGAGTCTTCCACTGAGCAAGTCCAGTCCCGCCCAGCTCCTGTTCCAGAGTTTTCAGCACCAGTTCAAACTTGGGACGCAAGAGAGAAGCCTGTTTTTCCATCTGCTTTCTCAAGCCCGCGGCATCTTTCAGAAACTGCAGGGTGCGGAGCTGGTTCAGCTTGTCGTGTCCGATGGTCTGGATCGTCATGTGTTTAAGGATCTCAGCACAGTTGGCAGCGCTTGAAGATACCATGGAAACACCGGCTCCGGGATAGGTGATCTTGCTGGTAGAGAAGAAATAGAGCACCCGGTCAGGATTTCCAGCCTTTGCACATTCGGCAAAGATGTCTCTCTGAACAATAGGTTCGTAGAGGTGGTGGACTCCGTAAGCGTTGTCCCAGAAGATGCGGAAATCGGGAGCGGCGCACTTCATGGCGGCAAGGCGGCTCACAGTTTCATCACTGTAGACCACACCTTCGGGATTGGAGTACATGGGCACGCACCACATACCTTTGATGGAATCATCACTGCTGACCAGGGACTCCACCATATCCATATCGGGACCACATTCGTTCATGGGGACGGTGATCATTTCAACGCCGAACTCTTCTGTCACCGCAAAGTGGCGGTCATATCCGGGGGCGGGGCAGAGAAATTTGACTTTGGGCAGTCTGCCCCAGGGAGTGTTTCCCTGAGTGCCGAAAACCATCAGCCGAGTCATGGCATCGTACATGAGATTCAAGCTGGAGTTGCCGCCCACGATGATGTTATTGGGCTCGATCCCCAGCACATCTCCGAAAAACTGCCGCATTTCGGGCAGACCTTCAAGACAGCCGTAGTTACGGCAATCGGTGCCGTCTGCGGCAAACTTGGGGTTGGCTGATTCAAGTATGGCATCGCTGATATCAAGCTGTTCAGCGCCGGGTTTTCCCCGTGCCATATTGAGTTTGAGTTTCCGTGACTGAAACTCGGCGTAACGCTCCTCAAGTTCCCGTCTGACCAAAGTCAGTTCTGCAGGACTCAGTTTTGAAAAGTCACAATTCATCTCTTAGCTATTCCATTTAATAAGGGGTGAACAATTAGTCTTCTGTTTTTTGACCCAAACGCATAATATAGCACAATTTTCTTTCATTACAAGAGGTAATTTCAAAAGTCATTCAAAAAATGACAAAGATGCCATTCGCAAAGAGCTGTAAAGGGTAGTTTGAGGCTGCTACCTGCAAGGTAACAGCCGCAAACGCTCCCTTTATCAGATCGAAGCGAGGGCGCTTTGACAATTTTGAGGAGTTTTGAAATTGCCTCTACGACACAGATATTTAAGTTTTTCTGAAAAAAAAATCCTTTGCAGCCGAACTTTTTTCGTTACTCCTGCTTGAAATTTGCGGCAAACCGGATTATATTACTGAGATGAATTTTTGCCGATCAACAAGAGGAGTTGTCACCATGTTTGGATACATGAAAAATTTCTGTCTGCCGACTGTCTTTGCGTCTGCGGTCCTTATCTTTTCCCTTGCCTTCACCTGCGGTGCCTCCGCCCCGGGAGAGCATGAGTATACCGATGAGGATCTTGCCAATATTACCCGTAAGACCCTTGCAATACTCCACAAAAATCACTACCGGCAGCTCGACCTCACCCCAAAAGTGGCAGTTGACCACCTTGAAACATACATCAAGGATCTTGACGGCAGCAAGTTCTTTTTTACAGAGGATGACATCAAACTTTTCAAACGCGCCCCGGAAGAGCTTTTTGCAGCGCTGGTCAAGGGGGACAACAGCAGAGCATTCCAGATCTACAACCGCTTTCTCGTCCGCCAGCGGGAGTATCGCCAGTATGCGGAAAAACTCCTCAAAAGCAAGTTGGATTTCAATACAAATGAGGAGTTCATCCCTGACCGCACCAAACTGCCCCGCTGCAAAAACGATGCCGAACTCAAAGCATTGTGGCTGAAACGCATCAAAAATGAAGTCCTCTTTTACCGCCTTTTCGACCGTGCCATGAAGGAAAGTAAAGATCCCGAAGACCGCAAAGCTCTGGCTGATGCAAAACGCTGGAACGCCGGTACGCCGGAGTCAAAAGTTCTGAAACGGCTCCGTGATGTAAGCAACGCCGTTGAAAAACGCAACAAGATCGACATACTGGGTATCTATCTCAACTCCCTTGCTCATGTTTACGGTCCCCACTCCAACTACATGGCTCCCCGCACGGCGAAAAACTTTGACATCGACATGAGTCTTTCTCTCACCGGTATCGGGGCAACACTGACCACTGACAACGGCTTTATCAAGATCGTTTCCCTCGTTCCCGGCGGTCCCGCCGCCCGTGACGGCAGACTCAAAGTCAACGACAGGATCGTTGCCGTGACTCAGGAAAACGGCGCAACAGTCGATGTGATCGACATGCCTGTCGATGAAGCTGTGCAATATATCCGGGGCAAGGAAAATACCAAAGTCACCCTGACTGTGCTTCCCGGCGCCAAAGGACGCAGCGGCGTTCCGGTGCGTATCACCCTGACCCGTGCCAAGATCCAGCTGGTAGACAGCGAGGCTAAGGGCGAGATCATGGAGTGCGGCGGCAAAAAGGTGGGTGTGATCTCTCTGCCCAGTTTCTACATGGACTTTGAAAGCGCCATCCGCGGCGATGCCAATTACAAGCGCTGCAGTGAAGATGTCCGCAAGATACTGGTCCGGTTCCGCAAAGAGGGCGTTCAGGCGGTGGTCATGGATCTGCGCCGCAACGGCGGCGGCAGTCTGGCTGAAGCCATCAATCTGACCGGGCTTTTCATCACCACAGGTCCCGTGGTCCAGCGCCGGGATTTCAGACGCCGCATCACTCTTGCCGTGGATGACGATCCCGCAGTGGAATGGCAAGGTCCCGTGGTCCTCATGATAAGCAAACTTTCCGCCTCGGCGGCAGAGATCTTTGCCGCAGCGCTCCGGGATTGTGACCGTGCCGTGGTGGTAGGCGACAGCCGTACCTTCGGCAAAGGCACTGTGCTTCAGGTCGAAAAGCTCAGAGAGGGGTACTCTCTTTTCAACCCCAACCGGCGTCCCGGAGGCAGTGTCACTTTTGAGATCGAAATGTTCTATCGCACCTCCGGCAGTTCCGTACAGCAGCTGGGGATCCGCTCTGACATCCGGATCCCGTCTGTGACTGAGGAGATGAAAGCCGGAGAAATGTTCCTTGACAACCATCTGCCCTGGGATAATATCACTCCTGTGAACCGTCTGAGCCATATTCCGGACATCGACGAAAAAATCGCCATCCTGAAAAAGAGATCAGCTGAACGCATTGCCCGTTCCCCTGAGTTCAAGGTTATCAAGAGGCGCATTGCCATGTTCAAAGAACACCGGAACAAAAAGAGCGTCTCCCTCAACGAAAGCAAGCGCTGGAAAGATTACCAGCAGGAAAAAACCATCGCTGACGCAGAGGAAAAAGAGCTCGGTCTCAAAGAGGACAGCAAGAAAGAAAAGCTGGATGCCGCCGCAAAAGAAGCCGCTCAGATCGCTGCCGATCTTCACGGACTGCTGACAAAGTAAAAGGAGCTTTCCATGGAACGCTCTTTACGGGATCTGCTGCTTCAGGCGTCGGATGAGGAACTTTCGGCACGGTGCCGTCTGGAGTTCTGCCGCGGCTCAGGCAACGGCGGACAGAAAAGAAACAAAACCTCTTCCGCCGCGCGGGTAGTGCTCCTTGACGATGAAAACTTTGCCGCTGAGGATTGCTCCGAACGCAGCCAGCACCGCAACCGCAGCTGCGCCTTGTGGAAACTCAGGCGTCTCATCGCCTTTGAGGTGCGCTGTCTCCCCGCCCTGCCCCCGCCCCGTCCGGAGTGCGCCCTTGAACATGAGGAGTACCCCCTCAACCTGGCTTATATTCTTGATCTCCTTGAGGAACAGGAGTATGACCACAAGAAAAGCGCTGAACTCTGCGGACTTTCCACCAGCGGTTTTCTCAAACTCCTCAGGCGGGATGAGGAGTTGTGGACCAAAGTCAACACCGCCCGGGAACTCCGGGGATTGTATAAACTCAAAGCCAATTAAACCCAAGCCAATCAACTCAAAGAAAGTGTGCTTTTTATGACTTACGAAGAACGCATGAAGTGGTTCCATGAAGCCAGATTCGGTATCTACATCCACTACGGACTCTATGCCCTGACCGGCAGAGGGGAGTGGACTATGTACTCCGAACGCATTTCCCCCGCAGAATATGCAAAACTTGCCGATGATTTCAAACCTGCAAAAGGGTGTACCGATGAGTGGTGCCAGCTCGCCGCTGAAGCGGGCGCCAAATATGTGGTGCTGACCACCCGCCACCATGAGGGATTTTCACTCTTTGACAGCAAATACTCCAACTTTACCGCCGCCAAACACGGCTGCAAGCGGGATATCGTGGCAGAGTATGCTGAATCCGCCAGAAAATACGGTCTCAAAGTGGGACTTTACTACTCTCTGCTTGACTGGCGGTTCCCCGGTTACTTTGAACCCCAAAAGTTCCCCGAATCCAAAGAAGCCATGGTGGAGCGGATCCACAATCAGGTCAGAGAACTGATGACCAACTACGGCGAGATCGCTGTTCTGGAATATGACGGCGGCTGGATGGCTGACTTGAGCGGAACCAAAGAGGAACGGATCGACTTTTGGCGTGCCCGTGAACTCAATGCCATGGTCCGGGAGCTTCAACCCCGGATCATCATCAACAACCGCTCCGGTCTGGAAGAGGATATCGACACCCCCGAACAGGTGGTCAAGGCTTCTGCCTCAGGCAGAGCGTGGGAAAGCTGCATGTGCATCGGCGACAGCTGCGGCTGGGGCTACACCCGGTTCAACCCCAACTGGAAGAGCCCTGAACAGCTGCTCCAGTACCTTCTTGCCGCCGCTCAGGGCGAAGGCAACTATCTGCTCAACATCGGTCCCCAGCCCGACGGCAGGATCCGGGGCGAAGAACACGAACGCCTCACCGCCATGGGCAACTGGCTCAAGCGCAACGGCGAAGCCATCTACAACTCCAAGCGCTGTCCTCTCATCGGCGCCTCTGCCCCCGGCGAAGTGGATCTCAATTTGCAGGGCGGATGGACCCGCAAAGGCAACACCGCCTACTGGTGCATCGTCCGCTGGCCCGGCAAGGTGGCAACTGCCATCAATGTGGGCAGTGCCCCTGTGAAGGTGACACTCCTTGACGGCGGCGCAGAGTTTCCCTTTGACTACGACGCCCAGAGCGGCAAGCTGCGGATCTGCGATCTGCCTGCACTGCCCCCGGATCCCCTGTGCAATGTGCTCAAAATCGAATTTGCCGCTCCCATTGAGCGCAAAGCCGAACCGTCACTGGCACAGTGGCTCTTCTGATACCACAGCAACGCAAAAGCCGTCAGGAGTTACTCCCGACGGCTTTTTTATTAATTCAGCACTCAATAAGAGTGTATTTCGTACTGCCGAGACCGCACTTTTCGGCGTACTGGAGCTGTTCGGCGCCCCGGAACTTTTTCCCGGCTTTTGCGGCGGCATCCCAGCAAGCCTGATCTATGGCGACGGGATCTGTTGAGGCAAAAACGCCGATATCTTTGATACAGCGGGGCATGGGGTGGGGTTCGCAGTCACATCCCCGTGTGATGTTGACGGCAAAGGAAATGTAGATATGCTTCTTCCCTTTGGCAGAGCCGCAGGCGTATTCAACCAGCTTTTCCCGGAAAAATTTTCCTTTGAAAAGGGCGTTCCAGAATCCGCCTATGGAAAAGATGGAAACCGCATGACGGGGACAGATGGAAAAACAGGCGCCGCAGCCGATACACTTGCTGTGGTCGATCTTGAATTTGCCGTTGGTGTTGGAAATCGCCTGCACCTGACACCGTTTCTGACAGAGTCCGCACTTTTTGCAGAAAAGTCCCATGATCCGGGGTTTCACCCCCAGGTGCATTGCCATCTTGCCCCCTTTGGAACCGAATCCCATGGAAAGCTGCTTGATGGCGCCGCCGAATCCGGCAAGCATGTGTCCTTTGAAGTGAGAAAGCACCAGGATCTGTTCAAATTTGGCAAGACCGGCTGCGATGCTGACACTTTTGAAGTGTTTTAAATTCACAGGGACTTGCACCGCGTCTTCCCCTTTGGCTCCGTCGGCAATGACCACAGGCAGCCTTTTGAATCCGTGGGAAAGGGCAAGAGCGGTATGTTTTTCACGATTGAAGCGTTCACCGCCGTAGAGGACACTTGTTTCAGTAAAGGCGCTTTTGATCTTTTTCTCTTCCAGAAAGTCTATGATGCCGTCGTAGGTCTCAGGCTTGAGAAAGGTAAAATTGCCCCTTTCGCCGAAATGGAGTTTCAAGGGGATCTCTTCTTCAAGAGAAAGATTTTCCTTTTCGATGAGGATCTCAAGGAGCTTTCTGCCCAGACGGGAAAGTTCTTCACTGCCGGGATCGTGGGCAACGGGGATAAAATAAACATTTGACATAAAAAGGATTCCTTCAGAATTTTTTCAGCGCGCCATATCAAGGAGAGAGCGCCCCACAGAATAAAGGTAACTCAAAGTCTCACGGACTGCACTTTCAGGGAAGGACGCCCGGAGCAGCTCAAAGCTGAAAGGTCCATCGTATCCGATCTCTTTCAGATAAATCATGATGGACTCCCAATCGGTGTTCCCGAAGAAGGGGGGCAGATGAAGATCCTTGCCGCTGTGATTGTCGTGCACATGAGTCGTGGCAAGGCGCTTGCCCACCTTTTTGAGTTCGGAAAGCATATTTTCGCCGTAAGCCACCTTGCCGTGTCCGAAATCCCAGCAGATGCCCACCTCTTCCTTGAAAAGATCGGCAAGGGCGATAAGATCCTCTGTTTCAGCCGAAAAACGCGACCGGCAATTTTCAGGCACATTGAGGTGATCTTCGTAGATGTTTTCGATACAGGGGGTAACGCCGTACTTTTTCCCCAGCTCAACCACGGGGGCGAAATAATCGGCAGTGATCTCAAGGATTTTGTCAAACTCCCACTCCTCAGGGGAACTGATGCGGTATTCATCCACATGAGCGACGGCGAACTGCGCCCCCAGGATGTCAGCACACTCCATGGCACGGGGGGCATTTTCACGGAAAAGCTGCACTCCGTCGGCATCCTTGCGGAACCGGAACAAAGGCAGGTGGATCTGATGCACTTTGACTCCGGCAGCATCATACTGGCGCCGCAGATCCTTTGCGATATTGAGATAATCGGGATTTTCAGTAAAGTTCACATGGCAGTCCACGCTTTCAAACCCCGCTTCACGGCAGAGCCGTGCCGCCTCTTCGTGGGAACGGTACTTCCCCTGTCTGGCGGGGACAAAGCACACGAGATTGATTCCAAGTTTCATCATCGGAACTCCTCATAAAATTGTGTAGGATAACAGTCTCTTTAATATACCCCGGTTAAGGGTGATTGTCAAGAAGCACCACTGTTTCTGCTGGAAAACTTTCTCCCGGAGAACCTTGTTTCACGATTTATCATATTTTACATATATTACAAAAATATTATCAATAGCTTTTTAGTCGATCGTGTATTATATTTAACACAGGGACAAAGGTGTACTGATGTATGATTTATTGCAACACATTGTACAAAAACACCTTGTATTATTAATTAACAGGAGTTATATTATTGCAGTGTTGCCAATGGATTTTCATTAACCCAATGAGCTGATTTCAAAAGGAAAAAAGTTTATGAAAAATTGTAAATCCCCCTTTACCTTGATTGAGCTTTTGGTCGTAATTGCCATTATCGCCATTCTTGCCGCCATGCTGCTGCCGGCGCTGCAGCAGGCACGGGATCGTGCCATGGCAAGCAAATGTACCAACAACATGAAAAATCTTGCCGGGAGCTTTTCTTTCTATGTGCAGGACAACAATGAGTTTTACCCCGGATACTGGAATACCGGAAAAAACACCGACAGCCCCCGCAAAAACCCTTTTTTTGCGGCGATCCACCGGGGAGAAAGCTCCGGAGACTACGGTAACATCAGCCCCTATCTGGGCTGCAACCATACTGGTTACATTTTCAGTTACTACCAGGATTCTTCCAGGAAAATCCTTTGTGAATTTGCCTGTCCCAAACTGCAGAGTGCCCCCGTTCCGGGTGAAAGCGACAAACACCGTGTGGGTATTGCCATGACCCGGGATCAGGATCAGAATCAGTACAAGGGAACAGTCAAAGCAACCAGATTGCGCCGTCCCTCTGCCTGGTGCCCCTACATTGAAGCTGAAAACACCTCTCCTGCCAAACAGGCGTGGTATCGCACCAATGAAGAGAACTTCCCCGGAGTCCGGGTGGTCAATGGGGCGGCTTACCGTCACTCAGGCGGCGCCACCATGTTTTTCGGAGACTTCCACGTCGAACTGCGGAAAAAACACAAAGTTCCCGGTGTCTGGTCAACAGGAGCTTCAGCTTACTACGGTGTATTTTACAATCCCTGGCCCATGTCGGGCAATGAGCATAAATACCTCTGAGCCCAACATAAAAATAGATAAGGAATCATAAATCTATGAAAAGAACTCTCTTTCTCCTGCTTGCGGCAGGCCTCTGTCTTTCCCTCCGGTCAGCAGATCTGACCATTGCGGAAGGAAAAAAATCTGCCTACCAGATCGTCGTACCTGAAAGCTGCGGCAACAAGACTCTTGACAAGTATATTACTTTGGGGGGCGAACTTATCCAGTCGGCTCTCTTCAAAGCCTCAGGTGTCAAGGTGCCCCTTGTCACTGAAAGCAAAAAGCTCCCCGGCAAGCCTGCCATTTATGTGGGCAACACCAAAGCTGCCGCAAACCTGGGGCTTTCTTCCAAAAACTTTGAACGCTGGGAACATGCTATCGTGGTCAGAGGCAAGGATATTTACTGCTACGGCATGGATGCGGGGAATCCCTTCAAAAAAAGCGACATGTTTGCCGCTCTCAAGTACCCCCATTATTTCGTCCATTACACCAACGGTTCATTGAAAGCCGCCTGCACCTTTGCTGAAAAGTTTCTCAACACCCGTTTTGTGATCCCTTCCCACAACAACTACGGACTCCATGAGGGTGTCCGTACCCTTCCCCTTGCCAAAGTGACGGTCCCTGAAAAGTTCTCTTACCGCCAAAAGGCACGCTTTGCCCAGATGTCTGACATGGGGGGGATCCTCTACAGCATCGCCAACAACTTTTACTTTGCCCCCGGGGAAGCCTACCATGTCCACTACCATACGAAAGCCATTCCTCAGGATAAGTATTTCAAGACCAACCCCGAATACTTTGCGCTCCTGAACGGCAAACGCTTCTATCATGCAAGGACTCCCATTTACGAACCCCGTCCCCAGTACTGCCTTTCCAACAAAAAGGTACAGGAACTGATCTACCGGAACGCTGTTGAACGGGCTGATCTGGGCTACAAGGTGGTGGAGTTCGGACAGACCGATGGCTTTATTCCCTGCCAGTGCACACCTTGCAAAAAGATGTACAACACCTCCGACTGGGGTGAAAAGGTGTGGCGGCTCCATGTTGACATGGCGGCAAGGCTTGAAAAAGAGCGTCCCGGCGTCACCCCTGCCATTGCCTGTTACGGCGTCACCCACATGATCCCCAAAACCATCAAAAAGTTCCCCACCAAAAGAATGATCATCGACGTGGCGCCCGCCACAAAAGAACTTCTTGAAGGGTGGAAAAAGTTCAACATCACCGGCATGGCGGCGTGGACCTATTATTTCGGCTCCTACCTTGCCTCAAGCTACGCTCCTTCGGCGGATTTCGACTATCTGCAGAAAGAGCTTAAGTGGATGCGCACCACCCCCGTCACCTACCTTTACAACTGCGGTATCGGTTTCTCCCCTGCTCTGAACGGTCCCTGGGTCTACGCATACGGCAAATTCTGCGGCGATCCCGATACCGACTGGCGCCGGATGCTCAAGGAGTATTGCCTTTTCACCTACGGAGCCAAAGCGGCTCCTTACATGGAAAAGTTCTTTTTGCTCCTCAATGAGCGTTCCAGACTTTTCCCCAACAAGAAAAACGAGGATTTCAACAATTTCCAGTTGAAGCGCCTGACCGCCGACGTCCTCTGGGAACAGCGCTATCCTGAAACCATCGTTGCCAAGCTGGAAAAACTTTTTGCTCAGGCGGAAAAGGTGTGGACAAAATCAGAGTTCACTGAACGGCTGAAAAAAGAGTTCGCCTATCTGGTGCTGACCGCCCATGTGAACAATGCTTCCAAAGCGCTCCAGAAGAGCGACTCAAGAGCCAACCGCCTTGCTCTGGCAGATGCCATTGAAAAGCGTAACGCCTTCCTCAACGGTCTGGAGCGTAAACAGGGATTGATCTGGGGCATTTTCAGATTCCCCAATATGGCGAACCTGCGTGCCGGGGGCTCCATGGGGGGACTCTTTCAGGGAGCCTTCAACAGTGATCCCAAAGTCCTGCGTCAGGATTCCAAAAGCGCTGCCCTTGTGAAAGTCACAGGCTTTGCCGATCCCGCATGGGCAAAGATCCCCGCTCAACCCCTGACTCCCCTGAAACCCTTATACCCGGCGACCACTGCCTCATTCAAGGCGGCATACACTGATAAAGCCATACTGCTTGTCTGCACCGCTCCTTTGAAAAACGCCCCCGATCCCAAGCCCCTCCCCCGGGACAGTCAGAAGCTCTGGAATGATGCCGTCTGGGAGTTTTTCTTCACCGCAGGCTACGGCAGCTGCCAGCTGGTCTTCAGTGCCCGTCCCAACTCCCGTTTTGACTGCTGGCACACTCCCGGCGGCAAAGGGGAAAGAAGATGGCATGGCAGCTGGTCCCACAAAGACACGGTCAAAGATGGTGTCTGGCGCTCTGAAGTGACTCTGCCGTTCAAAGGGATCATGGGAAGAGTTCCCCGTCAGGGCGAAAACTGGTATATGCAGGGAGCCTTTTCCACTGCAGGCGCACGGCAGCTCTACTCATGGAACATTCCCCTCTCAGGAAGCTTTGCCGATGTTTCAGGCTTCGGAGCCATCCGCTTCGGCAAACGGTCTGCCACTACAACTCATGACATCAGCAACTTTAAGGATAAAGGGATCTGGTATGTTTCCTCCCCCAGGATCAAAATGGAACACATCAGATCCAACGGCAAAGATGCAATCAAATTCGGATACACCAATTTATCATGGGGAGCCTTGCGCTGCGCCCGCATGATCGACTTGCAGCCCGATGAAGAAGGAGTCTTTACCGTGACGCTCCGGGGTAAAGGCAGAGGATCACTGGGTGCCGGATGGACCAACGCCGCAGGGAAATTTGTCGCCAACGGCGGCGGCAGTAAAGGTTTCGTCCTGAGTGACAAACCTCAAACCATCACCAATGTTGTCACTCTCATTCCTGAAATCGCCCAAAAAGGCGGCAGAAGATATTACAACAATATCTTTCTCAACACCTCCGGCGGTGAGATCATCGTTGAGAAAGCAACTCTTGTTATCAGAAAAAAATAAAACGATTTTCTCCTGACTTGCTCCTCCCCCTACCGGGAGGAGCTTTTTTTACGGAATGCGGCAGGAGAAATGCCGAAACGCCGGGAAAATTCACGGGAAAAATGAAAGCGGTCATGAAAAGCAAGCTGCTGAGAGATCTCGGTGATTGAAAGAGAGGATTGAAGCAGAAGCTCTTTTGCCTTTTCAAATTTGCGGCGCAGATGATATTCGTAAGGGGTTATCCCCAGTTCTTTTTTGAAAAGTGTCTGCAAATGGGAGCGGGAGATATTGAACACCCTTGCCAGATGGTCCAAATCAAGATGCAGCTGAAAATGTTGGTCGATAGACACCATCAGCTGCTGCACTTTGGGAGAAATGCCGTTTCCCCGGAAAACCTCCCCTGTAAAACGCAAACGCCACAAGAATTTCATAAATTGCTCTGCAGCTGTCAGGTGCATGTCAAAAGAGTGTGATCGCCAGGAATCATTGAGAATGTCAAATATGCCTCTGCTCTCTTTTGCTCCACCGGGGAAATGATACTGTTCTTTGAATCCGAACTGTTCAATAAGCATAGGCACCATACTCCCCTCAAGAAGGAAAAACTTCTTCTCCCAAAGCTGATGTCTGTCCCCTGCCAGACGGTGATCTGCCCCCATGGGAAGGCGGTAAATGTCTCCTGCTTTGACGGCAAAGTTGACATGGTTGACAGTGACAAATCCGGCGCCTGTTACAACCTCTTCCCACACCTCAAAGGGATAAGCTGAGCGTTCAAATACGGTATGATCGGTTTTCACATTGCCGCAGCGGACAAGTTTCAAAGGCAACTCGACTGAACGCAGGGACTCCGGTAAGCTCCTGTAATACTCCCAGTAGGAATCTCCCCCAGAAGGCACTTTTCAGGTCTCCTTACTTTTCAAGTTCTTTCAAAGAAAGATTGCGGACTTTGAAAAATTTCCCCGGCATCAATTCCCCCGCCCAGAGGCGCAGCACAGCACGGGATTGCTCCTGCGGCAATGAGAAATCGATCTGCCCTTTCTGCCACTGGGAAGTTTTCTGCAACTTCCCTGTCAGAGTCGTTTTTCCGACTTTGATGCTGGGCGTCACAGTTCCGGGGGCGTCGATCTGTATTTCGTAAGCAAAGCGGTAACTCTTCCCCGGGAGGAGCTTCATCATCGTACTGACCATGATGCTGCTCTTTTTGCCCTGAGCAGAAAAAACGACTGTATTTCCCCTCTCATTGCTGACAGAGACTTTACCCGGTGAAAAGCTGTTCCATCCGCCGGGCAGAACTCCTGTTTGGGGAGAAACAAAAGGCTTGAGCAGCTCTTTGCCCACGGTTTTACGCACCTTTGGGGGCGGCAGCGAAGCATCTTCAAGTTCCCGCACTGAAACAGAGTCCAGCCAGGTTCCCTTGCCCTCGGAGGTCTTGTATCCTCTGATATAAAGAGTACACCTGCCCTGTTTGGCAGGCAAAGTGAAATCAACGCTCAAACGCTGCCACTTTTTATCTTCAGCACCACGGATCTGTTCGGATCTCCCCCCCGGCAAAGCGATCTCAAGCCGCACATTACGGGGTTCTTCCCCTTTGACCACAGCCGTGGCACGGTACCGTTTCCCCGGTTCCAGATCAAGGGTGCGGTAAAGTGCGAACTGTCCGGCGGTTCCCTTGAAACGGACCCTCAATGAACGGTTTCCTGTAACAAAATCTTTGGTATCAAAGGCAATGTGTCCGGCTTTGGGGTCAAGGATCTTTGTCCCTGCATTCCGCATGATACAGCTCCATCCGGGGTAAAGAGGATCATTCAAGGGAGCGTCAAATTTTTCCCTGCCCGACTGGTCGGAATCCCGGAAGAGTTCAACGCCGATGACACGCCACTTCTTCTGAGGCACAAGTTTCCCTGAAAGCTCAAGCCAGGCGTATCCTTTGCCTGTGTTGACACAGCAGAAGAGGGCTTTCCCTTTGAAGATCATGCGCCCGGCATGTTCCTTTGAAGGTGAAGGCAGTTCTGCATCACTGTCAATGTGTGAAGGAGGCATGGAGTGCACATCAAGCCCCCCTGCAGCCTTGACCTTCTGCAGCCCCACTGCCACAGGGTACTCCACATCAATAAAGCGGTTGCCGCTGATGAGTTCGTGCTGTCCCGGCGTGGTTCCGGAAAGTCCGAAGCCCACGCGGGCGTTGACGATAAGATTGTTCATAAAGGTGTTTTCAAAGCCGCTGCGGACCACAAACGCCTGCTGGGGGACATCGTAGACGATGTTGTTCGCCCACAGAGAACGGCCGCTGTTGCACTCAAAAGCGTAACTTTCGTCAATGGCAAGGGATTTTCCGTCAACCACATTGTTGACCACGGATGAAAAATACTCCTTGCCCCCCGTTTTGATCTCAATGACAGAACGCCACCCGGAGTTGGTGCAGATGTTGCCGTGGACGATGGCACGGTTGGCTTTCAGATAAATGGCGGAACCGGAAATAATCAGCTTTTTGCCGTTGACCATGTTGGTGCGGCTGCGGTAAGTCCTCTCCTTTTCCACGATGTGATGTCCGCATCGGGCGCCGGGAACGGGAACGCCCCGGTTGAAGTTGCGGACGATGTTCCCCTGCACGGAAACATTGTGTCCGTAGATCAGCATACCGTGGATGTAAAGATTTTTTGAAGTCGCCATGTGTCCGCCTTCCAATATCTGATTGTCATGAACAATGGCATTGGGCAGATGTTTGGTGCATCCTTCAGCCACCTGTCCGGATTTCCCCAGCATGAGGGCGCTGCGCCCCACATTGCGGAAAATATTGCCGCAGACATAAGCCCCCCCCGGGATGGCGGCATCAATTTGCAGACCGAAGACACCTCCTTTGAAAAGGCACTCTGTCACCTTCACCGACTCGACTTTGGGGGAAACGATATAAACGCCCCTCTGGGTGACGATCATACGGCATTTGTGCAATTCGATGGGTCCCAGTTTCACAGGCAGGTGGCGGCGGTTGGAGCCGTCCACACAGAAGGCACCACGCATTTCTATGTTGTTCATGTACAAAGAAGCCTCTTTCAGCTTGGGGTCGTGCCCGCTGCGGTTCAAGTCGATGATGGCTCCCCGCTGATTGGTTCCGAATCCGGTAAACTTGCCGCTGCTGGTAATGAGGGCACCGTCACCTGAGCTTTCCATACGCAGTTTGCCCCCTTTGACAATGATCCCGGGAGCAACATCAAAGAAAAAATGGGCGCCTTCGGCAAAAATCAACCGGGTATCACGGGTAATGATGAGGGGCTTGGTAAAAACATATTTTCCCTTGGGGATCCTGACAACAGAGTCTTTTGCGGCGGCTTTCTGCAGTATCTCACTCCAGCATTTTTGCACACTTTTTGAACGCAGTTCCACATCTGCCGCCAGAGGCAGTGCCAGAGCGGACAAAGTTATAAGAAACAATTTTTTCATTGACATTTTCCTCCCTTTTCAGTGAAATTGATACAAAGTCGATCTCCCGGAAGAGTTCCGCTTTTTTTCAGAGTTCCGGAAGGCAGTTCAATGCAATTACACGATTTCAAAGTGCCGAATGCCAGATGCCATGGCTTCAGTCCGGAAATACATTTGACCACTTTGTTTTCTTTGTCTGTAAAAATAACATCTATGGGCATACGCATGAAAAAACAGTGGATGGAGTTGCACTTTTCAAAAATGAGGCAATCGTACTCCTCCGGGAACGTTTTCTTTCCCATGAGCCCCATCAAACGCTGCCAAAAAGTTTCCGCACACGCAGGATCCCGGGCAAGGAGGGCATTGCGGGTCATATTGGTAAGCATTTTCAGCGCAGTTGGTCAATGGTGGTTTTGATCAGGGGCCCCATCAAAATGATAAACACCGCAGGCAGGATGAAAAGCACCACAGGAATGATGATCTTGACAGGGGCTTCATTGGCAAGTTTTTCAGCTTGTGTAAAGCGTTTGGCACGCTGGGTATCCCCCTGGATACGCAGCAGCTGGGCGATGCCCACACCCAGTTCTTCCGCTTGAACGATGGAGTTCAAGGTAGCGGTCAGATCCACCTGCCGCACCCGCTGAGCCATGGCGCGCAAGGCTTCACTGCGCTTGCGTCCCAGCTGGATCTCCTGAAAGGTGAAAAGCAGTTCTTCCCCCAGAGCATCCATCTGACGGCGGTCAAGGATATCTCTCAGGGATGAAACAAGATCCTTGCCTGATTCAACGGATAAAGTCAGAAGATCCAGCACATTGGGCAGCGCACGCATGATCTCTGTGTGACGCTTTTTGATGATGGTATTGATCCAGACACTGGGGTAGAATGAAAGTAAAGCTGCCACCAGAAAACAGGCTCCGGTGTGTTTTGTAAAAATACCGAACGCAGCAAGGAGCAATGCTGCGATGATGAAGATGATCCGCAGCCCGGTAAAATCCGCCGGAGTCATCACATTGGAGTAACCGCTCATGGCAAGTTTGACTTCGGCTGCCTTGTGCCAGGAGTCAAAACTCTTGCTCTCCCCTATATGCCTGCCCAGAGGCAGAAAGGGGTAAAGGAGCTTGAAAAGAATGGGGATGGGCTTCTCAAAGGTCACTTTGCGCTCAAATCCCACAGAAGAAATGGCACAGATGATATAATAGGCTATGCAGCCGGTACTGATCCCGCCGCAAAGGGCAGTTGCAAATTCAAGTATACCTTCCATAATATTCAAACCTCCACATTGGTGATCTTGCGGATCGCAAGAAATCCGAAGATGACAAGGAGCACCACGGCACCGATGGAAACGACTCCGGCAAAGCTGCCTACAAAGGAGTCCATCATTCCGGGGCTGATATGGTACATGCCGAAAAGGAGCAGAAAGGGCATGGCGCCGATCATGATCGCCTGCAGCCGCCCCATGGCAGTAAGGGCACGGACCTTGGCGGCAATGCGTCCTCTTTCACGGATCAGCGCCGCCACACGCTCCAGCGTTTCGGTCAGTTCACCGCCGGTCTGCCGGGCAGTGATAATGGCAGTCGCCACCAGCTCAAAGTCCTCGGAACCGATGCGGCGCGCCATATTGTCAAGTGCCTGATCAAGAGGCACGCCCAGCTGAAGCTCCTGCATCAGAAGTCTGAACTCCAGAGCAATGGGGTGCATTTCCTGCTCAGAAACCTTTTCAAGAGCCTGATTGATACTGAATCCTGCCTTGAGAGAGCTTGACATCATGCCCAAAGCATCCTCAAGCTGGATATTGAACTTTACAAGACGCTGCTTTTTAAGAAGACGCAGGATCAAACGGGGGATGGGGAAGAGGGCAGCTCCCACCGCCAGTGCCGCCAGAACACCGATGCTCCAGTTCATCTCTTCGGATTTGGTGGAAACAAGCACCACGGTGACGATCGCACCGATAGCACTCAGGGTGATGGAAAGATCCAGAAGTCTGCTGGCTGGCAGCTGGATAAGGATATCGTCAAGTTCAGTTTTGGCTTCTTCCAGATAGCGTTCCCGGTAACGCACTGCCACATAGATGCCGAACTCGATCAGCCCCAGCATGGCAAGGGTCACAGCGGCAAAAGCACACAAACCGACCCAGAATGAATTTGAAAACATAACACTTTCCTCTTGTAAAATGTGCAACTGATTATAAGATACATCGCACAAAGGGATTAGTCAAGAGCAAAACCGTGATTCTTACAAATAATTTCAATTCGTCCCCCCTTTGCAGGTGGGGCTCTTTTGCGCTGTTTTTTCACTAAACTCTGTTTTCAGGATGGGTAAGTAAGATACCTTGCCTGCCTATGCAGGGAAAAGAGCCCCAAAAAAAGGGGCGTTGCGATTTTGAGTTTCGCAAACGCCCCCCTGGGGTAAAAGTTCCGGATCAGGGCAGAGCCACTGTCTTTTTGAGACCGGTCAGGACCTCACGGACTTGCAGTTTCCACTGTCCTTTGGCATTGAAAGGCTTGCGGAACTTGTAGAAGCCCTTGTTGCCTTTGCCGGGGATCACATCGTTGAAGGCAGAGACGACCTCGCCTTTTTCATTGAGCAATTCCACATGGAAGGTGTGGTCGGCAAACTTTTTGGTGTCAGCAACCAGAGTCAGCACCGCACCGTCAGAGGTGAATTTCACGTCGATACCTTTCCCCTTGTAGGGCAGGAGGACGAAGACACCCTGGGTGACGGGAGTGTACTTGTAGCTGAATTTGTTGCCGTAGCCGATATAGGCGCCTTTGAGCAGATCGTAGATGTGATATTTCTTGTCCAGATTGATCTGGTGGCTGGCGGTCTCCTTGCTCAACTGGGCAGTCTGACTGATATCCCTGAGGGTCGCAAGGATAGTTGCCACCCCTGATTCACGCATGGCAAGTGTCGTTCCCTGCAGCGTGGGAGCTGTGGCAAGGGGCTTGATGCCCCGGCTCTTGAAGAAAGAATTGATGTAATCGTTGAGAGCCTTGGTGGAGGGAGCGTTGTTTTTGGCATAGCGCATCTCTTTCCAGTCGCCGAAGGTGACGATGACGGAAGCTCCGAAGTAGACGGCTTTACCCTTGCCGTAGCTGTTTTCAAAGATCACAGGCTTGCCGTTGGCAGTTCCGATAACTTTGGCTCCTGCAGGAGTGATGTTGGTTTCAATGTGGGAGGCATTGACCTTGAGCCCTTTCAAAACTCCCGTGCCGATGACGACAGAATCTTCCTTCTTGACCTCACCTTTGGAACGGATACCGAAAAGTTTGTTCAGAGCAGGTGTCATACGGGGCTTGCCGTGATTGTCAAAGGTTCCGGTGCGGAAATCGGCGATCAGAACGCCGCCCCGTTTCACAAAGGCTTCAAGAGCGGCAGCTTCTTTGTCGGAAATGGCAGAGGACATGGGCAGGAATACCACCTTGTACTTGGAGGGGACGCCGCCTTTTTCCAGCTGTCCGTAGGCGATGTAGTCGTAAACCAGACTTGCATCTTTCACCATCTGGCTGAATCCGCCGGTGGAAGCGACCCGCTGGTTGGCGAAACCGGTGATCCAGTTGACCTTGATGGAGGCAGGAGAGTAGAGGAAGGCGATGGGATAGGTCTTGATATCCATACGCATAATGGCTTCTCCGGGGCCGTTGCGGTAGATATTCAGAACCTCGATCAGTTCCTTACCTCTGGGGGAAATCTGATAGTCGGTCTGGATATTGTAGTTGCCGTAGATGTTGAAGCCGGTGGAGCCATTCATCAGATTGAAAAGGACTTTCTGATGCTGACCGTCTCTGTCACCGTCGTAGCCGATCCAGGGCATGGAGGAAAGACGGTGGGGCGCAAAGCTGCGGTGCTGGATGGTCTGTTCGCCGGAGTAACTGGCAAGAGTACGCAGATAAGGCATCAGCTGATACCAGTCCCAGGCGTTCCAGGGGTTGGTTTCAGAGGTCCCTGAGAGAGAGTAAGGAATGTTTCCGGTGGCTTTATCCATGGCTTTGAGCATGATCCTGAAGCTGTCGGCACGGTTCCAGTCGTTGAAGGTACGGTGGTCGAGCCATCCGGCGAAAGATTTTTTCTGACGGACTTCAGAAGCAGTGAGTGCGATGACCTCGTCCCAGCTTTTGAAAGAGCAGTCCCAGGATTTGTTCAGGGCGTCAAGTGAGGGGTAGACCTTTTTCAGCCAGTTGCGGAACTCTTTCTGACAGTGTTCTGAGAAACAGCCGTCCCATTCGCTGAACATGTTGGCTTCATCAGGACCGGGCAGCACCATGACACCGTATTTGAAGTGATAACTGATGTAAGAGACCTGTGCCAGCTGTTCCTTGGCACCGGGAGTGCTGAGGCAGGGCTTGCGGATCAGATCGAATTTAGTCTTGGGCTTTTTGGTGACATCGAAGGGCCGTTTGCCGCCGATACCCGCTTTGGTGTTGATCTCAGCTGAGAGGAAGGTGATGCCGCTGTCACGGATGGCGCGTTCGACAATGGGCACGTCTCTGGAGGAACGGCTGCCGCTGGTACAGGTGATACCGAATTTGCGGAGCTGTTTCAGATAGGTCGGCAGCAGATAAAGCTGTCCTTTGCCGCCCACGCCGGGCCATCCCTGTGCGATGTTCAGCCGGTGAGGAGCAGGAGCCTGATAAAGTTCGATACGGTGCCTGGAGCGGTCAAGGACCTTCTTGCCGCTGACAAGTTCGATCACCAGATTGGCAACAGGGGTCCGGCAGTCGGCAAGGGCAATGGCAGCTTTAGCGCCTTCAGCTCTTGCAACTTCGTTTCCGGTGGTGTCAAAGAGAGAGTAACGGACCCTGGCTTTGCCGCTGAAGGAGACTTCCACAGGGAGCTTTTCGCTCTTCTTGTAAATCTTGTCAGCGATCTTGACGCCGGTGATCCTGGCTGCGGAAATGTTTTCAAAAGAAGCGGCACCCCACCAGCAGCTGCCCTTGGCATTTTTAACGATGACATCAGCGATGTGCAATCCTGAAAGAGCAAGGGGGGCAAGGGTGATATCGAATTTGTTGGCTCCCTGTTTCAGAGACTTTTTGACGGTGAGAGTCTGCACAGGAGCTGAGAATTTATCTCTGACGGTCACAGCCACTTCGACTTGAGCTGCGGCAGAAGCCTTGAGGTCAAGAGTCAGTTTCCCGGCACGGACGGCAGCTTTTCCGTCGGTGATGCAGCTCTTTTTGCCTGCGGCATCAAAGAAAAGTTTACCGAACCATGCCATCTGATACTCGTGATAATCATACTGGGGTATCACGTCGGCAGGACCGTAGGACATCTGGGGCAGGAAGAAAAGTGCTTTGGTGTTGTACAGACCTCTGCGTCCTGCGGGGTTGGAGGCAATGTAAGCGAGGGCGTAAACTTTGCCTTTTCCATAGTTGAAGGAAAGGGCAAGGGGGGTGTTCCCTTTGGCGTGTTTGGCGAAAGCTGCGACCTTGACACCATCTTTGGCATTGGGAGCCAGATAGTTTCTGACCCGGGTGGCAGGAAGAAGTTTGCTGTCGATGCCTTTGAAATCACCGTTCCAGACGGCGGCATCATTGGTGACGCCCCGGCGGGGATTGAGCTTCAGGTACTTGGCAAACTCAGAGGGGAAAGCGACAGGCTCGGTCATAATGAGACCTGCGCCGCGGGAAACCTGTTCCAGAATGGCGGCAGCGTTACCTTTGCCGATGATATCCCAGGCGTTGGAAGAGACGACGAAAAGGTCATACTCTTTTTTCAGCTTTTTGGTCAACTCATTGACACAGCTTTTGATGTTGAGGCTCATGGTGTGACCGCTGAGACTGTGGAGACCTGCGATGTAGTTGGTGGTGAGGTCGATATCAAAACGCTGCGCCATTTCGATCATATCACGGATACCGCCTGTGACGGAGTTGATGGCAAGGACTTTGATCTTGCCGCCGGCATAGGGCTTTGCCCATTTGATATGAGGGGTCGCAATGGCAGTGGAGTTGAAATTCAGATTGAGTTTTGCAGTTTCAGGACTGCTGTCCTTGATCTTTTCGCCGGGCAGCACCTGAGCGTAAAGACCGCTGTTGTAGTTGTTGAAAGCCGCAGAGGAGTCGGCAAAGAATTTGACTTTGCCGCCCTGAAGGAGCTCTGCACGGTAGACGATGGTCCCTCTGCCGCCCAGGGGCTTGAACTTGATTTCGCCGTGGGTGCCGCTGATCTTGCCTTTGGCGATCTGTTTGAAGGTGACTTTGCCTTTTCTGAGGATGCCGGCGGAAATGCGCACATCGCAGCTGCCGGGGGTGTTCAGACGGGCCTTGAAAGAAAGTGTTGCCGGAGTCTTGGGATACTCAGGCTCAAGGTTGAAACCGCCTGCGGCAAATTCATTGACCTTGTCGGGGATGCCGACTTTGTCAAAGGGAGCAAGGCTCATGGTGAAGGAGAAAGTGGTTCCGGCGGTGATGGGATAGATGCCCAATTTACATTCAACCGTACCGGTATAGGTATTTTCCGCCCAGTAATAGACCTCTTTCAGCCGTTCCCAGGGGACGAGGATGGCAAGCCCGCGGCCCGCGGCTTCCACACCGTACCAGCCGGCGGAGATGTCACGGGTGGCAAGCTGTTTGAAAGCAGGTGAAACTTCCACCCCGTTGAGACCGGGAACGATACGCCTGTATCCCTCCTGAACCTGCACGCCGCCGTAGGTCCAATATCCTTTTTTCAGCGGAGCGACGTTATCCATGCCGTTGGTAATGGAAAAATCCACCCGGAGCAGAGAGGAATTTTTCTCAAGGGTGAAGATCTTTTCGATCTTGACATTGGCGTAGATGCCGCTTTTGCCCACGCCGGTCATCTTGATCTGCTTCTTTTCGGGGGTGTCGGAAATGACGGTCGGGATGTAGCTGATGTAACGGTACATGTCACGGATGTCATATCCTCCGGGCCAGAAACGGTCGTTGAAAAGAGGACCGTAACCGCTGCCGGGCGCGGAATACATGATCAGATTGCACTTGCCGGATTTGTCGTAAGCATAGTTGACAGAGCCGGAGTAACGGGGATCGATACCGTAGATCACATGATCGTTTTCAAGGATATACTGTCCGTCAGCCTGATACATCCGGAGCCCGGGCTTTGCCTGAGCAGCAAACTTGTCAAGGGGATTGCCGCTGAATTTCGGGGGGGCTTTTTTGATTTCGGTTCCGAAAAATTCGATCTCGTTCAAGCTCAGATAGCCGCCGGTGGCGGTGAAGATCACCTGAACAGATTTGACAGGGGTGCTGTCTTCGGATTTGATGACAGCGACCATGTTGTAGGGATCGGTTTTGGGTTTCTTGTAGGGATGATTCAAGGTGACGGAACCCATGGGGATCTGGGAGCCGTCAGATTTGATGCCCATCAGCTTGATCGCTTTGATCCCATAACTGTTGTGCCAGCGGAAATAGTGGGCTTTGACCTCTGTAAGTTTGATTTCATTCTTAAAGTTGAAGGTGATCCGCACAGGGGCACGGCGGTTGTCGATATGGCGGAAAAGCACTCTGCCGTAACGCTCTTTTTTGCCGTCGGCATTGATCTTGCCGTCAGCCAACTTCTTGAAGCCGGGATCTTTCCCCTCTTCTCCGAGGGTTTTTGCGGTGAAGGTATAACCGAACACCGGCAGTTTCGCGGCTCCGGGAAGAGCCGTTGCAGCAGCAAAGAGTGCCGCAAGTAGAATTCGTTTCATAGGACCTCCTTTAAATACCTGTACGTTTTCAAGTGGTACGATTTACAATACCACATAAAATATAAAAAGTCAAGTCTCTTGAAAAAATTTTTTTATTTTTTTGCACCACTGCCATTTCAGGGAGGGGGGCGTTGACTTAAAGGCACATTAAAAAAAATTGTATTTTTTTATTTTTCCTTCTTGAAATCTGAAAAGTGCCGTGTTATAGTAAAAACAGTATGGTATGGTCTTCAATACCACCAACGAGTTTTGCTGCAAGGAGTTTTCTCAAGGGAAAAAAATACAACCAAGATGGAGTTTTGAAAATGAATGTTAACAGATCGTTAAAAGTTTCTTCACCTGCTCCCTTCACACTCATTGAACTTATGGCGAAAAAATCACATCTCTGCTGTGATCGTGCTTATGGCAAAGAAGAAGTTTTTTCACCTGCCCATGGGCAGGTGAAGCTGTACAGCTTCACCTTAATAGAGCTTCTTGTCGTCATTGCAATTATCGCCATCCTTGCCGCCATGCTGCTGCCTGCCCTGCAGCAGGCACGGGACCGGGCAAAAACCACCCAATGCCAGAACAACATCGGTTTTCTTGCCAAAGCCATGTACTTTTATTCCGAAGACAACAAAGGTCATGCTCATTACGGTGTTCCACACTCAGGGGGCAGTTCAACTGCGTGGAAATACTGGTACGGTCAGTACAGTTTTGGGAACCAGAGAAATTTCCGCACCTATATCAGCCCCTGGACAAAATACATGTGTCCCACGCCCCATATAGGCAAGGGCAGCGCCTCTTACGCAGATTACAAGTATGGCTATAACTATTACATCGGCTACAAAAGGGACAAGCGCAATAAACTGGTGCTGCACAGACAACCCTCCAAGACGCTGCTTTTCCGGGAGTCCGGACACTATATAGATGGTCTCAGCAGTTTACCCTGGTATGCTGAATCCCCCAGCATGGGCACCAAGCCGTTTAACAGCTGGCGGTGGGGATTGCGCCACTCGGGTCAGGGGAATTACTCCTTCATCGACTGCCACGTCAAATTGACCAGGGAGAAACCCGGTTCTGACACAAGCGAATGGTTCACATCAGTGTGATAAAACTTGACCTTTCCTGAAAAGATGATAATGCCCGGAAAATTGCGCACAATTTAATGACTTTTCCGAAACAGCGCCTTCCAGTAAAAAAAGGCGGCGCAAAACTTTTGTTCTGCCCGCCTGACGAAATGAGAGAAGGAGGTAATTTCAAAAGTCATTCAAAAAATGGCAAAGATGTCATTCGCAAAGAGCTGTAAAGGGTAGTTTGCACTTGCTACCTGGCTTGTCCCGCCGTAGCTTTATGCGGAGGGGGAAAGGTAACAGGCGCTTGTCCCGCCG